>NZ_JAYKZX010000001.1:0-362500 GCF_035989265.1 Sphingobium sp. HWE2-09 | reverse complement strand
GGGGAGAGCGCCTGATGACCGGTTCTCCTGCCACATCGTTGTCCGAAGCCCCCATACTTGATCTTGATCCCTTTTCCGATGAAGTGTTACGTGATCCGTATCCTTTTTTCGAACAGCTACTTGATGCGGGGCCAGCGGCTTACATCCCCCTTTATGACTATTATGCCGTTGGACGTTGGGACGAGGTAGGCCAGGTTGCTTCTGACCATAGCCGATTTACCTCCACCGGTGGCGTAGGTATGGCGGACATCCGCAAGCCCGGAGCCTGGCGCTCGCCCAGCCCCATTACGGAAATCGAGGGTACGGAACATGCGGGCGTCCGTCGGGCACTTCAGAGAATATTGTCGCCGCGGGTCGTGCGAGAATGGCGCGAACGGTTTGAAGACCATGCACAGCAGGTTGCCGAGCGTGTTCTTGATGAGCGCGAGATCGACGGTGTCAGCGATATCGCCGAAGCTTTCGTCCTTAGCGCATTTCCGGGTGTTTTAGGCATCGATGCCGCACCCGACCGGCTCGTGCTGACAGGCGAACTTAATTTCAACCAGCTTGGGCCCAACAATGAGCGCCTTCAGCGGTGCCTCAGGCGTGCTGAACCGATCCTTGAATGGTATGCCGACCAACTCAAGCGCGAGCGTATGCTCCCCGGTGGCTTTGGCATACAGATCTTCGAGGCGGAGGATCGCGGGGAATTTGCGTCGGGAACCGCTGCCCCTCATGTCAGAAGCTTCTTCCGTGCGGGTACGGACACGACGATCGCGGGGATCGGCCATGCACTTCACCTGCTCGCCATAAATCCCGAGCAATACAGCCTGCTGCATGCGGACCCGGCAAAAGCCCGGAATGCGTTTGAGGAAGCTATTCGGCTGGAGTCGCCGGCGATGGTGATGTTTCGCACCACTACCGGCAATGTCGAGTTATCGGGAGTGCGGCTGAAACCGGATACCAAGGTGGGCTATTATGCTGGTGCTGCAAACCGCGACGCCCGCCAGTGGGTCGATCCGGATCGTTACGACATCAACCGCAACGTGGCCGGGATTCACCGGGCATTTGGGTTTGGTGCGCACATATGCATCGGACAGATGATCGCCCGCCTCGAAGCGGAGTCTATTCTGAACGCCATTTCGATCCGCGCAAAATCAGTCGAACTTGCTGGCGAACCCAGCTATCGACTGGTGAACACATTGCGGACGCTCAACGCGCTGCCGCTGCGAATTAAGCCGCGCTGAGCAGAGAATGTCGTCACCCCTAAGCCGCCAACATAAAATCTGGAGAAGTATCGCATGAGTGATAACTTCAGCGGGAAGGTCGCCATCGTAACCGGTGCAGCGTCTGGTATTGGTATGGCATCGGCGGTATTGCTCGCGGGGGGGGTGGGGGCTTCAGTTGTCGCGGGCGATATCGACCCGCTGGGTGCCGAACATACAGTCGAGATCATTCTGGCCGCAGGCGGGCAGGCGTCGGCGGCGACTTTCGATCTGGCGGACCCTGCGTCAATCGAAGACATGGTGAAATCGACCCATGCGAGATTTCGTCGACTGGACATCTTGGTCAATAATGCCGCGGCGCTGCAGTTGATGGCGATCGATGCATGCATCCATGAAGCGCAGGCCACCGTCTTCCAGCAGACGTTTGCCGCAAACGTCGCGGGCACGGCCTTGGCCTGTAGATATGCGCTGGAGGTGATGCGGCGTCAGGCCAGCGGATCGATTATCAATCTGTCGTCGACCGCCGCATTGACAGCCGATGCGGCTTGTCCCGCTTATGCAGCATCAAAGGCGGCAATCATATCTCTGACACGCTCCATCGCGACAAGTTATGGCCGGGATGGAGTTCGTTGTAATGGGATCGCGCCGGGTGTCGTTCTGACCCCTGCGGCGCTTGCGGCCATATCTCCGAGGCAGCTCGACATATATCGTCGTCACACCCCCGCGCCCAGGCTTGGAAAACCCGAAGATATCGCCGAAGTTGTTGCATTTTTGGCGTCGGAACAGTCCCAATATGTCAATGGAGCCATATTGGTGGTCGACGGCGGCATGTCCGCCCATGCTCCGTCATGGGCAGATATGATCGAATGAACTGACAGCAGGCTCCGACAGTGCTTATTGCGGATATCATTGTGGGGGAGGGTCGCGCCAAGCCTTTCTCGGCGACCTCGCCTAGAATGCATTTGGCTTCCCGAGGCGCGCGCCGACCAAAACATCACCGTCAGCACCCGTCGAAGAAAAACCAAAAGTACCCATGGCGTGCGCGGCGTGCTCTTGCATCAGCGCTGCAAGCTGAGAACATGGTTGGCATACTCATGGTTGGCGGTACTTCCACACCGACTTCGCCCTCTGAGCCGATACCTTCATGTCAGCCACCTGCATCGCGGCAAAAGTCATCTCGTGGCTCGATCAAAAGGTCCTAACCTCAAGTCGTCGGACGATCTTCATGCAGGCCGCTACAGCTAAGCGACGAAGCGGACGATGCCGCCATCCACGCGGAGGGCGGCGCCGCTCGTCGCAGAAGCCTGCTCCGAACAGGCGTAGACGATAATGTTGGCGACCTCGTCGGCCGTCGCCAACCGATTGAGGAGGGTGGTCGGGCGCATGGTCTTGAGAAAGCCCTGCTCGACTTCGTCTTGGGTGATGCCCTGCGCTTCGGCCTGCTGCGCCATGAAGGTGCCAAGCATTTCCGAACGGGTCGGACCCGGCAGCACGGCGTTGACGGTGACGCCCGTCCCCGCCACCGCTTCGGCCAGGCCGCGCGAGACCGCAAGCTGGGCGGTCTTGGTCATGCCGTAGTCGATCATCTCCTTGGGGATGTTGACGCCGGATTCGCTGCTGACGAAGACGACCCGCCCCCAGCCCTTGCTGACCATCTTCGGAAGGTAGTGCCGGCTCACCCGTATCCCGCTCATGACGTTGATTTGGAAGAGTCCCAGCCAGTCCTTGTCGGAGATCTTCGCAATGTCGTCGATGCCGTTGTACTCGCGCAGAGGGGCGGTGCCGACATTGTTCACAAGGATGTCGGCATCCGGAATCTGTGCGATGAGGGCCTCCGCTCCCTCAAGGGTGGCGAGATCGGCGGCGACGCCGGTCACGCCGCTGTTCGGTACAAGCTGCCGGATTTGGCGTACGGCCTCTTCGACGCGCGCGCTGCCGCGCCCGTTGACGATGACTGACGCGCCAGCGCGCGCGAGGCCCTCCGCGGTCGCCCGGCCGATGCCGGCCGTAGATCCTGTCACGATGGCCTTGCGTCCCTTAAGATCGATGATCATGCCGTTTCCTGTTGTTGTAATGGCTGGCCGTCGGGCAAGCTCAGCATCGCCCACCAGATGATCCGGGTTGAGTATGAGTGCATCGTCGTCTCCGCGTCCACGCCTCGGTCATCACCTTGCCCTCGGCCGAGACCGCGCAACTCGCTTGAGCGAATGGTGGCAGCGGATCAAAAATGCATCCGACCATCTAGCCGGATGCATTCTTGACCTGTAAACGGATGTCACGCTGCTACTTGAAAGGTCTCATGGCCGGGAGACTGGGTGTTGGTGATCGGGTCGTAGATAGGAAGCGGCCTCAGCAATGGCATCAACTGCGCACGAGCATCTTCGAGTGTGAGGAAGTCGTCTTCCGGTATTTCCTTGAGTTCGTATAGCGAACGATTTTCGTACACCTGCTCGCCAATCATTCTGGCGCGATCGTCATAGTTCCACAGCATCACATATCCCTGCCGCAGAATGTAGAAACCATCGGGATTATCGACCGGAATACCGTCACCAATCAAAGTGTAGCCGCGATAATAGGAATGGAATTCGGCTTCTGACGCGAAGCCCCAGTCGGAAATCATCAGTCGTTCATTCTGGACGATCATGACGCTCCCACTGCTTTCGGCCAGATGCTGGTAGATCCCCTTGATCGCGGCAGCACCTTCTGCTTTGTCGCCGGCAAAGCCGCGCACATTGTAATAATAGATGGGGTGCTCGACCGTCATGTTCGGCTCGAATATAGGCTGCCAATAGCCGCACACCTCAAGGATGGCGTGGCGGCGGTAATTCTCCAGAATCTGGCGATGGCGTGGATTGGTCGTGGTTTCAAGTAGCCGATCCGCTGCGCTGATCGTTACCGTGATGTCCTTCTTTGGCATACCATCTCCATAAAAAGCACAGGCAAAATACATTGGCTTTGGACCGAACATATCACCATGTAGGGAAAAACCTGTCCTCCGATGAGGGGACAGAGGCCCGCCTTCCAGTCGGCGAGTCGTGTCGTTCAACCTTTTCCATTTCAAAAAGGGTGCGTAAGGCTGTAGGAAGGATGTTGCCTGCCAATCGATCAGCCATGACGTCTTGCAACAATCGATTGGCCAACGCAGTCCCATCAGTCGGGCCGCATCGTAACCTTCAGCAGGCCGGCATCTCGCTTGGACGCATGATCGTAAGCCGCCAGGCCTTCCGATAGCGCGAACCGGTGCGATATGAACTTTTCCGGACGGATGCGTCCCGCCTGGAGGAGGGGCACCAGGTCGGGCCAATACCGGGCGATCTCGGTGAGCATGTTGGCGCGAACCGTAATGCCGTTGAGCATGGCGGTGAACGGCACGCGCACCTCCAGCCCCAGCCCTGCGCCAAGGACACTTACCGACCGACCGATGCCGACGATCGACATCGCAAGGTCGATGGTGCCCTGCTTGCCGACGGCTTCAATCACGCTGTCGATCATACGGCCCTTAGTCTTTTCTCTCAGCACCTCGGGCAAGTTCTCCGGAGGCAGCGGAACGCCGCCCAACTTGGCTGCGATTTCCCGCCGCTCCAATATGGGGTCAATGGCAAGTACCATGCTGGCTCCCATCACCAACGCGAGTTCAACCGCCATCAAGCCAATCGGGCCAAGCCCAATTACCGCCACGCTGTTGCCCGGCCTGATATCCGCACCGACGCACGCGCCGTATGCAGTTACCAGATTGTCGGTGAGCAAGATGGCCTGATCGTCGCTGATACCTTCGGGAATTTTTGCCGCGTTGAAATCGGCATGAGGCACGCGCACGGCCTCGGCCTGGCACCCCTCCAGTTCCTGCCCGATACCATAGACGCCGCTGGCCCCATTCTCGCAGCGTTTGACCTCGCCGGCCAGGCATGGGGCGCATAGGCCGCACCCTACCGAACCCGCCAACATCACCCGGTCGCCCGCTTTGAGGCCTGTCACATGCTTGCCGACTTCAACAACTTCGCCAACGGCCTCGTGACCGATCCCATAGACGGGTCGGAACGGCACCCAATCATCATGGACCAGATGAAGATCGCTGCCGCAAATGCCGCATTGAGTAACCCGCACGATCGCATCCCTCTCCGCGAGAATGACGGGATCTGGCACTGTTTCATAGTGCAACGTGGTTCCATGAACGATCAAGGCGCGCATTAAATTCTCCTGCCTACCGGATGTCGTCTGCGCACTTATGCCGTGGTAGGAATGGGCGAACTGTCCCCCTGATCGGGGGCATTGGTGTGATGACGCTTATGCATACTATCAAGCTTGGCCCTTGAGCGGAGTGCTAATCGCTCCGGTCGAAATAGCAGGCGAGGAAAATACATGCTCTACGAACTTAGGCTCTACACTGCTGTTCCCGGGCGCCTCCAAGACATTCAGGCACGGTTTCGCGACCATCTTCCGCGATTGATGGCCAAGCATGGCATCGACCAAGTTGCGCGGTGGACTGCGACCGCCGGTCCAAATGCGCCTTTGTTCGTTTACATGATGGCTTATGACGATCTCGCCCAGCGGGAGATGCAGTGGGACGCCTTCTATCAGGACGATGAGTGGTGGAAAATCCGCTCGACTACCAACGCAGGCGAACAGATGGTGGAGCGTTACGACCTGTTCTTCCTGCGCCCCGGTCGAGCATGGCAGGCCACGCCACGTTTGTCAGATGAGCGCATAGGCGGCGTGCATGAGTTGGTATTTTCAGAGGTTGCGCTTGGTCATGACGCAGAAGCGGCAGACTTCCTTCAGTCCGTCTACCTGCCTGCGGTGCGGCGGGAAGGGGGCGACATCCTGATGGTAGCCGATTTTGTGGCAGGATGTCACATGCCTCGGCTTGCGATGATCATCGCGTGGCCGGATGCTAACACCCGCGAGGCGGGCCGCCGTGCGGTAGATGGAGATGTGGCTGTCCGTGAAGCGCAGAGGAAGGAGCGACAGTCGATGGGTCGGACCTCGCTTGGTCGAACCACGGTCTATGTGCTGGAGCCGACGGACTTCGCATTGCCACTGGCATCGCTCGGTTATCGATAGGCCGCGCCTAACGCTATGCCGTCCCCAGAGCCTGTGCCAAAGAGGCCGCCTCGCGTCGCATCAGTTCTGCCAATTCGGGCCTCCGTCCCTCATCCATACGGGCTTCCACCGCTGCGATGGAGAGCGCCGCTACGCAATGACCGCTAGCGTCTGTAACGGACACGGCCATTCCCCAACTTCCCGAAAGAAGCCGGCCAGGATTGAGCGCATATCCAATGGCGCGTGTGCGAACCACTTCCTCTCTAAAATCTACCTCATTGTAGGTCGGGTAATATTTACGAACCTGTTCGCTTGTGAACGCGATGGCCGGTTCCAACTCGTCCCTTTCCAGGGCCGAAAGCATTGCCAAGGTATTCGATCCGACGCCGAGAGGATGGCGGTCGCCAACTCGCAGCGCAAAGGAACGAATTGGAAAGGCGCCCTCCTCTCGTTGAATGCAAACCCCAAATCTGCCCTGTCTCAAGGTGAGCAGCGCAGCGTCGCCGGATTCTTCCGCAAGATGACGCAGAAATGGAGTCGCGATCTTTGCGATTCCGTGTCGTTCGCTGGCGAGTAGGCCGAGGACGAACACATCCTTTCCCAGATGGTAGGTGTCTCCCACGGAGCAACGCTCAACCAAGCCCTGCCGTTCAAGGGCGCGGACAAGACGAAGAGCGGTAGGTTTTGCCAGCCCCGACGCTCGCGACAGGTCGGCGAGGCGGACTCCTGTTCGGCTTCTGTCGCCGATCAGACGCAGTATATCGATTGCACGGTCCAGACTTTGCGTCACGCTCGCCTTCGATGGCCCCGTCATAAAATACTCCCACGTCTCTCATTCTTCCGATCGACTACCAATCATTTGTCCGCGGTAGAAACCCAATCAGGACGGGTAGTCAATGGATCGTCGAGTGCAGAGCCCACCGTTCCATATACCATGTCAAAAGCTCGCGCTGGCTACCAATCCCCAATCGCTGATAGGCGCGCTTGCGATAGGTGGTGACCGTCTGTTCACCAATATCGAGGTCGAGCGCGATCCCGATGGTGCTGATGCCATAAACTATTCGCGCGCATACCTCTGTCTCTCGGCGAGGCAGGCCTTCAGGTGCCTTCTGGATGCAGGCTTCGATAGTTTCGAGCGAAGAGAGGGCGGAACTAAGCCTGTCACGCTGCCATGCAATCTCGTTCTGTTTGCCAAGGATGGAGAGGAGCGTGACCGACACGCTCTCAAGGGCCGCCGTTTCACTCTCCGAAACACAACCCCTTCGCTCGCCGCGCAGGATGCTCAAAACCGGTCCGTTTCGATTGCCATCTCCGCACAGCAGCAGGCGCTGACGGACATGGCTCAACTCGTAGATGATGTGTCGTAGGTCGTTATGCGGCAAGTCCCGGATGTCGATTCGCTGGATCGACGGTGTCCTGCTGCTGACTTGGTCGCGGGTGCATTTGAACGCTAGATCATCTTGCCACAGGCCAGTGCTAAGATATTGCGAAGTCCTTCGATAGGCCTGACTTGAACCGTCATGGCTGATCGCTACCCGTTGTCTAGGCGCTTCGCCGTGCCAGTCGAAGATTGCGCAATGCTCTGCGCCACAGACTTTGTTGAGGAAGCCGAGCAGTTCTACGCCAAACGCCGGCTCTCCAATCGCACGGATGAGCGTGCTGATGTCATGACTGTCGTACGACCCGACCGGGTTCATAAGCGCCATACCCTCTCCTCTAGAACATTAAGCCTGTCACTCTGTGGAACAGCTAGGAAGGGCCTATCATCCTCAGCGGGCAGTTTCAATCGCATTGTCCCGCCAAGCAGAAGAGATGCCGGACTGCGCTTCCACACCAGCTCGGATCGCGGAAGGCTTAGGGTGGCCTGTACCCGGTCGCAGGGACCGACAGTGCCTCTCCCCTACCGCAAACCGCATCCGTGATGTGTAGGGAATGGATGTAGCTTTGAACGAACCGTCGCTTGCTCAGCAGCCGCTGGCTGGACTGCGCGTGATTGAAATCGGCCACTTCGTCGCAGCGCCGTTTTGCACGCGCTTGCTCGGTGATTTGGGCGCCGACGTGATCAAGGTCGAACCGCCATCAGGGGATCCCGTGCGTCGATGGGGCGAGCAGATCGATGGCCAGTCGCTATGGTGGTCCGTTCACGGCCGCAACAAGCGTAGCATCGCTGTAGACCTCAAGAAGGCGGGCGCTCGCGAACTGCTGATGCGGCTCATCGCGACCTGCGATGTCTTGGTGGAAAATTTTCGTCCAGGACATCTCGATAAGCTGGGATTGGACGACGCGACACTTCAAGCTGCGCGTCCGGGCCTCGTGGTGGCGCGCATTTCGGGTTACGGCCAGACCGGGCCCTATCGCGACCGGGCTGCTTTCGGTGTCATCGGGGAGGCGATTGGCGGCCTGCGTTACCTGACGAATCATCCTCCGTGCACGCACGGGCTGCCTCCCGTACGCGTCGGTGTCAGCATCGGCGACTTCGATCGCCGGCCTCTATGCGGCGTTCGGCATCATGTCGGCGTTGTGGCAGCGCGATCGGACAGGCGGGGACGGCAAGGCGCGCACACTCGATGTGGCGCTTACCGAAAGCGTGTTCAGCATGATGGAAGCCATGCTCCCGGAATATGGCAAACTCGGCAAGATCAAAGAGCCAACGGGCGGTGGGATCGCCACTGCCGCGCCCAGCAATGCCTATCCGACGGCGGATGGCGGATATGTGCTGATTGCCGCAAACTCCGAGCCGCTTTTCGCACGGCTGATGACGACCATCGGCCGCCCCGACCTGATCGACGAGGCGCGTTTTACTGGAAATCTGAATCGCGTCGCCAATATGGCGGAACTCGATGCGCTGATTGGGGAGTGGACGGTCGGCTTTTCGGCAAGCGCCCTTGAAGCGCTATTGACCGATGCCGACATCCCCAATTCGCGAGCCTACACCGCTGCCGATGCCGTCGCAGATCCGCAATACCGCGCTCGCGCCATGGTTCAGGAGGTGGAGGATCCGCTGCTTGGGACCATGCTGCATAGCGGCATCGTCCCTCATGTGCCCGAAAGTCCCGGAACGGTGCGTTGGACCGGCCCGGCCATCGGTCAGCATAGCGACGAAATCCTGCGTGATATTGGTCTGACGGAAAGCGAAGCCGCTGCGCTGCGGAAAGAACAGGTCATTGCATGAACGGATCTTCGGCAGTCACAATCGTCGACGTAGGGCCGCGCGATGGATTTCAGCCCATTGGTCCCTACATACCGACGGCTACCAAAATCGATGTCGTTCGGCGGCTGCATGGTGCCGGTCTTCGCAGGGTCGAAGCGTCGGCGTTTGTCAGCGATACGGCTGTGCCCCAGTTGGCCGATGCGGCGGATGTACTGGCCGCGGTTCAGGACCTGCCCGGACTGGACGTGCAGGTCCTCGTCCCCAACCAGCGCCACGCCGAGCGTGCCCTTGCCGCAGGTGCGACAAGGCTGGCCTTCGTGCTGTCGGTCTCGGAAAAGCACAACATTAACAACGTCCGTCGACGGCCTGCCAACTCTGTGGACGAATATGCACGGATCGTCGCCCTTTTACCCGCCAACGTCTCCATGCGAATGAACGTCGCCACGGCATTCGATTGTCCCTTCGATGGCCCGGTCGATCCTGAGCAGACGCTCGCGATCATCGCGCAACTCGCCGCAATAATGCCAGAGGCCGAAATCTGCCCCTGCGACACGACCGGGCGCGTGACGCCTGACCGCGTCAGCGCGCTCCTGCGCGAGGTGCGCGCACGCCATCCGGACGTGGCGGGATGGGCCTATCATGGCCATGACACCTATGGCCTGGGCGTTGCGAATGCTTTGGCGGCGGTTAAGGCCGGGGTGTCCGTGATCGATGCATCCG
The DNA here is from genome assembly GCF_035989265.1 of Sphingobium sp. HWE2-09. Classification (GTDB taxonomy): domain Bacteria; phylum Pseudomonadota; class Alphaproteobacteria; order Sphingomonadales; family Sphingomonadaceae; genus Sphingobium. The sequence goes on along the minus strand of NZ_JAYKZX010000001.1, from coordinate 352,384 downwards.
TTGGCGGACTTGGCGGATGTCCCTTCGCGCCCGGAGCGACAGGGAATGTTGCGACCGAAGATCTTGTCTGGACGTTCGAACGGATGGGAATCGCCACCGGGATCGACCTGGATGCCTTGATGTCCGTCGCGCGCGACGTCGCCGACCTGCCCGGCTCGCTTCCCGGCGGGCGCGTGCGGGACGCCGTCACCGCAACCCTTTGCCGAGAAGGCGTGTGACATGACGCAGCCGCCGCGCACGATCTTTCAGAAAATATGGGATGCGCATGTCGTCGCGCCATCGAACGGCGACAGCGTGCTGCTCTACATTGATCGCCATCTCGTCAATGAAGTCACCAGCCCGCAGGCCTTTGAGGGTTTGCGCGGGGCGGGGCGGGTGGTGCGGCGACCCGAAGCCACCCTAGCGGTGGCGGACCACAATGTTCCAACCGAACATCGTGATCGTCCTATTCCCGAAGCGGACAGCCGCCTCCAGGTCGAGACCCTGGAACGCAACATTGCCGAATTTGCTGTCCCCTATGTGCCCCTGCGCAGCGCCGGACAAGGGATCGTGCATGTGATCGGGCCTGAACTCGGCCTTACATTGCCCGGCCTTACGATCGTGTGCGGGGACAGCCATACTTCCACCCATGGGGCTTTTGGCGCGCTGGCCTTTGGCATCGGCACCTCGGAAGTGGAGCATGTGCTGGCTACCCAGACATTGGTGCAGGAGCCAGCGCGGAATATGCTTGTCGAGGTGGCAGGAGACTTGCCTTCGGGAACGACGGCGAAGGATCTCGTCCTTGCCATGATAGGGCTGATCGGCACGGCTGGAGCAACCGGCCATGTGATCGAATATGCCGGGCGAGCAATCGAAGCGCTCGACATGGCGGGGCGCATGACAGTGTGCAACATGTCGATTGAAGCGGGCGCGCGGGCGGGGCTCATTGCACCCGACGAAACGACATTCGCCTATCTTGCGGGGCGCCCCTATGTACCTGTGGGCAGCGAGTTCGCGGCGGCGAAAGAACGCTGGCTGGCTTTGCGCTCTGATCCGGGTGCCCGATATGATCGCGTTGTAAAGATGAACGCCGCCGACGTCGCACCAATGGTGACGTGGGGCACCAGCCCGGAGGCGGTCCTCACCATCGAGGATGTCGTGCCCGACCCGGGTGGCCTCGCCCCCGAAGCGGCCCGCCAGGCGCAGCAGATGCTCGATTATATGGGGCTGGTGCCGGGAATGCCTATTCAAGGCTTGCCAGTCGATGTTGTGTTCATCGGTAGCTGCACGAACAGCCGGATCGAGGACCTGCGCGCTGCAGCCGCGGTCGCGCATGGCCGTCACGTTGCGACGGGGACGCGCGCACTTGTCGTGCCGGGCTCGGGCCGCATCAAAAAGGCGGCGGAGGAAGAAGGGCTGGACCGCATCTTCCTCGACGCCGGTTTCGAATGGCGGGAGGCAGGCTGTTCGATGTGTCTGGGCATGAACCCCGACCGGCTGAAACCCGGCGAACGTTGCGCTTCGACCTCCAACCGCAACTTCGAAGGGCGGCAGGGTCCGGGAGGCCGGACTCACTTGATGTCGCCGGCAATGGCGGCGGCGGCGGCAGTCGCCGGTTGTATCACCGACGTGCGGAGTTTTGACTGATGGAAGTCTTCGATACGCTGACAGCCGTCGCGGCGCCGCTGCCTTTGGCGAATGTCGACACCGACAAGATCCTCGCCGGGCAGTTCTTGAAAACGATTACGCGAGAGGGGCTGGGGGCCAAACTCTTTCATACCCTTCGGTATAGCGAAGAAGGCCGGGCGCGGCCCGATTTCATACTTAACCGCTCGCCTTGGCGGGATGCCGGGATATTGATCGCACTCGAAAATTTTGGCTGTGGGTCAAGCCGCGAGCATGCGCCGTGGGCTCTGCGTGATTTCGGAATCCGCTGCATCATAGCCCCCAGTTTCGCAGACATTTTCTACAATAATTGTTTCAAGAACGCTATTCTGCCCATCGTGTTATCGGCTGGCGAAGTCCGCAGGCTCCTGACCCTGGCCGGTAATCCGGCCAGCGCAACGATGACGATCGACTTGGTCAGCCAGCGCGTGAGACTGATCGACGGGTCAGAAATCAGCTTTGATCTCGCAGCGGAACGAAAGCAAGCGTTGCTCGAAGGCGTCGACGAGATCGGTTCGAGCCTAAAGCGCTTGCCTGAGATCGAAGGTTGGGAAGTGCGATCCGCGGGCACGGTGCCCGCGATACGCGCAGATGCCCGCCTTTTGGATTAGGGCCGTCAACGGTTCAGCGGCTGCGCTCGAGAATGCTAGCGTAGTTCGCGACGCCGGTGCCGCCCATGTTGAACACCCCGCCCAGCGTCGCATTCGAAACCTGCATCCCCTGCGGGGCGACGCCACAAAGCTGCATTGCCGACAGAACATGCATGGAAACACCCGTGGCGCCAATCGGATGTCCCTTCGCTTTGAGGCCTCCCGATGGATTGACCGGTAGCCTGCCACCCATTTCCGTCCAGCCTTCGTGGATCGCACGTGCCCCTTGACCGCGTGGGACAAGCCCCATCGCCTCATATTCGATCAGTTCGGCGATGGTAAAACAGTCATGGGTCTCGACGAAGCTCAGATCATCCAGCGAAACACCTGATCGTGCAAAAGCGCCTTGCCAGGCCGCAGTGCACCCTTCGAGATGGATGGCCTCCCGCCGAGACATCGGCAAGAAGTCCTGCACGTGGGAGGCCGCCCTGAAGGTGACCGCGCGTTGCGAAAGCCTGGCGATGTCCTCGCTCGCGAGCACGAGTGCTGCGGCGCCGTCCGATACGGGAGAACAGTCTGTCCGCTTCAACGGACCGGCCACCACGGGATTGCGATCGCTTTCCTCTCTGCAAAAGGCGAAGCCTAAATCCTTGCGCAATTGCGCCCAAGGATTGCTGACCCCGTTTCGATGCGCCTTCGCCGCGATGGCGGCAAGGGCATCCGACTGGTCACCGTAGCGTTGAAAATACTGGTCGGCTATCTGGCCGAAAAGCCCCGCAAATCCGCCCTTCACCCCATGATCCTCAGGCAGATAGGAAGCGCCCAGCAGATTGTTTCCGACTGTTTCGCCGCGCGTGTCGGTCATCTTTTCCGCCCCGACGACGAGCACATGGCGCGCTCGACCGGCCTCGATAGCAGTAATCCCTTGATACACCGCAGCCGACCCGGAAGCGCAAGCATTCTCGGTTCGGGTCGCAGGCTTGAATCGCAACGCGGGATTGGCCTGCAGGACAAGACCGGCAGGAAAGTCCTGTCGCGAAAATCCACTGTTGAAGTGCCCGATAAAAATCTGGTCGATATCGGCAGGATCTACTTTTGCATGATCCATGGCCTCGTTCGCCGCATTGACGATCATCGACTCCAATGTTTCGTGCTCATGCTTTCCGAAGAGCGTGTGCGCCCACCCAATGATTGAAGTCATGTCGGTTATTTCCAGGAGAGTTGCTGATAGAGATTACGGTCCGAAAGCCAGCCTAGCATCGATAGTGTCACATCTGCCAACAAGTCGGGCTGTCCGGAATAATAGTGGGTTGCGCCTTCGATCCGTAAAAACTGTTTGTCTTCGCTACCTGCAGCCTCGAAAATCTGACGTGGGTGCGTCGCCGGTACTGCGTCATCGGCCGTGTTCTCGATCACGAGAAGGGGGGCCTTCATGCGCCCAGCGCAAACGAGGCCGTCCGCATTGGTATCGTCGATGGACCATTGCGACAGCCAGGCACGCAGGGTCGAAAAACGTGCAAGGCCCACAGGTCCGCTGTTCACAGTTTCTGGATTACCCATGTAGGACCAGTTGATCCTTCGGTCATTTGGATCGAGCGTGCCATCCAGGAAGCGGGGATCGGCCATGGTGCGATGGGTTATGAAGCCGCGCTCAACTTCGCCGGTACCGCGCTTGCGGAGGGTCTCCAGCATCTCCTTCGCCCAATCGGAAATGCGACGGATTCGCGCCGCCTGCTCCACGCGATAATGCGCGATAAAATCGGGTGTGTAAGGCGGCTTGTTGGGATTGCCAGGGTCGTAGATGTCCAGTTCGCGGATCCGGCTATCAGGATCTAGTTCATCGCGCATGGACGGATCGATGATATCTGCGAGCAACTGTGCCCGGGACATATGCGCCGCCTGAAAAACGACGGCATCGGCGGGGATCAGTCCTGCACCTACTATGTTGATCGGGTCTCCCGCAGGCGTCGCCTCGATCGATGGCGACTCCGCCTGTGACTGGTAGAACAGTGCCAGAGAACCGCCGCCGCTCCAGCCAACCAGCACGACTTTCTGATAACCCCAGTTGCTTTTGGCGTGACGGATGAATGCCCCGAGGTCGAGCAGGACTTTCTCAAGGACGCAGGCCGTGTCGTTACGTGCATACCGGCTGCCGGCGCACAGGACATGGGCGCCCGCCGCGACGGCTTCCCGGGGCACGGGCAATAGTTGGAGGGTTGAGGCTGGATGCATGTAGAGGAGCAGCGTGTCCGAATTCACGCCTTTGGGTTTGATCCGTATTCCCTCGAGATTCACCGCCCCCTGATTGCCGAAGAATCCATAGATGTCCGTGAATTTGGCCGTCTCATCATAGGCGATGTGGACCCATTCAAATTCCAGTTCGAAGCATGGTGCAGATACCGGGGGGGGCGTCGGATGAAGATCCATAATATCTCCTCGAGATCTCGATGATGCGACCGAAACGGCGCTCGCTGACATCGATTTCTTAAGGTGCCCTGCGAGCGGGGCTGTCCCGTCAGCAGGGGACCGCAAATGGCGAAGCTGCATGGCGGGAGCCGTCCCCACAGCGGGGGACAGTGCGGCCGTCGAGCGCCAGCTACCCCATGGGCCAGAGACCTGAAAGTGAGACGCGCCATGACCTCAACCAACCTCGCTCAAACGAAGCTTGCCAATCCTGGCCTCACGCCTCTCATGCTCAACCATGCCGCATGGGTGACGCATGACGTGGAAGCAACTGCGGACTTTTACATGCGAGTTATGGGCATGGAGCTGGCGAGCACGGTATTGGGCTCGTCAATTCCCTCGACAGGCGATGACTTCCCTTACTTCCATATTTTCTTCCGGATGGGTGACGGTTCCACTATCGCCTTCTTCGAGGCGCCCGGCCTTCCTGACCGCGCGAAAGTCAGTCACCCGGCGTATGACGTATTTGACCATATTGCGCTTGAGGCGCGGGATACTGCCGAGGTGGACCAGTGGCACGCATGGCTGACTGAGAACGGCATCGAAGTGGTTGGCCCGACCGACCATAATGGATTGATCTACAGTATCTATTTCCGCGATCCGAACGGGATTCGACTGGAAATCACCACGCCGACGGACGCCGAATGGAATCGGCATACCGAACGCGGAAAAGAGCATCTTGCGCTGTGGTGCAATGGCAAGCGCGCTGCGTTGGACGAAGACAGAGATCTACCGCAGGCAATGATAGCGCTGATCAAAGCCAACGCCAGCCACGAGAGTTAAGGCAGTGATCCCCATCTATAACAACTCTGTCGAGGCGCTTGACGGCCTCCTCTACGATGGGATGACGCTCTGCCTTGGCGGTTTCGGCCTATGCGGGGTGCCAGAAAGCCTCATCGACGCGGTTCAACAATCCGGGGTTCGAAGGCTCGTCTGCGTGCCGAACAACGCGGGCATCGACAACGTTGGGTTGGGCAAGCTGTTGCGCTCGGGGCAGGTTCGAAAATGATCGCCTCCTATGTCGGTGAGAATAAGGAATTCGAACGCCAATATCTTGCAGGGGAGCTTGAGGTCGAGTTTTGTCCGCAAGTGACCTTGGCGGAACGTATTCGCGCCGGTGGAGCGGGGAATCCGGGCTTTTATACCCAGACAGGGGTCGGTACATTGGTCGCAAAGGGCATGCTGGTGCTTCCGGCTATTACTGCGCTGGCCGCAAGGCGGCGCCAAACTGGGGTAAAGGTGCCTTTGCAGCCAACTGAAGCATGAAAAATAAGCCGAGTTTGGACGTACAAGACCTATGATCGTCCAATGCACTCTATCCGGGCCCTAGGCCGCCTCTACGGCATGCGCCTCGATCGCCACGCCGAGTCGACGACGTACCGCACCGAAAATAGCGGCAAGATTATCCATGCTGGGGTTGCCCTTTTCGGATAGCATTCGATGCAGGCTTTTGCTCGGATGTCTGGTTTCCTCGGCCAGTGCCTCGAAACCAACCGAAGCGTTGACTAGGTCACGCAGGATCAAGCGCGAGACATGCGGTTCGCCGTTAAGGAAAGCGGTTGCCGCCTCATCGAGCATGGCCTTGGCGAAGGCGGGGTCGCGCGTGGCGCGTTCCTTCACCGTTTCCTTGAAATCTCGGGTCAGCGCCATCTCGCTATTTTCTGCCTTTTCTGTCGATCGCCTTGCGGACCTTGTATTCATTCAGCAGCACCCCAGCGTGATCGATGTCTGACTGCTGCCGTTTCTTCGTTCCACCTACGAACAGGATGACGAGTTCATCGCCTTCTTTGGTGAGATAGAGGCGATAGCCTGGCCCCCAGTCGATCCGATACTCTCCCAAGCCGCCGCCGATCCATTTGACATTCGAGGCGTTACCCAACTCCAACCGCACTATTGCTGTCGCCACCTTAGCGGAGGCCTGTGGATCCAGACTTTCGAACCATGATCGGAGCGGACAGGAACCGTCCTCGCGGATATATTCCTGAACTATCAACTCATAGCCTTTCAAGTAACATATACGTTACCATATGTCTAGCGTCGGCCATCATGCGACCAGCCGCAGGCGGTCAAGCTTGGCGGCGCCTTGTGCCATCAGCTTGGCGATTTCATCTGACGTGCGTCGCACGGCCAGTTTCAGAGCTTCATCGACGTGAATATAGTCCTGCGTCAAATTCTGTGATGCGTGACCTAGCATCGCGCGGATCGTCAGTTCAGAAAAACCAAGTTCGGCAGCAATGCTGGCGAAAGTGTGCCGCAACGTGTGGGGCGTAACGCCCGCTGTGCCTGCAAATCCGCAGATACGTTGCAGGCAGGCACTGGCCGCCGTGAAGGGGCCGTCGCCTGTCGTAGCCGGGAAAACATGGGGATTGCCTGCGACCTGTGGCTGCGCCACGATCACTTTGATAGCTTCTGGCCCGATCACCCGGATTTGCCCACCAGTTTTGGTGTCGGAGAAGGCGACAACGCCGCCCATCGGGTTTACCCATGCGCGCTCCATGGCTTGGCCTTCTTCACGGCGATATCCAGTCAGCAGCAACAATTTGATCACTGAAATCCCGGTCGGACTAACGCCCTGCTGCTCGGCATAGACCATCGCCTTGCCCAGCGTTTCGATCTCTGCAACGCTGAGCCGACGGGTCCTCTTATTGCCCGCTAGCTTCTTGGCGCCTTTGGTGGGGTGTTCGGAAAGCAACCCCTTATGCCTGGCATAGCCCAGGATCGCCTGGACCGTTCCGAGGCAGCGCGCAGCAACGCCGGGATCACCGGTCGCCTTACCACCGCCCCCGCCGTTGCGGCTCTTCTGCGTCTTGTGATTTTTGACGTCGTCCTGCATTGCCTCAACGTCGGCGATTGTCAGATGCCGCGCTATGCGCTTGCCGATCAGGGGCTTGATATGCGCCTTGATCCGGCTTTCATCCATCGCCAGAGAGGATTCCTTGATCGGACGGTTTTTGCAGCCGAGAATCCTGCCTGCCCGGGCCTCCGTCAGATACCAATCGCACAGTTCAGTGACGGTCATCGCCTTGCGCGCACGGCGCGCCTCTTCCGCAGGGTCTTCGCCGGAAGCAACCTCGCCAAGCTTGATCTTCGCCAGATCGCGCGCTTGATCCATCGTAATGACGCCGAAGCGACCGATCTTGACACGCCTGATGCGGCCTTCCCTGTTCATATACTGGATGACGAAGGTCTTGGTGCCGGTCTGTCCGATGCGGACCCCGAACCCTTTGATCTCAGTATCCCAGATGAACGCCTGACCCGCCGTGGGCGGGGTGAGAGCATCGACCGTTCGCTTGTTGATCTTGGCCTGCGCCATGCGCGACTCCTCCATTTTATTACGCGAGCCCTGAAAAATCGAAAAGTAATAAGGACGTAATAAAAATCGGTCGTTTTGTGGCTGGTCGGGGGTTACTGCGTCGTAGAGCGATATTCCGAAACTCGCCTTGTAGACTTGGTGAAGAAGTACCCAGACACAAAGGAGGCTCCCACCGCAAACCACACGAAGTGCTGCCAGTTGCTTTTTGCGAGGGGGAGGAAATATGCCCCGCTGAGGATGTCCTTGCGCTTCTGAAAAAGGTGCCAGACCGATGCCGCGCCGATCATGGCGTAGAGCGAGAGAAAGGCCGACAGCCGGCCCGGCGACCGAATCCGCTTGAAGCACGAGAAAGGACGCTTCTTCGCGTCTGCACCATAGAGCATCTGCTGGAGGATGCTCCGCTCGATCTCCTGCTTGCTCACCTTGCGATCGGGGACGCCCTGATCCGACCCAGCTTTGATCGCTTCGGGCAAGAACGCCGCGAGCGGAATCTCTAGAGCGGAGATTTCGTTCTGCTTCAGGAACGATTGGATGATGCTGCTCTTGCCCGATCCATAGGGTCCGGTCAGCGCGATGTTCGAGACCTTTGGGTCTTCTATCGCGGCTTTCAGCGCCTTGGCATAGACGCCGGCTTCGTCCGCCGTATCAGTCGGCGCGAGGTTGACGAACTGGGACGGTGCGTCGGCTGCCGTTGTCGAGCGGCTGAACCGGTTTCTCATCTCCGCGATGAGTTGCCGCAAGTTCGTCTAAGTCCTTTGAAACGAGGCCGAGATCGAAGAATTAGCATGGCTGGCGTCAGCGCCAAGGTCATATGGAACATATCAGGTGCGAATCGTGAATTTGGTGCGAAGTGTTTGTGGCGACGTCGGCCCCTCGGCCCGTCGCCGACGCGGTTGCAACCGCGCATGGCATTGTCGATCTCGGATGCCTCCCATCCACCGCCGAGCGCGAGGTAAGGTGCGACACGCGCATTTAAGCTGCTGGTCGAGATCCTAAGCTAACTGGAATAGCGCCATGCCTTCGACCAGCCTAAAACGACCAGCATATGCCGGTCGTCGGGAGGTGCGGGAACGTAGGCTTGTCGAGAACTGCCGCGATAGCGGACGGCCCGCACCTCAGGACCGAAATTTGCTCGCTGAGCGTCTCATAAGGGTGTGCGCCGTGCAAAGGCGGCACTTTCCAGTGGGTGAAAGGCCCACCCGGCGACGCTCCAGCCGGAAGCAACCGGGGCAGGCATGGAGGTGACGATATGTCTGAAGCCCCCGGATGACGGTCACATAGGTGACCGTGCGAGCGTACAGGCCGTAACGTGAGTGAACGCTGAGCAATCCTCGAAAAGGACGATGTGCAGGCCGACCCGTTAACCCTTACGGGGAAGGTTGATATGGACGGGCGAGTTTGAGCGACGTTCGAGCCCGTCTGCTGCACCGGGGTAGTGGCGACAGCATGTACGCAAGGAAAGTGCACGCAACACGGGAAGCCCCATGGCGTGCCGAGGGATCGGCAACCGGACGCCCGCGAGGGATGGGAATGCCGCGGTGGGGTGGCGGAGAGGCCCGTAGTACCGAGGAAGCCGGGTAATGCCGGTGGAGGGAAGGAGCCTCAGTTCAAGATGAACGCAAGCAAGTGGTGAGGGGCAGGAGATTGGGAAACCTATCAACTCCGAAAAGCGTCCAGAAACTGCAGAAGGCGTTGCACGCGAAAGCGAAGGCAGAAGCTGGCTATCGTTTCTACGCGCTGTACGACAAGATCAGCCGCGATGACATTCTGGCCCATGCCTATGCCCAGTGTCGCTCTAACAAGGGCGCGCCGGGCGTGGATGGACAGGACTTTGCGGACATCGAGGGATATGGCGCCGAGCGGTGGCTGGCGGAACTGGCGCTTGCGCTCAGGGAGGAGACGTATCAGCCGGAACCGATCAGACGTGTCTACATACCAAAAGCCAACGGCAAACTCAGGCCGCTGGGCATTTCCACCGTGCGGGATCGGGTCTGCATGACAGCAGCGATGCTGGTGCTTGAGCCGATCTTTGAAGCCGACCTTCCACCGGAAATCTATGCCTATCGAGCGGGGCGCAATGCCCAGCAGGCTGTGGTTGAAGTGGAAGAGCAGCTGTTCCGTGGCCGACCGGATGTCGTGAACGCCGACCTTGCCGACTACTTTGGCACCATCCCTCACCTGGAGCTGATGAAATCAGTGTCGCGCCGGATCGTCGATCCGCGCGTGCTGCATCTGATCAAATCCTGGCTGGAATGCGCTGTCGAGGAAACTGACGACAGGGGCCGGAAGAAGCGAACGACGCAGGCGCGCGATCAGCGGCGCGGTATCCCGCAAGGATCACCCATCTCACCGCTGCTGGCGAATATCTACATGCGCCGGTTCGTGCTGGGATGGCGGAAGCTCGGCCTTGGGAAACGCCTCGGCTCGCGGCTCATCACCTATGCCGATGATCTCGTGATCTTGTGTGAGAAGGGCAAGGCGGAAGCCGCGCTCGATCATATGCGCGGGCTCATGGAGAAGCTGAAGCTGACGGTGAACGAGGATAAGACACGCATCTGCAAGGTGCCGGACGAGACATTCGACTTTCTGGGATACACGTTCGGTCGGATGTACTCCGCGAAAACCGGCAAAGCCTACATGGGCCACCGGCCATCAAAGAAAAGCATCCAGCGCGTGGTCGCAACGATCCACGAGCTTACGGACCGAGCGCGTACATGGCAGGATACCACATACCTGGTGGCCAAGATGAACCGGGTGCTGCGCGGATGGGCCAACTACTTTTCGGTTGGCACTACGAGCAGAGCATATCGGGCCGTCGACAGCTACGCAGTGGTGCGGCTGCGTCGGTGGCTGCGCGCTAAATACAAAACCAGACGACGGCGAGAGGGAGCCTATCACGACCCCGAGCTATACGAGCGCTTCGGCCTCGTGCGTCTGGCTAACGTGGCCGCGGCCCGCCGTGGGTGAAGGCGTGATGTCTTGTCCGAGAGCCGGATGCGGGAGATCTGCACGTCCGGTTCGATGAGCAGGGAGTGGAAACGGACCGTCTGGCAAGCCCCACAGGCGCGCCGCACGACACCGCGCCACTTCCTGACTCTACCGGGACCGGCGGGATCTGAGACAAACCCGTCATTCCCGCACGACAGGTCGATGGCGGGTCCATAGCCATAGCTGACGCTCAGCGATTGATCCGCCCGGCAAAGATCGCGAATGCCTGCTCCTCGGCGCGCTGGTGCAAGCTACGTCTCTGCCACCTCAGACATGGAAAGAGCGAGACCATCCTGACATGCCTTTGCTTCCGGCATGTAATCTAGGCGGTAGCGCGCCGGCGATTGAAGGGATGGCCGACCTTCCCCGAACGGTGGCGGCCGAGCGTACCCGCTTATTGGCAACGGGCAGGCTCCACAGCCTCGCCGATCTCATCCGGCTCTCGGAGGGCTATTATTTTGTGCATCGAACGCCGCCACGCAACGAACGCCTCATTTCCGCCCTGCGGGATTGGCTGATGGAGCAAGCGCAGCAATGACGATCGCGGCGGATAGCAGTCTGCGCGCGATCGTGGCGGCAAGCCCGATCCTCAGCACCATCCTGGGGACGCCGTCGCCATGCCTGACTGCTGGCTGTCGGGCAGCGCCATCGCGCAAACGGCATGGAACGCCGCGTTCGACCTGTCGCCCGAATATGGCCTGGCGGATATCGATCTGGTCTATTTTGACGCCGCCGATCTGTCGGAAGAGGGCGAGGCGCACCATGCGGCGCGCATCCGGGCCTTGTTCCCCGATGTACCGCTATGGATCGACGCCAAGAACGAGGCCCGCGTCCATCTCTGGTATGAGGCGAAGTTCGGCTATCCGATCGCGGCCTACCAATCGAGCGAACATGGCATTTCGACCTTTCCGACGACAGCCGGAGCGGTTGCGATCCGGCCCGGTGGGGTGGGTCTGTCGATCTTCGCTCCCTTTGGGCCGTTCGATCTGCTGAGTTGCACGGTGCGGCCGAACAAGTCTCAGATTACGCAAGCCATCTACGAGGCGAAGGTCGCGCGTTGGCGGATTTACTGGCCGACGCTGACGATCATCGATTAGGATAGCCTGTGAAATTTGTGAGGTCCGTTTGTACGACAATCAGGCGATTTGCGCCTCCAGACCCGTGGAGCCTACGGTCATAATAGTGCTTCGATGCCCTTACGACGGATGATGTTCAGGATGGCAAGCGCGGAGCCCTTTGCCTGTTTTGTGCCGCGTTCGAGTTGCGAGATATAGCTCGGCGTCAGGTTCGTATATCTGGCAAGCGCGGCCTGGCTCAAATGTGCCCGCTCACGCACGCTTAGGATCTCTTCCGGCGTGATTGGCGCGGCCGTGAGCGGCGCGTCCGGCCCCAAGTGACGGACGGTGATCTTCTCATAGACTTCATCGCCCATCAGCCCGGCGCTGTGCATGTCCTCGGCCGTTTCGAGGAGGGCTTCGGTCCGATTGCTAAGCTTCTTCGCCATTTTCAATCTCCTGTAGCTTGCCCATGCCCACGGCTGCATCCAGGGCGGTGTCGTCATGCGCCAACAATTCGGCGGCAATGTCCCTCAAGGTTGCAACTCGCTGTCCTCGATATTCTCGCGCTCATTCTGGGCAAAGCCGTACAGAAAGAACGCCCGATCTTCCATTCGATAGGCGACGATCATGCGAAACCCGCCTGATCGTCCCTGGCCAGGCCGGGGCAGCGCGCTGCTTGATGAGTCCGCCACCCAGATCGGCGTCGATGATACCACGCGCGGCTCGCCCGATAGCCTCTTTCAAACCAGCATCGTCAATTCGCTCACGCCGGAAGAAGCGCGCAATCCATTTGGTTTTGAAGATCTGCACTGCATGACCCTATAACACTATGCCCTATAGCACTTGATCGCATAGTGGTAACCTTTGCAGGGCAGCCAAGTTGGTCCGCGTCGGGGCAACGATTGACTGGGTGGCAGAGAGGCGGCGTAACCGGTGGGTTTCAAGCCACCAGTATCAAACTCAGCCAATCACCTGCGCGCTACGAAGATAAAAGCCGTTGGCGGCCTTTGCCTTCTTGAAGGCTTCGACACGCTCACCGCCAAACAGATCATCGCCACCATGCCAGAACGCGGATAGCTCGATAACAAGCAGGCCGCCTCGCTCGCCAACGTTGCCCCGTCGTACGACAGTCTGGCCAGTGGAAGGGAACGAGCTTCATCCGCGGCGGCACGGCCAATGTTTGCCAAGCACTATACATGCCGGCCCTCGTCGCCGGCCGCTTCAATCCAGACCTAAAGACCCAAATACCAGCAGCTCGTCGCAACCGGAAAGCCGACCGAGATCATCATTACCGCCGTCATGCGAAAGCTCGTCGTCACCGCAAATGCTCTGATCAAAACCGATCACCTCTGGACACCAGATCGCACTTGATCATCACGGATACTCTCATGACCGCACCTGCCGCTTTCAACGCCTGTGCCTGAGCTTGTCAGGCTGCACACAACTTCTTGATCACGCGCCCAAATTCTGTCTGCAACGCGACGGTCTGCGCGCGTACTTCGGCGCCGATCTGCTTTGTCAGTTGTGCCGTTTCTCGCGTCGCTGAAATGGAACCGGAGATCGCCGACAACGCATTGTCCAACGTCGCGCTATTGTCGTCGATGGATTGGATTGAGCTTCGCATTTCGTGGCTGGCCCGATGCTGACGGCCCACCATCTGCGTGGTCTCCTTCGCGGATTCCGCAAGCGTTTCGATCACCTTGTACAGCAAGTCAACGACACCCACCGAGGACTGTGTCGCGCTCTCTATTCCGGCTATGCGCGAGACGATGTCCGTTGTTGTGCGCATCGTTTGATCCGCCAGCTGCTTCACCTCATGCGCGACGACCGAAAAGCTTCGTCCGGCATCACCCGCCCGCGCCGCTTCGATTGTGGCGTTCAGCGCCAGCATATTGGTCTGCTTGCTGATCGCCGAGATTCGTCCGGCCGCAGCATCTATCGCATCCACGCTGCGAGTCAGCATTTCGTTCGCCTCGCGCGCGGCGATGGAATGGTCGGCCGCCTCGAATGTCAGTTGGGCAGACCTCTCAGCCTCCGTTCCGATGGAGTCGATCGAGTCGGCGAGTTCACCTATATTCTTGACGATTTCCCGCATTACGTCCGCGCTCGCTCTCGAATGACCCGTTGCCGTTTCGGCATCCCGCTGCTGAGCGTTTACGGTCATCAGTGTGTGGTCCGCACTGTCATCGAGTTCGGTGGCCACGTCGAGCAACCTTGCTACCAGCGCGGATATCGAATTTTCGAGCGTGGCTGCAATCTCCCGACTGGCTTCATGCATCTGCTGGCGATGCAATTTCTCTTCTTCGCTGCGGCGATGAGCCATTTCTTCGACCATGATCCCTGCTGCCTCCGCTTCGGCAAGAGCGGTCTCGGCCACGACGCGCGCCTTTTCCTGAGCTTCGGCTGACAGCAGAGCGATCTTGGTCGCCGCTTCCAGTCGCCGCCCGCTGCGGACGACAAAGGCGATCAGGACGCCAGCGAGCAAGAGGAAACAAAGAGTGCAAAGAATAGCGACCGGGAGCATTTTGTAGAGCGAAGCTCTGCCCGGTTTTATCCGAGGCCATCCAAGCACGCCAATGACCTGCCCCCCGGCGTCCTTGACGATGAGGCTGCTGGCTGGATCAGGCCGATCCCCCGCCCTTAGCCACTGGATGCCAGGCAGGTTGAACATGGTCGACCATCTCTCGACGACGGAACGATCGAGGATCATGACATTGATCAATATTCGAAGCCTAGTGCGGGGCGCGAGACGGAATGATCCTGCAGCGACGATCGGCATCGCGGAGAATATTGCAGGCTCTCCCTCGAAGGTGCCGATCGCGGTGACGGCTTTTTGCTGAAGCTTTGCGGCACGTTCGGTTTTTGGGGATCGCGCCAACAACCAGTCGATGATCGACGAAGAGACCGCCTGGTCTAGCGATGGGCTCTTGCCCCCCTTTGCAAGACGCCCGAAGAGCGGTCGTCCGTTGCTTTCCACTACGAACGCATGCTCTTGCTGTCCGATCAGATTTGAACTGGCCCATTGTTCGTCGAAGGCGCCATAGACATGGCTGGCGGCATCATCCCAATGGGCTGCAGAGGCAGTTGAATCACCTGTTGCGGCGCGCTGATGCGCGATGGCCCCCGCAACGGTTGCCGTTGCTCGCGCGGCGGCGTCATCATCCGTCTGGCTCACCAGTGACTGAATGACGACAAAGCTGCTAATCAGGGCGAGAGCGATAAGCGCCAAAAGAAGCCGCAGCATCCACACGCTTGCACTTTTCTGGCCGTTTGCACCAGCCGCGCTCAACGATCGGGGAATAAGGTGCTCAAGGATGGACATCCTAAAATCATAGGAAAAAAAAGTTAACATGGCTTACCATGTGTGGCGCGAAACAAGCCGAGATTGAGGATAGGGTCGTTCCCACACGTCCCTGCCACAGGGTATAGGCGAACAGCCGCTCGCCCAACGGCGCCAGCAGCCATACCAATTCTCGCGTCCAGCGGCTCGTCACGTCCCGATCTATATGAAGCCCCACCCGTCGGAAGATCACGGACTGCCAGTCAGGGTCGATGATCAACAAAGCGGCTAACGACGAGATGGGCTAGCAAAGCGATGCTCGCCATCACCTCAGACAGCGGAAGGTCGACAGCGGGGGCTTGGCGGATATGTTCGCATCATAGGCACACCAAACTGGGCCGGACATGGCGGATGACCAGGAAGCGCACCGGGATATACCTGATCGTACAAAGTCGCGCTATGCATCCCCGGCGCTGGGTCGCATGACCGACAATCAGGCGATAGCCGCCGTTTGCCATGTGCTTTCTATCAAGCGGCAACGCACCGTTTGGTTGATGGCAAACCCTTCCCACGCGAACAGCTCAGGTTCTCTGCGAACCGTGGCGCACCAATATGTGAGGGCATTGTGGGTGAAATTCTTTCGCAGGATGAATGATCGAAAAGGCTGAGGGCCAGCATTTTTTAACATCGGCTCCTTACGTGGTGCATCAGTGCAATCCGTGTGAGGACCCACGACTAAGCGTATCTTGGCTGTTGCGATTTTCGCTGTGCCAACGCCAGCGTCAGCGTCGATCATCAACCTCCGCTGCATCGCTGACCATGACGTGCCTGTGGCGAGCAACAAAGGAAAGGTGACTATGGGCAAGTCGTCTTATCCAATCTCCTACACGGTTGACGTTGCAAGGCGGAGCGTCACTTTCCACCACCAAGTTAGGCACCGGCACAACGACGGACGGTGACGCCAATGGCAACGTCAGTAGGGCATCGATAAAAATCGACGCGAATGGCTAGGAAATGCTGACCTACAATAACCTCATGGTGGGCAGATTTACAAGCACGGGCAAACTGACATTTTCTGCGGGCTGGACCAAAGGCGTCAGTGAAAGTTCGGTGTTTCAGAACGGCCGATTTTTGAATGCCGAGACAATCACGATAAGCTGCACAGTTGGGAACCTTTAGGAATAACCGAAACGGCGCGGAAATCAGGCGAAAGCCGCCGCCCGCTTTGCAAGCCGCCTTGCAAGGGAACTGAACGGCCAGGATCGCCCCAAAAAGGGTGACCCTTGGTTTATGCGGTATCCGGACATGGCGATCCTGACGCGTTGCCTCGACGGTGGGCTGCACTGGATAAACCGCATCGAAGGCGCGCGCGAGGCGGTCTATCCGTTGCGGTAGAGGCCCCGATACCAAAGCCAGGTCTCGAATTGCGCGATGGTGCGATGGCCCGCATTGTGAACATTAAGGATCTGCGCGCGCATCGAGGCGGCGATACGTTCGCGGAGGGGCTGGTCCCGTTCGAGGACGGGATGGGGCGAGAGGCGAGAACGAGAACGAGAATCTACCGCTGGCGGGGGCGAGCCGCCTTAGCGCGGCCAACGCCCTGCAGGGGCGGCGGTTGCCGCGTTTGGCGGATTACACGGGCAGTTGATTGTTGTTCGGGAACGACAAGGCGGATGATCGCCAACACACTCACTTGTGATCCAGCCAATCGCAGCACCGTGGGCGAACGGGCTCATCAGATCGCCATGAGCGAGCGAAGCCTGTTTCGCCTTGTCATTGCACAGACAGGCATGAGTTTTGAGCGCTGTCGCCAGCAGTTCCAGATCCTGTTTGAACCGCGCCGGGTTTGTCGGAGGCTCCAACTCTTGAGTAGATGGAGCCGATATGAGCAAGACGACGAACAAATTTGCGCCGGAAGTACGCGAGCGAGCGATCCGGATGGTGCTGGATCACGAGCGGGATTACCCATCGCGCTGGGCCGCGGTGGTATCGATTGCCGAGAAGATCGGCTGCTCACCGCCGACGCTGCATGAGTGGGTGAAGAAGGCTGAGGTCGACAGCGGTAAGCGGGCGGGTGTCCCAGCCGAAATTGCCGACAGGGTGAAGGCGCTGGAGCGCGAGGTTCGCGAACTGCGGCAGGCCAATGAGATTCTCCGCAAGGCATCGGCATATTTTGCTCAGGCGGAGCTCGACCGCCCGTTTCGGCGATGATTGCGTTCATTGACGATCACCGCGATGCCTATGGGGTCGAGCCGATCTGCCGCGTCCTGCCGATCGCCCCATCCACTTATCACGAGCGCGTCGCGCAGCGACAGGATCCGACACGCTTGTCGGCGCGGGCGCGGCGGGATGCGGCCCTCAAGCCGGAGATCGCGCGCGTGTTCGCCGAGAACTTCGCGGTCTACGGCGTGCGCAAGGTGTGGCGGCAGATGATGCGGGAGGGCGTGCCCGTCGCCCGCTGTACGGTCGCCCGGCTGATGCGCGAGATGGGCTTGGCCGGAGTGATCCGGGGCAAGCCAGTGCGCACGACCATCAGCGACAAGGCAGCAGCTTGCCCGCTCGATCACGTTAACCGCAGGTTCTACGCGCCAGCGCCGAACATGCTGTGGGTATCCGACTTTACCTATGTCGCGACCTGGGCCGGCTTCGTTTACGTCGCTTTCATCATCGATACCTACGCCAGGCGGATTGTAGGCTGGCGAGCCAGCAGGACAGCGCACGCAAGCTTCGTCCTCGATGCGCTGGAACAGGCGCTTTATGATCGACGGCCGGCCCATCGGGGCGGCCTCATCCATCATAGCGACCGCGGGTCGCAATACGTGTCCATCAAATACACCGAGCGCCTCGCCGAAGCCGGGATCGAGCCGTCTGTCGGCAGCGTCGGCGACAGCTACGACAATGCTTTGGCTGAGACGATCAACGGCCTTTACAAAGCCGAGGTGATCCACCGGCGAGGACCGTGGCGCAGCTTCGAAGCGGTCGAGTATGCCACGCTCGAATGGGTCGACTGGTTCAACAATCGCCGGCTGCTGGAGCCTATCGGCAACATCCCGCCTGCCGAAGCCGAAGATCAATATTATGCTGCCGCGGACAACATCGATATGGCAGCGTGACTCACAACCCAACGCCTCCGGCAAATCCGGCGCGGTTCAGTTCGCAATCGAACGTCTGACCGAAGGCTGCCCGGAACAGTCGGCAGCCTATGCCCTGGGCTACGAAGGCGCCAGCGCCTTCATCACTATTTTCAAGAAAGCGCTGGGCCAACCCGCGGGCAGTATCTTAGGTCGTGGCGCAATCATAAGCAGCCTGCGCCAATGGAAAGGGATGGTGAAGGGGCTGGTCGGCAGGAAGATGCCACCATCGATGACTCGACCCGTTCTGCCTAATCGAGCCCCTTTTTTCCGGGTGCCCAATATGCCTTGGCCAAAATCCGGGAGCCGGGGACATTCGCGCCGCGAAGCAGCGTCCTCAATCGCTGGACAGACGAGGCTTTGCCGGTCAGCACATATGTTGCGCTTTCGTCGGCTAAATCAAATTCCCCAAGCATTGCGCGGAGTTGTGCGTCATCCGCTCTGCGCTCGAAAACGCGAGCCTGAGTGAGCCCTGCCGCGCGCAAACCAGAAAGGGTTTCTGCTGAGGAATTTGCCTCCAGCACGCAGCTGGGAGGATGCCCATGAGCCGTCCGATAAGCGAGCGCTAGGCCGATCGATGTTTCGTCGCCAAACAAAATCGTGCGGCCAGGCAGCGACTGAAGGTCGAGCGAAGAGCGCGGACCGAAGATATGGCAGGGGTCACCGGTCTTGGCGCGGCGTACCCATTCGCTGCCCGGACCATCGGCATGCGCATACACTAGAAGTCGTGTCATGCCAGCGGTCCTGTCCCACTCGATCGGTGTATATGTTCTCGTCGTAAAAGCAGGTCCCAGCGCGACCTGAATTTTCTCGCCCGCCTTCCACGCTACGTTTTTCAGTTCCGGGCCTTCCAGACCGAGCATATGGAAATTATTGCTCAAATGCTCGCAATTCCCCACCTTGGCATCGCGCATGAAAAATCGGATCAGTGCCTTACCGATAGCGCCCGGTTCGCGCGCACCGGTTTCGCGAGTCGCGGTTTCTTTGTCTGACATTGCAACGATCCTCGATAGCCCACGCTAAAATTTAGTCACAGGCATTCTTAGCCACGTCGATCAACGAAGGATTTGTGCAAAATTGCCAAATGCTTGCGTTCTTCTGCCATTGGTGCCTTCGGGTAGCGCCGCTCACGCGCAATGTTCGATTCGTCCGAGGCCGCTCTGGAGGCTTCTCTTGCTCGTGGGTTATGTCGCCCAGGGGAACGCCAAGGGCATCCGCAGGCGCGGATCGGTCGGCATCGAAAGGTGAAGATGCTTGACCGGCGCCTTGGCGAATTGGTCGATCATCGTCTGGACCAGGCGGCCGTCTGCACCATCGATGTCATGTAGCGGGGGCAGACGCGAAACGTCAGCCACCAGCTCCTTGATGAGCGGCATGATCGAGAACGTGCAGCGGTCCTCCGGCAGCCGCATCATGACTTCGTTATCGGCAAAGAGGATGTAAAGTTCGATATCGCCGACGGAACATAAGCTGTGCTCCATCCCCCCTGGCATCCAGGGCGCGCATTGGCGAGGAACCATCCAAAGCCCGCTTTCGACGGCGCATATGGCCAAACCACGTACAGCAAGAGTAAGCTGTCCTTTGCGATGTGCATGGGGCCGTTGCTCAAATCCCTTGGTCACTAACGCCATGCCCACTGCGGACACGGCGCGTGGAATCTCCTCTGGATCAACTACTTCGGCATCCGCCTCTGACATCGCACCACTCGTTTTTACGCGGAATTGCCTGTCAATCATCTTGAACACGGACGTACGGAACTGCGAAGGATCCCATCTTGATGACGGCATATCAATATCGATAGTCAAAATAGGATAACCTTGCCGCTTCCGCGCGCCAGAAGGCCTTAGCTGCGACGCAGGAAGAACTCGACGGGCACGATCAACTCGATCTCGTCGGGCCTCTCAGGGGGTATCGCAGGAAGCGGTTCGGCGCGGGCGAGGGTGGCAAGGGCTTCCTGGTCCAGCGCGGCGTTGCCAGAGCTGCGTTGGATTAAGGAGGACAGTATATGGCCCTGGCGATCGACGCGGAATCGTAACGTCGCGACGCCTTGGTCGCGCCGACTGCGCGCAGACGCCGGAAACTGCTTGAACCGCTCGAGGCGCGCCAAAACCCGGCCTTCCCAGCTGTCCTTGCCGCTCCTGGTGCCGGAATCAGCCGGTGGCGCCATGGCGGGAGCCGCCGCCACCGGCGGCGGTAGCGACATGGTCGGTACGGACGGCAACGTTACATTGGGAATCATGACCGATGAGGTGGGCATTGCAGCCGCCGGAAGGGCCGGCTCCGGGGCCTGCGGCGACGGAGGGAGGGGCACCGGCTTGACCTTGGTGCGCGGCTGCGGTGGCGCGGGCTTTCCGGGTTCGGGTCGCGGATCGTTCAGCGGCAGCAAGTTGACGACCAGGGGTGCCGAACGGCTGGCGATGTTGGTCGGCGCCTTGCAGATAAGGAAGGCAGCGAGGGCGGCAGCATGCAGGCTGGCGGTGATAGCCAGCGCGTATTTCTTATGGGGGCCAGCGAGCTGGTAGACCGAGCGCTCCACTGGCGTCACCCGGGCCGCCGTTCGATCTTTATCTGCATGGGATGCGCTATGATCGTCAGAATTGGTATCGATGGGCACATCGACGCTCGCCATATCCTCGCTCATAACTCCGCCGCGCGGCGCAGGAGATTGTGATAGACACCGGTCAGGCTCAGGGTGCCGGCGGTATCTTGTCCCAGGTTCTGGCGCACGTCGATGATTGCCATGTCTAGATCGTAAAGTAGCGAGCGCAGCCCCTCATCCTTCACGACCGACTGCGTCCAGAAGAAGGCGCCCCAGCGGCTGCCGCGCGTGATCTCATTGACGCGGTGCAGGCTGCCGGCGGGATAGACGACCATTGATCCAGCCGCCAGCTTGACGCTGCTAGTGCCGTAGCTGTGCTCGATGACCAGTTCGCCGCCGTCATAATCTGCGGGATCGGTAAGGAAGAGGGTGCTCGACACGTCGGCCCGCATGCGAGGTCCAGACCATGGCATGGAGCGGATCGCGCCATCGACATGGGCATCGAACTTCATGCCGACGTCATAGCGATTGAACAGCGGGGGCAGGACGCGAAAGGGGAGGGCCGCACTGTTGAACAGGGCATTGCGCGCCAAGGCCCTCATGACGATTTCGCCGGCTACGCGCGCGGCATCACCCTCCTGCGGAAGTTGGAGATTGTGTTTGGCCTGGGCTGCCAGTTCGCCGGCGGTGACGCGGCCGTCGACCAGATCCGCCGCCTCGATGATGCGGCGGATCTCGGCCAAATCATCGCCGGGCAGGACATCGGGTATCTCTACCAGCATGATGCTTAGAACCTCACGCTGAACGATCCCGTAAAGGCCCGTCCCGGAGCGACTTCCGCACGGTAGAAGAAGGCGGAGGTATATGTCAGCTCGTTGGTGATGTTCGTAACATTGAGCGCCACCCGGTAGTTGTCATTTTCCCAGGAAATTAGCCCATCGACCGTCGTCGCGGCGGGGATACGAAAAAGTTTGTTAGGATCGGCGCTATAGCAGCTGCGGTAATTGAGGCCCCCGCCGATCAGAAGCTTGCCCGGCAGGTCCGGGATAAGGGTGGCGACATCATAAGTTGTCCAGACGGCGGCATTATTCTTCGACACATAAGCGACAGGGTTGCCTGTCGAATCCGTTGGGTTGAATGGCCCGATGGGTCCACCTTTGAGGATCTTGCTGGCAAGATAGGTATAGGAGGCCTGAACGTCCCAGGCCGGTGCCACCTTGCCGGTGATACCGACTTCGATGCCCTGAACACGATCCTTCTCGCCGACCAGCACCGATGCGCCTGTCAGCGGATCCTCATAGCTGCCGCGATCCTTGATCGTGCGGAATGCCGCAGCGGTGAGCCCGAGCTGATCCTTGATCAGGCTCCATTTACCCCCGACCTCGAGAGTATAGTTCCTGTCCGGCGACAGCCCGGGCTGTGATGTCGACACCGAACCCTGATAGCTCAGGTTCTGGCCTTGCGGGGTGAAGGAGCGTGCATAGCTGACATAGTAGCTCTGACCCGGCGTCGGCTCGAAAATGATCGAAGCCTTGGGGCTGAGGAATTGCGTGTCGCCCTTGACCCAGGGACCGAAGGTTCCCGTCGTGCTGTTTTGCGTCGATGTCTTGGCGTTGTAGCTGTCCCAGCGCAAACCGGCGACGATCGAGATCTGATCGGTGAACCAGATCTGGTCGCTTGCGAACAGGCCGATGTTCCAGGCTTTGGCCTTTACGATTCCGAGCGCATCGCTGATAGTGAAGCCCGGCGGGTTACGGAAATCGGGATTGAGCAGCGTGCCGCCGGTGCGCGGCATCGATCCTGACAGGCTTCCAAACTTGTTGTCCTGGAAGTAGGCGTCGACGCCGGCGACCAGTTCGTGCCTGAGCGCGCCGGTCCTGAACCGGGCGGTCGCCGTCGTGATATTCTGCCCGCCTGAGCTTGTCTGGCGCACGCCGACGACCGGCCATACTGTAAACGCCGTGTTGAGATTGCCTTGAAGAACATCGGCCGAACAGGTTCCGAAGTCGGCAAATCCACCGAACCCTGTGCCACAGATATTGGGCGTGAAGGCCATGTAGCGGCTGTATCTGGCAAAGCGCGTGTCGTTTGAAAAGGTCAGCCAGTCGTTCACTTCAGTGCGGAAGCGCGCGGTCACGATATCGACGTTGGTACGGTCGCGATCAGTCTGTTTGCCGAAAAAGTTGCTACGCGGCACGCCATATTCCGTAACGGGAAGCCCATATCCGCTGACGCCCGCAGGCAGGGCAAGGATCGGAACACCCATGTCGGGCCGCCGTCTGCCCTCCTGATGCAGGTAATTGATCGTAAATGTGGTGCTGGTGCCAAAGCCGATGCCGAGCGAACCAAGCACACCCCAGCGCTTGGAATAGACGTCATCGCGATCGACACTATCCTGGTCATGCCACATGCCAACCACGCGCAGGACCGTGGTTTCGCCAAGTTGCTTGTTGACGTCTGCGACGATACGCTTCTGAGGACCGGAGCCGAATGTCCCCTCGAGCCCATAGCTATCGCCCAGATGGGCGGTCTTGCTCGTCTGATTGATCACCCCGCCGGTCGACCCGTTGCCGAAGCTCTGCGAGGAAGAGCCCTTGAGTACCTCGACGCTTTCGACGGCAAAGCTGTCGCGGACATAGGCGCCGAAATCGCGCAGGCCATCGACGTATAGATCGCCCTTGGCATCGAAGCCGCGGATGCGAAAGGCGTCCCCGTTCATACCGCCGCCGCCTTCGCCGGTAGCGACTGTGACGCCGGGCACATATTTGAGGACTTGGTCAATCGTGGTTGCCTGCTGCTGCTGGATCACGACCTGCGGAATCACAGTGATCGTCTGCGGCGTGCCTTGGACGTCGCTCGGCAGACGGTCGAGACCGGTGCCGTGACGCAACATGTTGGGGCTCTTGTTGCTTTCGTCGTCTCCCTCCACGCGAACCGGACCCAGCTCGACGGGCTGGTCGGAGGCCTGCTGCGTCGTGTCCTGTGCATGAGACTCGCCGGCGCCAAATAGCATGAGGCCGCTGGCGAGGCTGGCGGAAAGGGCCGCGGCGGTTCTAGCCTGGCGCAAGACGGCCCCGTTTTGGCCCGATGAAAGTGTATCGGTCATCGAGATAGATGTTCCCTGTTTCTTAAGTGTGTGGATCAGCCCGTGTGTCTGGTCGCACCTGCCGTCGATTTGCAGCCAACGTGCGGGAAGCCCGCAGGCCCCCTCTGCTTGCGCGCGTGTCGAAGCCTCTCCTGAGCATCCGGCACGAGGTCTGGAGTATTGGCGCGGGCATCGCACAGGGAGAGGGCTGCATATCCAATCTCGCGCAGCACCTCATCGTCACTTTCGACGAGCAGCGCAGCCACGCGCCGGCGAAACCCGTCGTCCGAGCGCAGCAGCGCTTGGCGGACCAGCAGCCGGGCCGCATGGGCCTCTCCTGCGTGCATGAGCAATGTCGCCATATTGAATTGCGCCCAATGATCGCCGCGCGCTGCCGCCTGCTTGTACGTGTCCACCGCGCGCCTTGGGTCGGGCGCGGTGCCCCAGCCCTCCTCGTAACAGCGTGCCAATGAGTTCATCGCCTTAAGATGGCCCCGATCGGCTGCCTCCTTGAACAATGCAAAGGCGCGCGGCCGATCGCCGGGATCGCCAAGACGCATGAGGATCTGAGCAAGATTGACCTTACCCCACAGATGCCCCCGCCTGGCCGCTTCCTCGAAATGGACGGCCGCCCTGGAATAGTCGGAAGGGATACCCCAGCCTTTTTCATGGCAGCGCCCCGCCATGTTCCACCCCTCGGCGTCGCCCTGCGCGGCCGCGCGCTCGAACCACAGCAGCGCGGCGTCCGGATCGCACGCGACGCTCCGTTCGTTGAGCAAGAGCTGGCCATAGATGACCTGCGCTGCGGCAGAGCCCTCCTGCGCCGCCTTGCGGATTGCTAGGGCAGCGGCGCGCGGATTACGCACAAGCGTCTCGCGCAGCGCGTCATCGTCCAGATGGACCGGCTTGACGACAGTTCGTATCGGTGCGGGGCGGTGGCTCGACGGCATGTTACGCACTGCCGCTCACGATGGAGGCGCGATAGACAGCCATTCGCCATTCCCTTGATACTCTGCTAATGCTTCGCACTACCTATTAGCGGCGGTTCGATTTTTGCGACTTTGAGATCATGCCAATATGCTTCGCGATCCCGCCAAAGAATGGACATTGGGCGCGACGTGGGACTTTCTGTGAATCTCTTTGGAATGCGCGCTATCGCATCGGCGCCGATGGCGGACACAACGTCGTGCGCGTGGCGTTGGCGATCGAATTTCTCGGCAAGACGCTGGGGGTGCGCGCAATCGTAGCCGACGTGCGCCTGAGCGGTCTGGCACGCGATGCTTGGCACCAGTGCAACGATGGCGACCTGGACCGGCGCGTCGCCATCTGCCCGCTCGCTGGCACTGATTTGTTTCCGGCAGGCGCCCATTTCGCTGCAAGGCGATCCCGACCCGTCGCCCGAAGGGCTCAACCCAATGATTCCCGAGCGCAGGCAGGAGCGATGAGCTGCGCTCGGTTTCCGGGTCGTTGGCCTACGCAATGAATGTGAGGCTGGCCAAGCGCTATCGCGCGGATCGGCTGTTCCTTGTGGGCGACGCCGCGCTCATTCATCCGCCCACCGGGGGCCAGACCCACAACATCAGCATTCAGGACCGCTATAATCTGGGATAAGAGCCCGCGGCGGGGTCGGCGGGCGCACCGGATGCGCTGCTCGATACCTATGAGGAGGACCGGCGCGCGCCCCACGGCTGATGTGCTGAGCCTGTCGATCCTCCTGCTCGAAGGGCATGTTCGACAAACACGGTGACGTGCGCGGGCGCGACACGCACAAGCTTGATATCGGCTATGCGGGATCGTCGCTGTCGCACGATAAGCGCGCCCGCGCGATCGGCGCGCTCGCATATGGCCCGGCGCGATGCTTCACCGACGTTACCACAATATGCGGTAGTCTTCCGCCGGCGGTCATGTCGCCGAACTTACGCCGCTCACCGCCGTGATCCACCCAAACAACGTTCGATTTCTCGACATTAACGACCTCGGCACGGGTGCTAGCGTCAAGCTAACCCATTGATACCACTCAACTTAGTGTCGGATCAGGCTCTAAGGCCGCCAGAACATCCTCATGCTTGAGTTGACGCGCCACGATGAGCGCCAGGTACTCCCGGCTGGCCTCATCAATGATGGTCAGGATGCGGAGCTTGCGGCCATCATGCGTGCGCCCTTCGACGAAGTCGTAGGCCCATACATGTCCCGGATATTCCGGCCGCAGGCGGATGCAGGATCCGTCATTGAGCCATAGACGCCCGCGCTTTGGTTGGCGCTGCGGAACCTTCAGCCCCTCACGCCGCCAGATCCGTTAGACCCGCTTATGGTTCACCGTCCAACCCGCATGGCACAGCAACGCCGTCACCTGGCGGTAGCCGTATCGACCATATTGCTTTGCCAGTGCGATGATGTCCTCCGTCAGCGCCTGCTCGTCATCCGCCCCGCGCGGCACCTTGCGCTGCGTCGATCGATGCTGACCCAGCACCCGGCATATCCGTCGCTCGGATACCGGAAACTCTCGTCGCACATGATCAATGCAGCGTCGCCGCCGCGCGGGGCTTACAAGTTTCCCTTTGCCGCCTCCTGCAGGATCAGCTTGTCCAGGGTCAGATCGGAAATCGCACGGCGAAGCCGCTGGTTCTCCTTCTCCAGATCCTTCATCCGCCGCGCCTGATCGGTCTTCAGCCCGCCATATTCCTTCCGCCAGCGATAATAGGTCTGCTCGCTGACCGCGATCCGGCGGCAGGCTTCGGCCGTGCTCGCTCCCTGTGCCAGCACAATCTCAACTTCACGCAGCTTGCCGATAATCTCTTCCGGCTTGTGCTTCTTGCTCCGCATTCGTCGTCCCTTTCGTGGTTCAGACTATCATAGTCTCCGGGCCACTCAGCGGGGGGCAGATCATCATCAACGGGGATGCTATACCATCATTCGAATGCCGCTTTCAGGTTTGTCCTGGCCATTCACGAACGGCGGCCCATAGGCGGCTACGGGTTGGTCAGGGTCGCGGTATTGTCGGCCTATCAAGTCCAGCCCGGACTGCTTCTTCCCCCGCGTACCATAGAGCTTGACGTTTTGGGTCGTTCAGAATCCCGGCGAAAAGCAAGACGCAGTTTTGCTCGAACACCTTGTCGTCGGATGGAATATTGATAACCCTCCAGAACTCACTCATCTATTTCCGCCCGCCTGTCCGACCTCATACGTGCGTTGAAGCCCTTCGGTCCATCATCACGCACGTTCTCCTATCGTTCCTTGTCGCCGATAGTCGTCTGTCCCGCAATGCACGGTGGTGCTGAAATCAACGTGCGACACGTACACACAGGTAGGGGGGTGCGGGGAAGTACTGATGGCTATCTCTGGTAGCGTCATGTCGCCGGTGGGTTCGCCATCACTATATTGCTGAACTCGGTGAAGGCGCCGACATTGAGGATTGTCGGATCCGCCGCACGCACGCGGTGCAGGATATTGCTAAGGTCTCGCGTGTCGTAGCTTAACGTCTGCCGCTCGGCGAGCGCATCAATCAGGCGAACGACGACCCTTGGATAGTTGTCGGGATGAGCGGAATGCCGCAGCCGATCGAGCTCATAATAAGCGTTCGTGCGCACGAGATGGGGGATGATCGCCTCGACAGCTTCCGGAAACCTCGTGTCCGTCACGATCGCAATCTGCGCAAAATGCTCGGAGGTTGATCCGGACTGGATGCCCGGCTCGGGCGGCCAGATATTGGCGATCCAGGGGACAACCCGCCGCGACCAGATGGAATAGGCCGTCTTGGCAGTTCCGGTGGTATCACCCTCTTTCTCCGGCTCTTCGGACTACGCGAGGAAATGCGTTATCCAGGACAATGCCTCGGCGCGATGCCTGTCGGTCATGGCGCGCAAGGCCGCCCGCACCACATCGTTCGGAATCCCGTTCTTCTCGATGTCGAGGACCACGAGCATCAGCAGTTGGACAAGCGGCTTTGCCATCTCGCCGATTGTCTCGAGATGCCCATCCTGGAAGACCTGCGGGAAATAAGGACGGATGACGGGCTAGAGCTTCTCATCGATGCGCGGCTGCCAAGTATAACCTTGCCAAACCGCCGATGCTTCGCCTTCCGAAGCTGCCCAGTCGAAACTTGGGATCAGCCAAGCTTTGGTCCAGTCCGGATCGACCGCAAACAGATAGGATAGGCGGGATGCGGCGATGACTCTTGCCGGTCGATGGATCGCGGAACCTGGGGTCATGAGCCTTTCAGCACGATCGCGCAGATCGCCAGGGATCTTCGACGCGACCTTGAGCGATCGGGCGAACAGCAGCGCAAAATAAGCCTGCGCGAGGATGCCCATCGAGCTGTTGATCGCATGCGTTACGACATCCTGAAGTGACACGCAATCAGCCAGCTTTGGTGAATGCATAGCTGCAAATCTTGTTGCCCGCCGGATCGCGCAGATAGGCGGCATAGGCGCCCGGGAGATGGCTGCGCAGACCCGCCGTTCCCTCGTCAATACCGCCGTTTGCGAGGCCAGCTGCGTGGAAGGCATCGACCTCTTCAGTGCTGCCGGCTGCAAAGCCGATGGTCACGCCGTTGCTCGATGGCGCTTCGCCATTGCCGGGACGCGCGATGATGAAGGCTGGCTTGTCCTTGCCGTAAAGCACCCAGCCATTGCCGAAGGGGCCGAGATTGTTGATGTCGATTGCGCCGAGTGCGCTACCGTAGAATTTGGCTGACGCCTCGACATCGGCGGCGCCGATTAAGACATGCGGAAAAACGTTGTCGCCAGAAATGACTGCCATTTTATACTCTCCTTCAGTTAAATTCTTCGATATTGCCAAAGCGATCGAGCAACCGGTCGGCGACGCTCGCGCGGATCGGCACTCCCGCCAGCAGCTTGAGCCAAGTGTTGAGGCTGATGCCGAACTGCTCCATGATGTGGTCGGGCTTGCGCGAACGCAGGCGCTTCCTTAACCGCTGGACGATCTGGGGATCGATGTGTCGCGTTGCGGCGCGCGAGTGCGGGACCGAGCCGTCAGGGCCGTCGCTCCCATGGGCTTGATGGACGGACGTCATCAGAACACGACGACGCTGCGGATGCTTGTTCCGGCGTGCATCAGGTCGAAGCCTTTGTTGATCTCTTCGAGACTGAGGACATGGGTGATCATCGGGTCAATCTCGATCTTGCCGTGCATGTACCAGTCGACGATCCTGGGCACGTCGGTGCGGCCCTTGGCGCCGCCGAAAGCCGATCCTTGCCACACACGACCGGTGACGAGCTGGAATGGATGGGTGGAAATCTCCTTGCCCGCCTCAGCCACACCGATCACGGTGGAAACGCCCCAACCTCGATGGCAGGCTTCGAGCGCCTGGCGCATCACCTCGGTGTTGCCGGTGCAATCGAACGTATAATCGGCGCCGCCATCGGTGAGGGTCACGAGATCGGCGACGACCTGCGCCGTGCTATTACCTCTGGGGTTGTAGAAGTTGGTCATGCCGAAGCGCATGCCCCAGTCCGCCTTGCCGTCGTTGAGATCGACACCGATGATACGGTCGGCGCCGACCATGCGCGCGGCCTGCAGCACGTTGAGGCCGATGCCGCCCAGGCCGAAGACGATGACGTTGGAACCAGGCGTGACCTTGGCAGAGTTGAAGACCGCCCCAACGCCGGTCGTCACGCCGCAGCCTATATAGCAGCTCTTGTCGAAGGGTGCGTCCTTACGGATTTTCGCTACAGCAATCTCCGGCAGGACAGTGAAGTTGGAAAAGGTCGAACAGCCCATATAGTGAAAGATCGGCTGCCCCTTGTAGCAGAAGCGCGTCGTTCCGTCGGGCATCAGCCCTTGGCCCTGGGTCGCGCGGATGGCGGTGCACAGATTGGTCTTGCCCGAAAGACAGCTTTTGCACTGGCGGCATTCGGGCGTGTAGAGCGGGATCACATGGTCGCCGGGTTTCACGGACGTCACGCCCGCACCGACCTCGCGCACGACACCCGCACCCTCATGTCCCAAGATCGACGGAAAAATTCCCTCACTGTCGAACCCGTCCAGCGTATAGGCATCGGTATGGCAGATTCCGGTCGCCATGATTTCAACCAGCACCTCACCCACTTTGGGCCCTTCCAGATCGATTTCGACGATTTCGAGGGGCCTTTTCGCTTCGAATGCGACGGCTGCACGTGTCTTCACAGATTACTCCAGATCATCAATGAACGGCTGCCGCCAAGGGCCGGCCTTCATTCTGTTATCGGCTCAAGTCGAAAGGAGGAGGGAAGACAGAGCCTCCCCTCCCAGTTGCCGTCAGAAGCGCAATGTGGCTTCGACTCCGTAAGTGCGCGGCAGAGCGCGTACGATGTACCCCGCACCGGTGATGCCTTCATTGGGATAGCCGGCCGGAAAGTAGAGCTTGTTCGACAGGTTCTTGCCCCAGAGCGAGAGCGTGTAACGGTCCGCGACATAGCTGATGCGGCTGTTGAAGACCCAATAATCGCCTTCACCTTGCGTATACTGCCCGCTCGCGAGATTGGGCAGGACACCGCGGCTGTAATCCTTGAACGTGTCGTAGTAGAAACGCCCCGTATAGGCGGTGTCGCCATGCACCTTGATCTTACCCTCGCCGATATCCACCGCATCCCAGTCGAAGGCGAGATTGACCGATGTCTTGGGCGCATAGGGGAAGGGGTTGCCGCCCACGCTGACGTTGCCGGCCCCCGACTGAACGCATGAGCCATCCTGCGCGGGGAAGAGGCCGCTCAGGTTGAGCGCGGCGCATGCGGCCTGATCATACCCCTTATATTTGCTGTCGAGGATGCCGAGCGAGGCGCTGAGCGTGAGGCGATTAGTCGCGGCGAACTCGACGTCGAGTTCGAGGCCTTTCATAGTCCCGTCGAGCGTGATGATGTTGGCGGTCACGCTCGGATCGACCACCTGGCTCTGTTGGTTCTTGTAATCATAGTAAAAGAAGCTGCCGTTGATCTGCAGCCGATTGTCGAGGAAGCGGGTCTTGAAGCCCACCTCGAAGGCGTTCACCTCCTCAGGCTTGACGAAATAGACCTGCGGCGAGCTGATATAGGCGAGCCCGTTGAACGTGCCGGCGCGATAGCCGCGACTGTAACTGCCGTAGAGCATGACGCCGTCCACCGGCTTCCAGTCGAGGATGGCGCGTCCCGACACGCGGCTTGTCTTGCCGCTCTTGTTGATCCCGCCTGGATAGGGATCGGCGGTCGCGGGAATGACGACGGTTCCGGCTTCGTTCCGCACCGGCGCAAGGAAATAGGGCGCCCCGTAAGCGGAGACGGCCAGCATCCGGGCATTGCCGGCATCGTCATAATAGGTTGTGAGGCCATCCTTGTAGTCGGTGGTATCGGTTGTGTAGCGCAGGCCCGCAGTGAGCTTGAGCGTTGGCGTGAGCTCGTAGCTCCCTTCGCTGTAGATCGCCCAGCTTTCACGGTTCTGCTTGAAATGCTGTTTGCCGCGAACGCCAGTCGGAACCGAGCCAGCCGAGAGCGCGGTGCCGTTGAAGCCGCCAGCAGGGTTAAACCAGGTCGCGGGCAGGCCGACCGCCGCGCGCACGTCGCTCAGGAAATTGAAGATGTCGATGTCATTGTCGGAGGTGACACTGTCCCAGCCATAATAGGCACCGACGATCACCTTGAAGGGGCCGCTGCTGTAGTCGAAACGAAGATCCTGGTTGAAGGCCTCGAAGGACGAGCGATAGCCGTTTGAACACAGGCGCAAGGGGCCGCTGTCGCAGTCCGTCGCGGTCTGGAGATAGAGGCCGGAGTCATAGCCGGTGATCGAGGTGAGATTGAGCTTGTCGGCAAGCTCGGCCTTCACCGTCAGGACCGCGCCCTCGGCCCGCGTCACAGCGCGACCGATCGTGTCCTGCTCAATCTGCGTGTCGGACAAGCCGACCCGGCTGTAGGTGCTGGGCAGCAGCCCGGCGCCATTGTCGCCGAGTAACTGGAACAGGGGCGCCAACGGGAAAGCCGGGTTCTCGTAGTTGATCACCTCTGGGTTGGCACGCGAGGGGCCCGCGCCCAGTGACGCGGCGACGCCGCCGGTCGATTTGGCCGCATAGCCTTTCAAGGTGACATCGAGGGTATCGGTTGGCGCGAAGCGTAGCGTGCCGCGAATACCGTAGCTTTCGTCACCATTGGGATCGCGTCCGGTTGCATAGTTGAGACCGGAAGCGCCAGCGGCGGCAGTGGTGTTGAGCCCGGCTGGCATCAGATTATGGATATAGGGATCGGATTTGACGTAGGTGCCCGCGATGCGGATGCCCAACTGGCCTTCTACTGGCGTCAGTTCGATCGCGCCTTCGGCGCTCTTGCGATCGTAATTGCCGTAACCCAGCGTCAGATAGCCATTGGCGCCCTTCATCTGCGGCTTGCGGGTGATGAAGTTGATCGCGCCGCCGGTCGTGTTGCGGCCATAGAGCGTGCCCTGGGGCCCGCGCACCACTTCGACTTGTTCCAGATCGTAGAGCTGCTGCCCCTGGCTCGCCCGGAAGGTCTGGTAGACCTCGTCGACGTAAACGCCGACCGGCGAAGCCGCGCTGGCGCTCAGCTCGGTCCCCACGCCGACGCCGCGCAGCGTGAAATTGGGCTGCTGAGAGCCATAGGCCGATGACACCTGGAGATTGGGCATCGAGGCGTTGAGGTCCGATGTGTCGAACACCCCCTTGGCGGTAAGCGCCGAGGCGGAGATTGCCGATACCGCGACCGGCACATCCTGTAGATTTTCAGAGCGCTTGGTCGCAGTGACGACGATCTCTTCCAGACCGCCTGATTGAGCCTGCTCCTCGGCGGCCTGCTGAGCGAGCGCCGGCGTGGCAAGGCACACCGCGATCGCAACAACGCTTATGGATCCAACCCTTTTCATACGAACCTCCCTGTTCGGGCCACTGCATCCCAGTGCATTTCGTGGCCCAGTTTCGCCTGGACGCCGGCTTGCGAGGGTGGCGCTACCCTTTGCCCTCGACTCCATTGTCAAGGTCCAAGGTGCCGGAGAACTGATACTCTTCTTAGTGCCTCTTCCTCGCTAATTGATGGTGCCAGATGGGGCGATCGGGCCTGTGGCGCCATCCCTGGGTTGCGGGCGCGCGGCAACGCGCGTGGCAAGGCGACCAGCCCGCTCATAGCCATTGCCCGGCGGCCCGATTACCTGGTCACGCGTGCTGAAGCGCCAGGTCGGACGGGCCGCTGGGCGCAACCCTCATTCCAGCACGTTTGCATTCGCGATCAGCCAGAATTTTTTGGCAAATGGCCCCTTTGACGACCAGGACAGACGCGTGCCGCGTGGCATGGCGAGGACATCGCCGCCCCGCAGGGAGTGGGTCTCGCCGGTATCTTCGTTGACGACATGATATTGGCCTTCGAGCAGCAATTCGATCTCGTCTCCCAGGGGAGAGGTGTAGGGAATGGCTGTCGAGCCGTCCGGTGCGCAACCGGCGATGCCGACGCCCGCCCGCCACAGGCCGCAGAGCAGGGTTCCGGTGCTTCCCGTGGAGCGCAGCGTGAACAATTCGCCGCACACCATCGTGCCGTGACCGGGCTCTTCCCAAGTGAAGGGTTCCCATGCATCCGGATTGTCACTGATATGGCCGACATAGACGTCATCGTCCTTGACCAAGGACGCCGGCGAGTCCCACAATATCCAGAATTTCTTGAGGAAGGGCGCGTCGATGTCCCAGCTCAGCGCTACGCCCTTGGGATGGCTGATGATCGTACCGGCCTCAAGTCGGTACTGCTTGCCCGTAGCGGCGACCGTGACGGTCGCCGTGCATTCGAGGATGACCATGGTTTCATCGCCAAGGGGCGCTGAATAGTCGATATCGCATGAACCATCCTCGTTGCAGCCGGGCATATCGTTGCCCGTTCGCCAGAACCCCAGCTGCAGCGACCCGCTGGTGTGGTCGAAGGCGATCGGCGCGACCTCGCCCTTCACCTGTGGCCCGTAAAGCGGATCGTCCCAGGCGAAAGGCGCCCACTGCGCGGGATTGCTGTTGCGGTTACCAATGCCCAGGGACCGGGGCGCGGTCACGGGGGAGCTGCCTTGGAGGTTTGGTTCGCTCGCCATAGTAAAACTCCTCGCTCGCTGCTGTCTCCCGGCTCCCCTCCAACGCGGCGCAGGTGCGCCCTTGGGGATCGCTGGGAGCGATGATCAGAAACCTATGGAAGAGGCGCATCTGGCCCTAGAGCCTGATCGGGCCTTTGCGATGGTGCCAGTTTTCTCGGACGGACATGAGGCATCGTGCCACGTCTGGGCGAGCCCCAGCACCAGGCTTACTACAGGGTGCGCAGGACGAAGCGCTGGATCTTGCCGCTTGGTGTCTTGGGCAGTTCGCTGACGAACACGACAATTCGGGGATAGGCATGCGCCGACAAGCGGCTCTTCACGTGACGCTTGAGCTCCTCCGCCAGTGCTGGCGAGGCTTCGTACCCTTGGTTGAGAACGACGAACGCCTTGACCAACTCGGTTCGCTCCGGGTCCGGTACACCGATGACCGCCGTTTCCATCACAGCGGGATGCTCGACCAGGGCGCTTTCGACATCGAAAGGGCCGATCCGGTAGCCAGAAGTGGTGATGACATCGTCAGCGCGGCCGATGAAGCTGATGCTGCCATCGCTTTCCCATTCTACCGTGTCACCGGTTCGGTAATAGCCGCCCGCGATCGCGGGGGTTTCCTGCTGCCAATAGCCGCTGAACCAGAGGAGAGGCGAATTGGCGACATCGACCGCGAGCTCGCCGGGCTGGTTTGGCCCCAGTTCCCGGCCCGCGTCATCAAGGACCGCAACGCGGTACCCGGGCATGGGAAGACCTGCCGATCCCATGCGTACGCGGTGGGCCAGCCCATGATGATTGTTCACCACCATGCCCATTTCGGTCTGGCCGTAATGATCGTGGATGGGGATGGCCAGATGCCTGTCGAACCAGCGGATCACTTCGGGGTTGAGCGGTTCGCCCGCGCTGCTCACCACGCGAAGGCTGCCCTTTGCCCGCGCGGCCGCCTCCGGTCCCGCCGCGATCAGCAGCCGGTAAGCAGTAGGCGCTCCGGCCAGATTGGTGATCCCGAGCCGGTCGATCAGTTCATAAGCCGCCTCCGCCGTAAATCCGCCCTCGTAGAGCGTTGTCGCATGGCCAAGCAGTAGCGGCCCGGTGATGCCGTAATATAGGCCATAGGCCCAGCCTGGGTCGGCAATGTTCCAGAACCGATCCTGCGGCCTTAGATCCACTGCCCAGCGCATATAGGCGCCGATGGCAAGGAGGCCGCGTAGCGGCACCCCCACGCCCTTGGCAAGGCCGGTCGTGCCCGACGTCGACATCATCAGGAAAAGGTCGTCGAGGCTGCGCAGAACCGGTTCGAACATTGTGTTCCGCGCATCGAGTTCGGCGCGGAAGTCGAGATCGCCATCCCGCAGCGTATCGCCGGGCGCTAAGACGGTCGCGATGCTGGGGCAATCCGCGATTTCGTCCAGCTTGAACCGATTGGCGCTGTCCGTAACGATAAGCATCGCGCTGCTGATGCTCAATCGGTGCTGGATGGCCTTGGGGCCAAAGGCAGTGAACAGTGGCTGATAGACCGCGCCCGCGCGCCAGACCCCCAAGATGGTCGCGAGTAGCTCCGGAGTGCGGTGAAGAAGACCCGCCACGCAATCGCCGGGACGAACGCCATGGTCGACCAGCATGTTGGCCACCTGTGCGGAAAGGTCGCGCATCTGGGCAAAGCTATAGTCTTCCTGTTGCCCATTGGCCAACACCCAGATGAGCGCTGTTCGCTCGTCGTCGGCATATCGATCACAACACTCAACGCATGCGTTCAAACCCGCCTCGACGCTCCCTGAAAGCCGGCCACGTTCGGTCTGCATGGAAAAGTTATCGAGCGTCGTCCCATATGACAGGGGATCGGCGAATACCGGTGCACCGGTCATGCCTTCATTGTCCTCTTCCGTGCTCGCGGCTTAGGCGCGATGCACTATCTTTCATTGAACGACGGGGCGGAGGCTTGGCGGTTAGCCGGTAAGCCCGGCGCGGTCATGCTCCTCGCCCGAGCATGGTTGCCCTCGATAGCATGGCGGAGCAGCACCTGTTGGGAAGAGGTCCGCTCCGCCCGCGCTCGCGTGCCTATTCCGGCAATGCGTCGCGCGTAATGACCCAGAGCTTCTTGCTGAAAGGCCCCTTGGACGTCCAGGTGATATGCGTGCCCGAAGAGAGGCCGATCACGTCGCCCGCCTTGAAATGATGCGTCTTGTCGGTCTCGGTTTCAGTGACCTCGACCTCTCCTTCGAGGAGCAGGATAGTCTCGTCGCCCAGCACCCCGGTATAGGGTGTCGACATGGTTCCATTCTCGTCGACATCGCTGCCAGCAATGCCCTTGCCAGAGCGCCATACGCCGCTCAACATCGTGCCGGTCGAGCCGCCGGTGCGAATGAAATAGAGCTCGCCCGCAACCAGAGCACCTTCCGCCGGCTCGGTGAAGTGGTATTCCTGCCATTCCTCGGGATTATCGCTGGCATGCGTGACCAGCAGATCCTGCGGCGGATTGGCGGTGGGTTCGCTGCCGTTCCAGATGCACCAGTATTTCTTGAAGGCGGGGCCATCAATGTCCCACTGAACTTCCAGCCCTTTGGGCGAGCTGATGATCGAGCCGGGGCCGACTTTGTAGCGCTGGCCGGTGGAGATGACGGTAAGGACAGCCGTCCCGTCGATCACGCAGGCAGTTTCATCGCCGAGCGGTGAAGAATAAAGAATTGTATGCGACCCGTCGGATGCTGCTCCGGGCGCGGTCGGCCCGGTCCGCCACAGACCCGCCGAAAGCGATCCGGAGACGCCCTCGGGCCGGATCACGACATATTCGCCATGCACCTGCGCGCCAAAGCGCGGTTCGAGCCATTCGAAGGGAGACCATTTCTCATTGGGCTCATTCTGAACCCCGCCATGTACGGCGCTGCGGACAAGAACTTCCGACGTCATCCCCATGTCTCCTTTTTCCTTGCCGTGCCGCGCCCGCTGGCTGAAAGCAGCTCGGGCAAGACTATCCGGCTATATGCTGAAATCTGCGGCAGAACTGTCACGTCCGCTAGCGCCATGACCGCTCTTTTTGATGGTGCCAGATTTGCGGTCGGTTCCCGCCACCATCATTTGCTTAGGTGGTGCCCCTCCTGCGGGACCGCTTGTGACGCTCCATCTGCCTTTGCGGCGTTCGAGTACTGGCAAGCCGTTCGCGATCGGGCGATCAGGTCGATGACGGCAAATCTGCCTCCGCGCGCGATTCCTGCAGAAGCTTTGGCACGTCCTTGAAGACAGCGAAGCTGCTCGGCGTGTTGGGCATCACCGGGAAGTGGAATTCGCACTGTGGGCAGGGTTCAGCGAGCACCTTCTGCTCTTCCTGAAGATCGAACGCCTTATCCTCGACCAGGCCGCAACACGGACAGACGCGCAGTAGGCGTGTGTTGGTCAGTTCAAAATTGGTGATGATGTCTTCCATGATGGCGCCGCGCGCGGCCCATTCCTTCGCATATTTATGGTAGACATTCATGTGCCAGTCCTTGAGCGACGCGCGATCCACCCAGAAGCTGACTTCGTTGAACCAACCCGGGTCCTCGGGATGCACCCACCAGGTGAGATGCAGGAAGCCGGGCATCTTCATGAGATGGTTGCGGGTGTCGGCGAAAATCACCTTGAACTTTTCATAGCCGTCCGGACTGGAAAAGCGCACGCGCTGCATGCTGAGAAAGACGGACATTTTTTGTACTCCCCTCGATGAGTCCAGCCCTGCGAGCTGTGCCTGAGAGGAATAGGTACGGCGTGGCCATGCGGTAGGACCAAGACCGGGAAACTTTATGGTGCCAGAGTAAGGCGGCCCTATCATTCAATCAGACAGGCGATAGAGTTGGGTGAAACCGCTTTTGAGAGGCATCCTGATCATGATGTCGATGAACCTCATCATCACCGTTGACCGCAACGACGAGCGATCGTTGCAAACGCAGCTTTATGAAGCGTTGCGCGAGCAGATCCTCAACGGAAGCCTGTCTGCCGGCAAGCGCTTGCCATCCACTCGCAGCATGTCAGAGCAATTGGGCATCGCCCGTAACACCGTCATGCTGGCCTATGAAAGACTGGCCGCAGAGGATTATATCACCTCGCGCGCCAAGGCTGGAATATTCGTCAATCACAAGCTGCCGGACGCAACGGTGCTGTTGCGCAACGGCCATGGTGCCGCCCAGCCCGCCCGTAAACGCCTTCGTCTGGGCAAGAACCCCACATTCACCGGCCGCTCGCCCCAGCTCTGGCACGAGAAGCGCGCGCGGCCGCAGTTCGATTTTTTTGTGGGCCGCCCCCTTCCTGCCGGTTTCCCGACAACTTTCTGGCAGCGGGCGGTTACAAAGCACCTGGCCTATTCGCGTGGTGTCCAAACTGAATATGGCGATCCCCAGGGCCTTGCGGCCCTCCGCGAAGCGATAGCGGCCCATCTGGCCGAGACACGGGGCATCAGTCCGGATGCCGACCAGATCATGATCACGTCGGGTATCCAGGGTGCGCTCAATCTGTTGGCACGGATATTCCTCACCGGCACATCCAAGGCGAGCGTGGCGGTCGAAAATCCCTGCTACCAGGGGGCGGCCTATCTTTTCGGCAGCTATGGAGCGAGCATTCGACCGATAGATGTCGACGAACAGGGCATCATAGTCTCGCAACTCAACGGTTTCATGGGCAATCTCGTTTACGTCACGCCTTCACACCAGTTCCCGACCGGATGCACGCTGAGCCTCGACAGGCGCCTGCATCTGCTCGACTGGGCCTATCAGACCGGCAGCTATATTATCGAGGACGATTACGACAGCGACTTCCGTTATGATGGGCCGCCGCTGACGGCGCTTGCCGGGCTCGACCGTAATGGTCACGTCATCTACCTTGGCACCTTCTCCAAGTCGATCGGCGCAGGTTTGCGGATTGGCTATGCGGTGCTCCCGCGCCATCTTGTCGAGCCGGCACGGATCGTGAAGACCCTGACCGACAACGGCGCGCCATGGCTCGAACAAGCGGTGATCGCCGACTTCTTGAAGGAAGGGGCGTTCCTGCGCCATCTGCGACGCATCCGTCGCTCCTACATGGGTGCAAGAGACGCCGTGGTAGAAGCCGT
Source organism: Sphingobium sp. HWE2-09 (assembly GCF_035989265.1). GTDB lineage: Bacteria > Pseudomonadota > Alphaproteobacteria > Sphingomonadales > Sphingomonadaceae > Sphingobium. Next base: position 313,193 of record NZ_JAYKZX010000001.1, on the reverse strand, counting down.
CGAGAAGCATTTTCCGGGCGGCGTGCTTCTGGGCCAGGAATGCGGGATGCACATGATGTGGACGCTTCCGCCCGACCTTCCATCAGCCAATGAAATGCATCGCCTCGCTCGGAACTGCGGCGTTGGCCTCTATCCCTTTTCTGGCGCCGCCGTGCATGAATATGGAATGCCAGGGCGATTTCGCGAGCGATCTCTGGTGCTTGGCTATACCGGTCTGGGCGAGGGAGATATTCGCGAAGCCTTTCGGCGCGTCGCGGATCTTCTCGACCGCAGTCGATGATTCAACGTCGCGACTGGCACCATAAATAAGGGATTAAATGGTCCTATGTCCCTGACAGTGCCGGACTTAACATCGGACGTCACCAAGAGATGACAGGTGCCGGTCGCTGCCTTGTAAGGCGATTGGCGGATCGCCCACCGGGAGGATGCAATGGCAGAATATAAGCTTTTGATCGATGGCAGGCTGGTTGATGGCGCGACCGCTATGGACGTTCTCAATCCGGCGACCGAAGAGGTTTTGGCCCGCTGCCCCCGCGCCTCCGCCCAGCAGCTCGATGAGGCCGTTGCGGCGGCGCAGGCGGCCTTTCCTGCGTGGTCGCGGACGTCTATCGCCGAGCGCCGCGCGCTCATTCTCAAATTTGCCGACAGCATCGAGGTCCATGCCGAGGAATTAGCCCGGCTCCTGACGCAGGAACAAGGTAAGCCGCTAAGCGAGGCAGGTGCCGAGATCGGCTATAGTGTTGCCTTCATCCGTCAACTTGCCAGCTATGACCTGCCTGTGCAGGTTCTTGAGGATAATGATACGCGACGCGTCGAACTGCACCGGCGCCCGCTGGGCGTTGTTGGTGCGATCATCCCGTGGAACTTCCCTATCCTGATCGTCGCCTTCAAGCTGCCGTTCGCTCTGCTGGCAGGCAATACGCTCGTAATCAAGCCAGCGCCGACCACGCCGCTGTCCACCCTGCGTCTGGGCGAACTAATGGCTGCGATTTTCCCGGCGGGTGTCATCAATATCATTACCGATCAGAACGACCTTGGGACGCAGCTCACGACGCATCCGGGCATCGCCAAGATCAGCTTTACCGGCTCTACCGAAACGGGCCGCAAGGTGATGGCCAGTGCAGCCGCCTCGATCAAGCGTCTCACACTGGAGCTGGGCGGCAATGACGCTGCGATCGTGCTTGCCGATGCGGACCCGGTCAAAGTGGCGCCAGGCATCTTCAGCGGCGCTTTTATGAACGCCGGTCAGATCTGTCTCGCGATCAAGCGCGTCTATGCTCATTCCGACATTTATGACGCGCTGTGCGCCGAACTAGCTCGGCTCGCTGAGGAGGCAGTGGTCGATGACGGACTCAAGCAGGGAGCCCAGATCGGACCCCTACAGAACAGGGCGCAGTATGAGAAGGTCAAGGCGCTTATCGAAGAAGCACGCTCAGACGGGACGATCATTGCTGGCGGCGGTCCCCTTGATCGCCCCGGCTACTTCGTTCGGCCAACCATTGTACGCGATATCACCGATGGCGCGCGCTTGGTAGACGAGGAGCAGTTCGGTCCCGTGCTTCCTATTATTCGCTTTGACGACCCAGAAGATGCGCTAGCGCGTGCCAATTCATCAGACATGGGACTTGGCGGCTCTATCTGGTATGCCGACCGAGATGCTGCGCATGAGCTGGCCACACGCATGGAGGCGGGCACTGTGTGGATGAACAAGCATCTCGATTTTGGACCGACGATGCCGTTCGGCGGCGCCAAGCAATCCGGTTTTGGCGTCGAGTTCGCGCAGGAGGGCTTGCACGAGTTTACGCAGATCCATGTGATCAACGAAGCGAAAACGTGACAAACCAGGGTTCTGTCGCTTCGGGTAGTGGGAACTGTTCTTCTCGATCACGATCAGCAGTGTTCGGGTCTGAAGTTTCGACAAACTCGACAATGGCCTGGACGCTCAGTCTACGTCCAGGCCATTTTGTGCTTGGCGCAAGGGAACGACCTTATGGTTCGGCGTGCATGTCAGCTTTTGGTCGCCCAACCTCATGATCGATGTGGTGATTGAGCCGGGATTCACGATAGCGCCGAGCGTTGATCTCCTACTGATTGGCGGCAAGCTCCAGGGTAGCCAGTCTTCGCACCAACAGTGAGAAGATGTTCTCCCACATCCGTTACGTTCGCCGGTCCCGTTCAATAGGATGGGAATGGCGGGTTTCGGTAGGAGGTACGCCTCCGGTGAGGGCCGCCTTGCGGTGATCGGCTGACATTTGGAGATGGCACCGGTGCAAGCACTGGTGTTTGCACCGGTACTAGAGACGGTGCGATGGGTCAGGTGACAATAATTTCGGGCGTTGAGCGGCGGCGGGTCTGGACGGATGAGCAGAAGCGGGCGCTGGTGATGGCGGTTTCGCAGCCTGGTGCGAACGTGGCGGAGATTGCGAGGGAAGCGGATCTACGGCCGGGCCAGATCTATCGCTGGCGGCGACAGATGTTCGGTGATGGACAAGGTTTTGCCGCCGTTGCGGTGAAGCCTGATCCAGCCCCGCCGACGGGGCCAGCGGTTGTCGTGGAGCTGGGCAGCATCACGGTCCGCATAGGGGCGGATACGCCGCCGGATTTGGCTGCTGCCGTTCTGCGGTCGCTGCGGCGGTGATCCCGGTCCCCTCGGGTGTTAGGATATGGATCGCGACCGGGCATACCGATATGAGGAAGGGTATGCGATCCTTGGCCCTGCAGATACAGCAGAGCTTCAAGCGGGACCCCCATGCCGGTGATCTCTATGTCTTCCGAGGGCGCCGGGGCGATCTGTGCAAGATCCTGTAGCACGATGGCATTGGCATGTCGCTCTATGCCAAGCGTCTGGAGCGCGGGAAGTATATCTGGCCGTCGGCTGTAGATGGGGTAATTGCCATCTCCGCCTCCCAGTTGGCTTGCATGTTGGAGGCGATCGACTGGCGTAATCCGCAAGCAACCTGGCGGCCGACGCTAGCCGGATAATCGATGTCGGGAGGCTAAAAAGCTAGAGATTCTGGCGCTTTTCTGCTATGCCTTTGGGCATGGGTGACGCGGCGCAAGCAGAGATCCAGAGCCTTCGCGAGCAGCTTGCCGCAGCCCAGGCGGTCGCCGCTGAAGTCGCCCGCATAAAGGCGATCAACGCCGACCTGGAAGCCCGCAACGCCCTTCTTCAACTGCAAACGAGAAGATGCGCCGCACCCTTTTTGGTCAGCGATCCGAACGCACGCGCCATCTGCTCGACCAGATGGAGCTGACATTCGAGGATTGCGAGACCACTGCAAGCGAGGACGAGGCGTTGGCCGCGTTGGCGGCAGCGAAGACCAATGTCGCGCCGTTTGAACGCAAGCGGCCCGCCCGCAAGCCCTTGCCCGAGCATCTGCCGCGTGAACGCGTCGTCATCGCCGCGCCCGAGGCCTGCCCCTGCTGCGGGTCGGACCGGCTGTGCAAGTTGGGCGAGGATATCACCGAGACGCTCGAGGTCGTGCCGCGCCAGTGGAAGGTGGTTCAGACCGTGCGGAGAAGTTCTCTTGCAGGGACTGCGAGAAGATCGCCCAGCCGCCAGCGCCGTTCCATGTGACGCCTCGTGGGCTCTTTGGCCCCAGCTTCCTGGCCATGCTGCTGTTCGAGAAGTTCGGGGCGCATCAGCCGCTCAACCGTCAGCGGGACCGCTATGCCCGTGAGGGCGTGGACCTGAGCCTTTCCACTCTGGCTGATCAGGTCGGGACCTGCACCGCCGCGCTCATGCCACTCTATCTGCTGATCGAAGCCCATGTCCTCGCCGCCGAGCGGCTGCATGGCGACGATACGACGGTGCCGGTGTTGGCCAAGACCAAGACCGACACGGGCAGGATCTGGACCTATGTACGAGACGATCGACCTTTCGGCGGGCCAGCGCCGCCAGCTGCGATCTTTCACTATTCCCGTGACCGGCGGGGTGAGCATCCCGTTGCCCATTTACGAGGCTGGAGCGGCATCCTCCAGGCCGATGCCTATGCCGGCTATAACGCGCTGTTTCAGACCGAGCGGGTTCCGGCACCGCTGGCCCGCGCCCTATGCTGGAGCCATGCACGCCGCTATTTCTTCGAACTGGCCGATATCGCCACCCAGCTCAAGAAGCGCCACAAGAAAGCGCCGGTTATCTCGCCGCTGGCAGTGGAAGCCGTCCGCCGCATCGATGTGATCTTCGACATCGAACGCGCCATCAATGGGAGGTCCGGGCAGGATCGTCTTGCCCTTCGCCAAGAACTCAGCCTCCCGCTGGTGGCCGAACTGGAGGCATGGATGCGCGAGAACCGGTCCAAGCTCTCCAAGAACAGCGATGTCGCCGAGGCCATGGATTACATGCTCAAGGCTTGGCCGGCCTTCACCGCCTTCCTTGATGACGGCCGCATCTGCCTCACGAACAACGCTGCGGAACGGGCGCTCAGGGGCATAGCTTTGGGAAGGAAGTCGTGGCTCTTCGCCGGCTCAGATCGCGGAGGACAGCGTACCGCATTCATGCTCAGCCTGATCGCCACGGCAAAGCTCAACGACATCGATCCGCAGGCTTGGCTCGCCGATGTCCTCGCGCGCATCGCCGATATCCCGCAGAACCGTCTCCACGATCTGCTCCCCTGGCGTTGGAAAGCCCTTCTTCAGGTGGATCAGGAAGAGGAGCTTGCAGCCTGATGCAGCGGAACAAGGTCTACGCAGTGACAACCCTCGCCAAGGTCGCTCAAGACCTGAATGTGGACGAAGACCTGCTCCACGATCTCACCGAACAGATGGATACCGAGGACGGCGTTATCTGGGTTTACGGTATCGAAGAGCATGCTGTGCTTGCCCTGTCACAAGACGGCATCGACTGCCTGCGCGACCTCCTTGCAGAACATAAACGGGATCACGTGTAGTCCCGCGCGGCCTTCACCGGATGCATACGGTAGGAGCGACCATTCGCACCCCGATCGGGGAACGGCTTAAGCTGGTCGACAGGAACTTCGGAGCCTTCCTGCTTATCCGATGCCAAAGCGTTCTCCGAACGGCCACTCTGGCCATCGGAGAATGATCATGGAGATGCCTGAAACTGAACCATCCGCCACTAAACGCCCCGTTTGGAATGCGGGAAGAACCGTTGGCGCGAAACGCGCGCTGAAACCGAAGCAAATTTGGGAGATTCGATTCGACCTCAATCAGCGCCGCCGCTTGCGAGATCGGGCGCTATTTGACTTGGCGATCGACAGCAAACTTCGGGGCTGCGACCTGGTGCAGATGAAGATCGGCGACATCGTCAGCGGCGGGCAGATCCGAACGCGTGCGATCGTGATGCAGCAGAAAACAGGACGACCCGTTCAGTTCGAACTGCTCCCCGACGCTCGGGCTAGCCTGCTGGCCTGGCTCGATCGGCGCGGGGCGGCACGGTCGATGACTATGTCTTTCCCAGCCGGGTTGACCATAACGGGCATCTTAGCACCCGTCAGTACGCCCGGCTCGTCGATGAATGGGTGACAGGGGTCGGCCTGATGCGAAGCGACTATGGCACGCACTCACGTCGGCGAACGAAGGCATCGATCATCTACAGGGCGACCGGCAACCTCCGTGCCGTTCAGATCCTTCCCGGTCATAGCAAGATCGAGAACACAGTGCGCTATCTCGGCATCGACGTGGAAGACGCGCTTGCCCTTGCCGAGAATACCGAAATTTGAACTCATCGGCTCCTCGTCTGGGCGAGGAGCCGAACTCGTGCCTTTGGGAATTAGCTGTCATCCAGCCTAATACAATAAACAACAGCTTCGGCTGTAAGGCGACCTTCGAACGCGAAGAGCATTGGAGGACTTGCTATGGTGAACAATATGCAATCACAGGCCGCGAGCGCAATCACCATCACGGACCCTTTGGCGCTTACCTGTCTATCAATTGGTCTGACGCCGGGCAAACTGGGAGAGCATTCAGCTCTCCCAGAACCTTGTTCAGGCAGCGTCGACCATGACAATCTCGCTGTCCTCGACTGCGGTTACACGAATGACATCGACATCCGTGATTGCGGCGCCGTCACGGGCGTTGACCTGGACGTCATCGATCCTGATCGCGCCTGTGGCGGGAACAAGATACGCCTTGCGGTCCTTGCCGATCGGATATTCGGCGCTTTCGCCGGCTCTCAGCGTTGCTGCGACAATCCGGGCATCCGTGCGGATCGGTAGCGCGTCATTGTCCTTCTCGTAGCCGGATGCCAGTGTGACGAAATGGCCAGTCCGATCGCCTTTGGGAAAGGGACGAGCGCCCCAGCTTGGAGCATCGCCGTTCTTCGTGGGCACGATCCAGATCTGAAAGATCTTGGTCGTTACATCCTCCAGATTATATTCGGAGTGACGCACGCCGGATCCAGCACTCATGACCTGAACGTCACCAGCCTCGGTCCGGCCCTTATTGCCTAGGCTGTCCGCGTGCGTGATGGCCCCTTCGCGGACATAGGTGATGATCTCCATGTCGCGGTGCGGGTGCGGCGGGAAGCCAGTCTTGGGCGCGATTGTGTCGTCATTCCAGACACGCAGGTTGCCCCAGCTCATACGCGCCGGATCGTGATAGCCGCCGAACGAAAAGTGATGCTTGGCGTCGAGCCAGCCGTGGTTGGCACCGCCAAGGTCTGCGAATGGGCGAACTTCGATCATGTGATGTCTCCTTTCGAACAGCGTCGGGCTGTCGTTGGATGTCTTTTACGCCTTGCGATAACTTCGAAGCAGATACATAAATCCGGTGTATTCGTTCGAGAAAGTAGAACAATGAATTCACCCGGCACCCCGACCTTCGACCAGCTTCGTATCTTCCTCACCATCGTCGATCTCGGCAGCTTCGCGGCCGCCGCGCGGAAGCTCAATCGCGCCGTGTCGGTGATCAGCTATGGCATCGCCAATCTGGAAGCGCAGCTTGGGCTGACGCTATTCGACCGGGAGGGCACGCGTAAGCCCCAGTTGACCGTCGAGGGACGCGCCTTGCTCGCGGAGGCGCGCAGCATATCGCATGGCTTCGATGGACTGCGAGCGAAGGTTAAGGGTTTGCTAGATGGGCTGGAGGCGGAAGTGGACCTCGCCGTCGATGTCATGCTGCCCTCCGAGCGGCTAGGGAAAGTCCTGCGCAATTTCGCAACCGAGTTTCCAACGGTCCAGCTTCGCCTGCACGTCGAAGCACTCGGCGCGATCACCGCCATGGTGCTGGATCGGGGCGCGGCCATCGGCATTTCCGGGCCGCTGGCGGCCGGCGTGGAGGGGGTCGAGTGCATCGCTGCCGGTTCGGTATTGATGGTGCCGGTTGCAGCGCCGGATCATCCGCTCGGCCGCTTGGAACGCATTCCACCTGGCGCCGGGCGGGAGCATACCCAGTTGGTGCTGACGGATCGCTCGCGCTTTACCGAGGGGCAGGATTACTCAGTCATGAGCCCCAAGACGTGGCGGCTGGCAGACCTGGGGGCGAAGCACGCGCTGCTGCGCGAGGGAATTGGGTGGGGCAACATGCCGCTGCCGATGATCGAGCCCGACCTTGTTGATGGCACCTTGGTCCGTCTCGTGATGCCGGATCACATCGGGGGAACCTACCGCTTTGCGGGTGTCTGGCGCCGGGACGCACAACCGGGACCGGCCGCCTCCTGGCTACTTGATCAATTTGTCGCGCTGGGTGCCGCCGACGAGGAACTGGAGGGCATGGGCGATGTCTGATCAAGCCGAGGGCAGACCAAAGCACGGCATGCGGTCGGGCCGACTGGAAGCCTTCACCGATGGCGTAGTCGCGATCATCATCACGATCATGGTGCTCGAGCTGAAGGTGCCGCAGGACGGGACGCTTGAAGCACTGTCGGACAGCATGCCGATCCTGCTCGCCTATGTCCTGTCCTTCATCAATGTCGGGCTCTATTGGAACAATCATCATCACCTGATGCAAGCGACCCAGCGGATTGACGGTCGCGTGCTGTGGGCGAACCTCTTCCTGCTGTTCTGGCTCTCGCTCGTACCCTTCGTCATCCGCTGGCTCGATGCCAGCGGCTTCTCCGCCATGGCGACAGCGTCCTATGGTGTCGTGCTGGGGATGGCAGCGATCGGCTATGAACTCACCGAGCGGTCGATCATCGCCTGCAATGGCCGTCAGTCGGCAATAGGGAGGGCCATCGGTCGTGATTGGAAAGGCAAGATCAGTCTTGCCCTTTACGCAGTTGCCGTGCCCGCCGCCTTTTTCGCCCGGCCGGTGGCGATCATTCTTTATGTTGCGGTGCTGGCGTTCTGGCTCGCGCCCGACCGCCGGATCGAGCGCGAACTGGAGGATTAGAGGGGCTTACTGGCGGCTGGGTGCAGCGTGCAGGCGAGCGTGCCGGCGAAGATCAGCCCGCCGGCGAGGATGAGCGGAGCGACCAGCCCACCATGGGTGACGAGATAGGCGCCGATGGCCGCACCAAGGAAGATGGCGGCCACACTACCGATACGGCGTGCCCAGTTCGGGTTGGATCCGCCAGCCACGCTTGAATCGGCGGCGAGGCCAGTGATCGTGAGCGTAAGGACTGTCGTGGTGAGGTCAGGCACTTTCAACTGGCGGATCGTCGCGTTGCGGAAGCCCATGGCGAGGCCGGTCAGCGTGATAATGATATAGACGCTCGTACCGGGCGTCTGCGTGGCCACGTCGAACCCGACGGCGACACCGGCCGCGATCCAGAGGAGGCTGGCTTCGACCGAAGCCGCGATGAGCAGCCAGCGGCGAAGGGGCGAGCCTGCATGGCGCTTGCCAACGCGCCCGGCGATCAGCGCGCCGACCATGAATGACGCGATGGCGAACACATAAGGCGCGATCTTGAACCCCGGTGCGCCGCTGGCGGCGAACCCCAGGAAGACGACGTTGCCGGTCATATTCGCCGTGAACACCTTGCCAAGGCCCAGCACCGAGATGGCGTCGACCAGCCCGGTTGTGACCGAAAGAAGCAGCAGGAGCCAGGGGAGCGGCGATGTGGCAGGCTTGTCGGCGGTCATAACGGTCTCCGTGAATGTCTATGCGATATGGCCTAGCCGCAGCCTCGATGTGGGAGCAGCCGAATAAGATCGGCCTTGTCGTTCGATAAATTGGAACGATTGGATCAGAAGCGGAAGTTGCTTTCCAGGCCCAGCATCGTGATCGTTTTTGCCGGACCGGTTTCCTCGATGAAGTGACCCGGGGCAAAAGCGGACAATGACGCCGACAATTCCCACTCCGGCGTCGCCTGCCAAGCGATCGTCGCTTCGGCCTCCTTGCCGATAAAGCGTGCTTTGCTGCCTGTTGCTTCGCGGATCAGATTGCCGGGAATGTCGTAAACGCCGTCCGCTATGCTGTACCGCCAATAGGCCATTGCTACGAGACTGAACGAAACGCCCCCACCAAAAGTACCACTGATGCGCGGATTGACGCTGACAATGTTGGTCGGACCGACAGGAGACAGCTCGCCGAAATATTTGCCTTTGGGGAAGAGCGCATTGAACGTGCCGAGTTTGCCGTCGCCCGCTTTGCTGTCGCCACTGACGACATTGACCCGCAGGGTAGCGTCCGGCGCGAAGGGGAGCGTGGGAAAGCTGTGGCCGACCTCCGTGCCCAGCGTCCATGCCGAAATCCTCTTTCCTTCGAAATGGCCGAATTGCGTCACCCCCTCGACATTCCAGTGCCAGTCGCCACGCGCCCCGTGGAAGCGCAGGCCTATACTATGCCGCACTTCGCGCCCGGCCTGTCCGCCAAAGTGCGCAAGCCGGTTGCGGTAGCCCAGATAGTAAATGTCCAGCTCTGGCAGCGTCATATAGGCGCCCCACAGCGCTTTGGCGTCGGAGGTCGCGTCGTCGAAACTGCCGGGCCCCGGCTGGACGGGCCGCATATTCAGCAAACTGATTTGAGCCCGGCCAATCGTGACGTCCGCCCGCGCGCCATCGAACGCGAGCGGGACGTTGGGGCCATAGCGCGTCCCGACCAACCGCTCCGTGCCGAGCGACAGCATCTGGCGACCGGCGCGCAGGGTGACCGGGCCGAGATCGACTTCGCCGAACCCCTGGAGGAGATCGGCCCGCGTCTGGTCGATCGGGCTGGCGGACGGCAATACGCCGACCGCGTAGGCCAGGATCGGCTGGACGAAAGCCCGTACCTTGCCAACATGCAGATCGACATAGGGTAAAGCGCGCAGCCACAGATAGCTGTCGTCCGGTGCGTCGGACCCGCCCCAGAGATTGTTCTGATAATTCTCGCTGCGCGCGCGCAATTCGATGCCGGTTGTGACCCAGCTATCGTCGTTGAGCGGGATATGCTTAAGCGGACCAGTCCAATGATGCGCGCGTTTTTCCGCATCGGCGAGATCGGACCAGTCCTCGTCATAGCGCGTGATGCTAAGCGTGGGAGCCTGCCATGCCTCGCGCTGCTGGGCGCTGGCAGGTACAGGGATGGCTCCAGCTAGCAGCCCGGCGGTGAGGAGAGTCCTAAGCAAGTCGCCGTTCCCGCGCGGACACGAGCGCCACCAGTACGAAACCGCCGATCAGCCCGATATGCTCGAAGAAGGCATTGGTCGCCATGAAGCGCTCCTGCCCCGTCGGCATCGTCCAGAAGGCATTGGCGGTGAAGGCGGCCAGCAGCGTGAAGACGCCCAGCATCCCAGCGCCTAGCCAGACGAAGCGGCCAATCAGGATCAGGATCGGCCCGGCCAGCTCTACGGCGATGGTCAATACCGCCCAGAAGGCAGCCGGGCTCATGCCGAAATGGGTCTGTTCGGCGACCGCCGCTGGCCAGTCAGTCGCTTTGACGATGCCACCCAGCACATAGGCGCTGACCAGCGCGAGACGCGCCAGGAACCAGGTGAGGCGCCAGTCGAGGATCGCGTCGACGAAGCGGGGTTCATCCGCGCCGGTCACGGCTTCACCGGCGCATGAATTTCGGCGATGTAGCCGCCGGGGAAGCGGACGATCGCGGCCTGGCGATCGCCCTCGACATGGGTAGGGACGAGCGTCTCGACACCTGCTGCTGTTGCCTTGGCGAGGATCGCGGGCAGATTGCCCACCTCATATCCGGTCATGTCGCGACCATAGGGCCAGGGAAGCTGACCGTCGGACACGATCACGCTCATCTTGCCATAGCCCGACGTCATGCGGATGCGGCGGTAGGTCTTGCCCGGCTGGCCAATCTCCGCGCCCGGCGCAGCCCTGTCGTCGGAGGTCACCGTCGCATGGGCAAAGCCGCGCCATTGCTTCACAAACTGGTCAGCGGCATCGGCGGTCAGGTAGATGCGGTTCTCTGGCACCGTGCCGAGCGTGAGATAATTTGGCTTCGTCGTGTGCCAATAGAGCTGCATGTTCACGCCGCCCGCCCACTGCACCACGACATCGCGGCCGATGGGATCGGGAAAGCTGGTGATGAGGCGCGTCGCGCCGTGCCGCATCGCGGAAACGACCGCCGCGTCGAGGTCGGTCACGAGATAGCCGGTGCGTTCGGCACCGAACGGAACCGGGATCGGGGTGAGGAAGCCAAAGACGGAAACGGTGCCACTGGGGGTGAGCGCGAGTTGCGACTTCGTCTTGCTGTCCGTCGGCGTGACTTGGAAGACGCCCTGCTTGCTCGCGCTGCCGCCGAAGGTGGCGGTAAAGCTAGCGACGAAGTGGTCGAAATCCTCTGGCGCGATATAGACATGGGTGGTGTCATATTGCGGACCGACGGAAAAATCGGTGGCCGAACTCTGTGTGGGCGCGCTCGATTGCGCAGGCGCGGCGACAGGGCTGATCGCGACCAGGGCGGTCGCCATCAGGAGGGCGATGCGGTTCATATTGTATCTCCGGTGAGTGGCGTCGGGCTTCCGATGAGGTCGCAAGCACCTTCTACACAACCAGGATAATCCGAACGATCCGCATAAAATCAGAGAGTGCGTTCCAGATTATCGAACACCCGAAGGGTACCCCCCGGTAGGGAGGGTGCCTTTCGGATCAGACGGCCCAGCAGCCGCAGCCCATGACGCCCCAGAAACTCTGGACGTCGGCAGCCGGTACGCGCGCACCGAGCGCCGCCGCATGGTCATGGCCGTGGACATTGCAGGATGAGGCGCAGCCGCAGGCGGACGCCATCTTCTTGGCGGCTTCATCCCGGCGCCAATGACCGCCGAACGTCGCGACCGGCGACCAGTCGGGCATCGCCTTGGGGGCTTCCGGGGCGAGCGGGCCGAAACCGCCCTCGCCATACACGATCTTGCCGCCCAATATGGTCAGCACAGAGCGAAGATGCGCAATCTCGCTTTCCGCCACGCTGAAATAATCGTCCGACAGCAGCGCCAGATCCGCCAGTTGCCCAGCCTTGATCTGGCCCTTTTTACCGACCTCGTTCGAGAACCATGTGTTCTTCTCGGTCCACAGCCGCAACGCCGTGTCGCGGTCGAGCCGGTTGCGTACTGGATAGAGGGTCAGACCACCCACAGTTTTCGACGTCACCAACCAGCTGAGCGATACCCAGGGGTTGTAGCTGGCGACCCGGGTCGCATCGGTCCCCGCACCCACGGGCACGCCCGCATCCATCATGCGCTTGATCGGCGGTGTCGCCTCTGCGGCTTTGGCGCCGTAGCGTTCGACGAAATATTCGCCCTGGAAGGCCATGCGATGCTGGACTGCGATGCCGCCGCCCAAGGCCGCGATCCGGTCGATATTGCGATCGCTGATCGTCTCGGCATGGTCGAAGAACCAGTTGAGGCCCTTGAGCGGAATATCCTTGTTCACCTTCTCGAACACGTCAAGCGCGCGGCCGATCGTCTGGTCGTATGTCGCGTGCAGCCGCCAGGGCCAGCGGCGCTCGGCGAGCAGGCGGATGACGGGTTCCAGGTCGCCTTCCATCTCCGGCGCCATGTCGGGGCGCGCGACGCGGAAATCCTCGAAGTCGGCCGCCGAGTAGACCAGCATCTCGCCCGCACCATTGTGGCGATAGCTATCGTCGCCGTCGCCCGGCTTGATCTGGGTCGACCAGCTCGCAAAGTCCTTCAGTTCCTCCTTCGGCTTCTGGGTGAAGAGGTTGTAGGCGATGCGCAGCGTCAGCTCGCCATTCTTGTGCAGCTGGTCGATCACCTCATAGTCGTCGGGATAATTTTGCGATCCGCCGCCCGCGTCGATCACGCTAGTAACGCCCAGACTATTAAGTTCTCGCATGAAATGCTTCGTGCTGTTGAGCTGATAGTCCTGCGGCAGCTTCGGTCCCTTGGCGAGCGTAGCATAGAGGATCGTTGCATTGGGTTGGGCCAGCAGCAGGCCCGTGGGATTGCCCTGCGCATCGCGTACGATTTCACCGCCCGGTGGGTTCGGCGTATCTTTCGTATAGCCTACCGACCGCAGCGCGGCTGCGTTGAGAAGGGCGCGGTCGTAAAGGTGGAGGATGAAGACGGGTGTATCGGGGGCGGCGGCGTTGATCTCGGCGATGGTGGGCAGGCGCTTCTCGGCGAACTGATGTTCGGTGAAGCCGCCGACAACACGCACCCATTGTGGCGGCGGGGTATTCTCGGCCTGCTTCTTCAGCATGGCCATGGCATCGGCCAGTGTCGGAACGCCCTCCCAACGCAGTTCCATATTATAGTTGAGGCCGCCGCGAATGACATGGATGTGGCTGTCGATCAGGCCGGGGATCAGGCGGCGGCCGCCAGCATCCACGACACGGGCGTTCGGCGCGGCGGCGGCGCGCACTTCCTGCTCGGTGCCGACGGCGAGGAACTTGCCGTTACGGATCGCCACTGCCTGTGCCTGCGGGTTTTCCCGGTCCAGCGTCGTGACCTTGGCGTTGGTGAGGATGAGATCGGTCTGGGTCATGGCGAAACTTTCCATAGGTGCAGTCAGGGCGGTTGTGGCGGCGGCGCTGGCGAGCAGCTGGCGGCGGGTCATCATGCGTCGCGCTTTCCATGGGTCGGCAACTCGCCCAGCACATGATGGGCGCAGTCCTGGCGGACGAACCGGGCCAGTTCCGGCAGACTGGCGACCCGCTTGACGACCGGGATCAATTGTTCTCCGAGCAGAATGCCCGCCAACCCGACGAGGGCTATAACCGGCGGCGCAGGAGAACGGACGCCCATCAGGCTGTAGACGATGCCGACGATGAGGCCGGCACCGAGGGAGAGGATGTAGGCTTTCATGTCCGTTCTCCGGCGTTGTCTGGGGTCAGGCCTGGATAAAGGCGAGAATGTCGGCGTTCAGCACGTCGGCGTTTACGGTCAGCATACCGTGCGAATAGCCCTCGTAGATTTTTGAGGTCGCTTTCGGCAACAGTTGCGCCTGTATTACTGCGGCATTCTTGTAAGGCACGACCTGATCGTCATCGCCCTGCAGAACCAGCGTGGGCACGGTGATGGCCTTGAGGTCCTCGGTCTGGTCGGTTTCCGAAAAGGCCGTGATTCCCTCATAATGGGCAAGCGCGCTGCCCATCATGCCTTGGCGCCACCAATTGTCGATCACGCCGGGCAGAACCGTCGCGCCGGGGCGGTTGAAGCCGTAGAAGGGACCGGTGGGAAAATCGCGGAACATCTGTGCACGGTTCGCCGCCAGTGCCGCGCGGATACCGTCGAACACCTCCATCGGCAGGCCGTCGGGATTGGTATCGGTCTGCGCCATAAGGGGCGGCACCGAACTGACGAGCACCGCCTTGGCGACGCGGCCCTGCAGTTGGCCATATTGGGCGACATAGCGCGCCACTTCGCCGCCGCCGGTGGAGTGACCGATATGAATGGCGTCCTTGAGGTCGAGATGCGCGACGAGCGCAGCGGCGTCGGCGGCATAATGATCCATGTCGTGGCCGAAATCGACCTGGGCGGAGCGGCCATGGCCGCGACGGTCATGAGCGACGATGCGATAGCCCTTCGACAGGAAGAACAGCATCTGCGCATCCCAGTCGTCAGACGACAGCGGCCAGCCATGATGGAACATGATCGGCTGGGCGTCCTTGTTGCCCCAATCCTTGTAGAAGATGTCGACGCCGTCTGTGGTGGTGATGAAGTTGCTCATGGGAAAATCCTTGGCACGATGGGGGAGAAGCGGCCGGGGGATGCCCGGCCGCCGGGCTGGATCAATGCGCCTCGGAGGCGTTGAACATCGTCTTGGCGTAAGTGATACCCAGGCCATAAGCGCCACCCCACTTCTTCGCGAAGCCGGTGGTCATGTCGTAGGTTTCGGTCCTTGCCCAGTCGCGCTGCAGTTCGAGGAGATATTGGAGCGAGGTCATCGGCTTGGCGCCCAGCTGGATCATTCGCTCGACGGCGCGCTCATGCGCCTCTTCGGAGATGTCGCCGCACGCGTCCGAGATGAAATAGACGTCGAAGCCCTGGTCGATGGCCGAGGCGACGGGGCCGACGATGCAGACCGAGGTCCACAGGCCAGCAAAGATCACGCGCTCCTTGCCGATGCGGTTCACCTCGTCGATGACGGCGGCGTCTTCCCAAGTATTCATCGAGGTGCGGTCGAGCAGCGGCTGGTTCGGGAAGGCGTCAGTGATCTCGCTGAACATCGGGCCGGAGAAGCTGTCGACGGCGACCGTGGTCAGGATGGTGGAGACGTTGAAACCGGCGGCGGCGTTGGCGACGAGAGCGGCGTTGTTGCGCAAAAGCTCGGTCGAAATCGACTTGGTGGCGAAGGCCATCTGCGACTGGAAGTCGATCATGACGAGGGTGTGATCGGTCGGCGTGATCAGGGATTTGCCGGGGGTAGGGGTCGCTTTGATGGTCATGTCGGTCTCCAATCGAATTTCGTACACTCGGATCGTTCCGGTGTGATTGAAGATCTAGCGGGATCGAGTTTTGCTGCGCAGTCTGATAAAACTTAGCCCACCGTTCGATTAAATCGAATGATGGACGGGGGCGGAAGCCCGGTTCTCCCGTTTGCTGGATCTTTGAGCCGAGCTGTCGACTATGTAGCTTGCAGGTCCCTACTGAACCAAATCCCATTCGCCGCTGGCGCTTCGGTGCCGAAGCACGGGCAGTTGAAAAGGCCAGTTGCACCACCGCGATTTTTGCTGCGTCGAAATGTTCGGCAGTGTGATTATTTCAATAGGGTTCGCGAGGTCTGAGCAATCTGGAACGACGGCTCCTATCAATTGCAGACGTAGCCGACCCTGCCGCCGAATGACCGGGTGTGCGAAGGGTTTCGGGCGCTTGCGTACGAAAGCCTCCAGTGCAGGAACCCGCGGGCCCCACGCGCTGCTCTATGGGTAAATAGGCTTTGGGGTGGTTCTGGCGGGTAAACGTTGCCGGGCCGGAGGTGCGACTATCGGGCGGAGCGGCGTGATTTCGAGCGGCGTCAGGCCGCTAGCAGCGGTGGTTTTACGGATCAGCGTGTCCTGCGCCCGCTTTAATTCCGGGATGGGCATGCGCCCGGTCGTCGGCCAGGACGCCATGAGCGCGACCGTCATGTAGAGCGAGCCATGCCGGATCATGGCGCGTGTCTCCGGGCGTGTGAGGCTGGCGTTGGTGGCGCGCGCGGTTGGCACCAGCGGGCGAAGGTCTCGATAATGGTCATGTGTCCGCCGCAGCATGGGCATGGCGGGCGATGGTCGGGCGGCTCGTCGGGTTCGGGTTCCTCGATCGGCGCAGCAATGCCCAGCAGCCTGCGGGCCAGCGCCATGGCCTCCTTGTGGGATGAGCTGGCGAGCAGGCCGTAATGCCGGATGCGGTGGAAGCCGCGCGGCAGGACGTGGATCAGGAAGCGGCGGATGAACTCGTCGGTCGCCAGCGTCATGACCTGCTGGCGTTCAGCACTATCGCGGCGATAATCCTTGTACCAGAATGTCACTCCGGCCTCGTCGAAGCCGATGAGGCGCCTGTTCGAGATGGCAACGCGGTGGGTGTAGCGCGAGAGATAGGCCAGCACTGCCTGCGGTCCGGCAAAGGGTGGCTTGGCATAGACCACCCAGCGCTTCTTCCGGATCGGGGATAGATGCCGCAGGAAGGCCTTGCGTGTCGCCAGGCTCGCCAAGGTGTTGAAGAAGGCCAGCTTCCCAGCGTCGAACAACGCCAGCAGGCGTATGAGGAACAGCCGGCGGAACAACGCGCCCAGCACGCGCACTGGTAACAGGAAGGCAGGGCGCGACGAGATCCAACGCGTGCCGTCCAGCGCGATACCGCCGCCGGGCACGATCATGTGCACATGCGGGTGGTGAGTTAGCGCCGATCCCCAGGTGTGCAGTACGGCAGTGATGCCGACCCGCGCGCCGAGGTGTTTGGGATCGGCGCCGATGGTCAGCATCGTGTCCGCAGCTGCGCGGAACAGCAGGTCATAGACCACCGCCTTGTTCTGCCAGGCGATGTCAGCGATCTCGGCGGGCACGGTGAACACGACGTGGAAGTAGCCGACCGGCAACAGATCAGCCTCGCGCGCGGCCAGCCAGGTGCGCGCGGCGGCACCCTGACATTTGGGGCAATGCCGGTTGCGGCAGGAGTTATAGGCGATCCGCCAATGCCCGCAGTCGTCGCAGGCCTCGACGTGGCCGCCCAGCGCGGCGGTGCGGCAGTTCTCGATCGCCGTCATGACCTTGAGCTGGCCGAGACTGAGATGCCCGGCATGGGCTGCGCGATACGCTGGCCCGGCGCTACGGAAGATGTCGGCGACCTCGAGTGAGGTGCGCACCGGTTCAACCGGGAGGGCCCCTGCCTTCCATCACGGCAACGATTTGGTCGAGCGGACTGGCCACCGCCCGCATGGTCTTGCTCGAAACCTGAGTATAGATGCCGGTGGTGTTGATGTTCACGTGTCCCAGCAGGACCTGGATGACGCGGATATCGACACCCTGCTCGAGCAGGTGAGTGGCGAACGAATGCCGCAATGTGTGCGGGCTTACCCGCTTGTGGATCTCGGCGCGCTCAGCTGCTTCCTGCACGACGCGATGCAACTGGCGCGCTGAGACCGGATCCGTGCCGTTGCGGCCAGGGAACAGCCAGCCATGCGGCAACATCACTCCGCGCCGCTTGCCTTCGCGCCACCATTGGCGAAGCAAATCGAGCAGGTGCGGTGAGAGCATGGCGTTGCGATCCTTGCGTCCCTTGCCCTGCTCGACACGGATGATCATGCGCTCGCTGTCGATGTCATCGACCTTGAGGTGGGCAACCTCCGAGACACGCAGGCCCGCGCCATAGGCAACGCTGAGGGCAGCTTTGTATTTGATGCCTGGCGCGGCCTCGAGCAGCCGCGCTGTCTCCTCAACGCTCAAAACCACCCGCAATTTGGGTGTGAAGCGAACGACGACAAGCCCCAGCGCCATCTCCGGTCGCTTGAGAGTTATACTGAACAGGAAGCGCAGTGCCGATACGGCTCCATTGATTGTTGCCGGACCAACGGCGCGTTCATGCTGATCAATCTGAAAGCGCCGGAGGTCTTCGATCGTGGCCGTATCGGGAGGGCGACCGAGAAACGCGGCAAATGATCGGAAGTGCCGAATATAGTCCTTCTGCGTATGCTCCCCAAAGCCACGCATCGTCATGTCCTGCAACATACGCTCGCGCAGTGAATTGTTCGGGGTCGGGGAAGTGATGGCATCCATGGTGAGTTCCTTTCCGTTGAAGGAACTCCACGGTCGCAAGGCGACATCGCCGCTCGCAAAGCCTGAACAATACTACGCTACGTCACCCCAAGCGACCCTCCCGCGGAGCGGGTTCGTGCAATGGTCGCGACCAGCCGGTTACCGGACTGTCCGGACCTGCGGATGTGAAATTGGTGCCTGAATGGCGTCAAAGGGTCGGGGCTGCACTTTGTACCAAATTCACCCTCGATATATGGACAGCTTTGGTCTTGGCCGGTCCCATACGCCTTTGACGTATTCAGCATCTGGGAATGACAAACGGGAAGATATATGCTCCTCCCCGCTGGCCGACGCTATTCTTCGCCGCGTGCTGGTTTGGCCTGAGCACCCAGATGGGCGGCTTTGAGCGCCGTTTTAAGCGGCTTGGCTTTGACAGGCGCTTTGGCATTCTTGGTAGTCGTCGGCTTCGTCCCATCAGGCACTAAATCCCCCGGGTTCGCAGAGGTCGAAATGTCCCGCTTCGCCGTCTTTTGCTGATCATCAGCCGTGGCAATCGAGAGCTTTTTCCGTGGACGTTTCGTTGGGCCACCCGATTCTTTAACTTGCTCGTCCGGCTTGATCGTAACAGACGCCGGAGAGACCGCAGCCTTCGGGCGGGTAGCCTTTTTCGCGGTGTGGTTCCCGTTCCCCTTAGTCACTTTGGCAAGCACCGGCTTGCTCTCGCTGGCCGGCATCTCTGGAGTGACCTTATCGCTTTGCGTTGCTACGGCGGGTTTCTCGACCGCAGCGGACTTATGGCCAAGGCCAAGTTTTTGGGCGACGGCACGGCGCGCTTGCGAATAGCTCTCGGCAACCAACGGATAGGTTTTGGGCAAGCCATAGCGCTCGCGATAGTCATCGGGTGTCAGGCCGTGGGTCGCCAGGTGCCGCTTCAAAGTCTTGTAAGGCTTCCCGTCGATCAGGCTGATGATGTGCTCAGGTGACGCGAGGCTTTTGCGCACCGAAACGGCTGGCGTTACCTTCACGGCTTCTGCTTTCTGGGCCGCAGGTGCCGGAGGCGCAACCAACGCTGCGCGCGTGGATTTGATGAGATCGGCCAAGCCTTCGCTGGGAACCGAATTTCGCGAGACATAGGCGCTCAGCAGCTGGACGGTGAGAGCGGTGAGGTCAGTCTGTTGTTCGTCGGCCATTGGGCGATCCCGTCATTGTTGATCGATGCTTCTTGCGTGTTTGATGGCGAATTGTAAATATTTCGACATTTGCATCAACCATCGGCGATGCCGAATTAATTCAATTCACATAGTGATCAATTTTTGGTTTTTTCGGCACGATGCCGGATCTTCAACGGGGATGGTGTAGAGTGGCACGCAAAAGGATTGTTCCGCCACAGGAACTCGATGCCAGAAATTAAGATAAAGTCAGCTCTGCCCGAAATTGGGACTGCAGCAGCGAAGGGCTGCGATCTCAGATCCTTCCCGGCTCGGACACTCGCGGCAATGTTGCGGAATAGAAAGTAATCGCTCTGGCTCTCAAGATGCATGATGCCCGCCGTCGGTTGCATCAGGTGGTTGCGCCTTAGCGGCACGGCTTGCTCGTGAGGGAGCAGGCTCGACCGGTGGTCATATCCGGCATCGATATGTTTAGGAGGGGCGACACATGTGGGCCGTGCGGCTCGTCAACAAAGGGCTTCACATCCTTCTCAATTGACTTGTTCAATTGGAAGTCGATTGGGCAAACCAGCTAGCGGCGGCTTGACGCGCATAGAGTGCCATTGATAGTGCTCAGGAGTTCGGAGGCGCTCTGGCGGTAAACCGACAGCCTTAAGCTGCGGCCGATGTGGCGATCGGTTCGGCAGCGTAGACTTGCACCAGTCGATCGAGCACGCCCTCGACGGCCGCGCGGCCTTTGGGCGTCAGGCATACCTGAATTCGGCGTCGATCTCGGTCGGCTTTTTCGCGGAGGACCATTCCCTCCTGTTCCATCGTTTCCATCTTGCGAAGGGCCGTGGAAATCGGGACATGCGCGAACATGCAGAGCGACCAGGAATAGGCAGACCGACCCTCATGCGTCGCGACGAACAACTCCAGCAGCATGTCCAGAATTGGGCTCGAACACATGCCGTAGCCCAACCGATCGCCTACGATCTTGCGGGACGCTATCAGTTTGCGACACATATCCAGGCGCGTGCGTGTCAGTTGCGGCATCGATCTCACTCCAATTGTCAAAGTTCGAAGATGCACCGTGGCGTCGGCGATCCGAAAACGACGACGCTAAGGCGTTGCCATATCAGTCTCAGGTCTAGCCAATGGGCCCGGCGGAGGCCGATCAATAAGCAGCCCCTCGGCGGAAAGGTGCGCTCAGTCGCGCCTCAGGTCATGCAGCAAGCTGGCGCAATCGCCGGATTCAATCTGTTCGCCATGGGGCATCGGAGCCATTTTGTCGCAGCCGGTGGCGATGCCGCCAGGTCGCTGCAATCAGGATCGTCTGGATTACCCAGCTCCACAGGCCAGCCGCATCGGCATAGGCTTGTGGTATGACATGGGGGACCACCGCGCGCGTGACGTGAACGATCGTTTCCGCACCTAAAATGCCAGCGATCCAGATCGGCCAGAACCGTGTGCTGCGGAACGACAGAGCCAGAAAAATCCCCACCATGACCAGATCAACCGCCAATATGCCGGCTTCGAATTTGTGAAAGCGCAGCGACGGATGATGGGCAAAGGCGATGCTCGCCATGACGCCGAGGACAAGGGTGGCCGCCGCGATCTGTTCTGGCCGGCCACCCCTTGCAAAGGCATAGAGCGTGCTCAGGATCAAAAGACACACGAAGATCATTTGCCTGGTCATCACCCACTGAAACAAAAAATGTTTCGCTTCGTCAATAAATTAGCGAAGGTGATCAGGCGGCGAGACTGTGAATGTCGGTAACGCTCTGCCGGTTCTCGGCGACTTTGAACACGTCGCCATAGGCCTGCGGGCCAAGGCCGATATCGTCGCTGACCTGCTTGAGCATATCGTGCGTGGTCACGATCTTGTCGCGCGTCTTTGCGACAAGGACGATCGCATCTGCCGAGGTGCGAAAGGCATCCTGACCGATGGAGGCTGCGAGCCGGCCATCGAGCCGCGCCAATGGCAGGGCGGCGTTTAGTTCTGCGATCCGTGCAGCAGCCAGATCCAGTGCTTCCTCGGCGGCGTAAAGGCGTTGCGCGATGGAATGGGCGATGGCGAGACGTTGTTTGGGCATGAGTGTTCCTTTCCCGCGTCCCTGAGGGCTGCGCGGTCGATGATCCAGATTATCGATAGCTCTCTAGTTGCGGGCGAAGCTGCTTAGCGACGAGAGAAGCGAGGCGGCCGAGCCGACGGACACCAGGGACCAGGCGCTCAGAACCGCAAAGGCGATCATAAGATAATGTCGGTTCAGGTCATTGCTCTGCCTCCTTGAGGAGCGGAGCGGCAACAGGCTGAGCAGGGCGGGCATCGCGCTGGGAAGCAGTGGAACCCGCTTTCCCACGGTGGTGCTCTGATCGGTTTCAGACTGTCCGGCCGCATCGTTGTCGGTAGGCCCAGATGGGGCGATTACCGAGGGCGCAGACAGTCCGATTGATTGACTACCTAAATTTTGGGGGGGTGATTTGGCGGCCGCTACGGCGTCATCTACCGCGCGAATGATTCTGGCGACATCAAACCTGTCCATGTCACCGAACATGGCTCGAACCGTCTTGACATGTTTGTCCACTGTATTGGGTGCAATGCCCAAGTGCTTACCGATCTTCTTGGAATTGAGGTTCTCAGCGACGAGCGCCATGCATTCACGTTGCCGGTCAGTAAGATGCGCGACGGCGTCACGATAGGGCTCAAGCGCGGCGGGGATGTTTTCATCTGGCATGACGGTGCGACCCTTTACCATGGCGACCGCCAGCGCTCATTCCCACGCAGGGCGGCCGACCCGTTGTGATGAGCAACGATTTTCACCAAACCGAATTGTGAAAGCAACTGCTGCCGTAGGGTCCGCGGCAAGGAGTGACATTTCGGCAACAGCCAAGGCCTTGTTTGCTCTGCGGCAGACGACGAGGCCTCCCAACTGTCCTGACTAGCCGCAGCAGTGGGAGAGGAGGGGGAAGGCTAAATGGCGCTTTTTTGGCGCGACCTTTTCCTCTTTTCGAAATGGATCATTTCTATGGCCCACCCGCGCCGTCTGCTCTGGCAGATCGCCAGTACCCATGTCCGCCGTCTGTTCCGTGATCGGGATGCGGCTTTGGCGGATAAGATGCAGGCTCATATCGCCAGTCTTCCCAAGCCATCTTGCGGTTCTTCCGACTGCAACTCGGAACAGGTTGCTTTTCGTCGCAACGACCCGGACCAGCATCCTGCTTCTATCTGTAGGTTGGGGTCAGTCGAGAGGGACCTGGCGGAAGCGACATCTGGTTTTCCTGCTGCCCTTTGCGCAATTAGCGAAATGGATCCTCTCCCCCGGGCCGTTTTGATCCTTTGCACGCGTCATCATGTTCTGCCTGGCGAGATCGCCCGTCAATTCGGGATAACCCGCCGCCGAGTGCGCAAGAATTTGCGGGTGGCCATTTGCACCATTGCGGCGGCCCGAGAACAGGCCGCGCCATGACAAAGGACCTCGATCTTGCGGGCAAGACCATTGTCCATCGGCTCGGCGGCCACTGGTCCAATGGGCGCGGCATGTGTCGATGTCCGGCACATCCCGACAAAACGCCGAGTCTCTCGGTGCGTTCAGGCCTATCAACGCTGCTTTTCAAGTGCTTTGCTGGCTGCACGATCACCGAGATATTGCAGGGCCTGCGTAGTGAAGGACTCCAAACTCCATTCGGCGCTGTCGCAGCTGCTTCGATACAGCGGCATCCTCAGCACGGCACGAGGGCGGCAGCGCGGCTTTGGAAGGAGGCTCGACCGATCAATTTCACGCCGGCTGGACGCTATCTGCAACGACGCGGCATCACCATTGTCTCGCCAGCCTTGCGCTATCATCCTGCAACCCCACTGGGGACCGGCAAAGAGGTTCGCTTTTTGCCTGCGCTCATCGCTGCCGTCACGCAGGATGACGTCTTTTGCGGCATTCAGCGGAATTTCCTGCAGTTAAACGGGCGACCTGCGCTATTCAAAAAGCACAAGCGTAGCCTCGGCCGGTTGGGGCAGGGGGCAGTCGAACTGGCCAGCGCCACCCATGTCCTCGGGCTCGCCGAAGGCATCGAGAACGCTTTTTCCGCGTCCATCCTGCTCGGCATTCCGGTCTGGGCAAGCCTCGGGGCCGAACGCTTCGACAAGGTCGCGATCCCGGCGCATGTCACATGCCTTGTCCTGCTCGCCGACAATGATGCGGCAGGCAGACGGGCAGTTGGACGGGCGCGAGCAAAATTCATCAGTCCGGGCCGTACTGTTGTGATTTTTCGGCCCCCTGCGGGAATGGGCGACTGGAACGACATGCTGCGGGCAGGAGAGAAGGTGGAGTGGAAGGGGACGCGGCTAGCGGCCTGATGGTCAGGGCGCGCCGCGCGTTGGAGAATGTTCATGACTCAGACCCCGCCACTCCTCTATGTCGCGGCTTCCAAGCTCTCGATCGCGCCCACCAATGTGCGCAAGCGCACCGATCCAGTCGAAGATGCAGAACTCAGGGCCACGATCCTCGTCCGCGGGATCATCCAGAACCTCGTCGGCATTCCCGTTGCCCGCAAAAAAGGGGAATATCAGATCATAGCGGGCGGTCGCCGCCTCACCCAGGTCCAGGCGCTCATCGCTGATGGCCAGCTGCCGGACAACTACCAGGTTCCGGTCATGGTGCTTGCCGACCGGAGTGGCGCAACCGAGGTCAGCCTGATCGAGAATTTCACCCGCGCCAACATGACCCCCGCCGAGGAATGCCGCGCCTTCCAGGCGATCATCGCCAATGAAAAGAAAACGCCGGCCGATGTCGCCAAATGTTTCGGGCTGACCGAGCGTTTCGTCCTAGGGCGCCTACGCCTCGCCAATCTTGCCAACATCGTCTTCGATGCCCTGGCCGATGGGGCGATCACCCTTGATGTGGCCAAGGCCTATGGCAGCATCAGCGATTCCGCGCGCCAGGCGGCGGTCTTCGAAGAATTGCAGGGCAGCTACTATGAAGGCAACTCCGGTGAAATCCGCCGGCGCCTCGTTTCCGGCGTCTATCGGGGCAATGACCCCAAAGCGGTTCTGGTGGGCCGCGACGATTATCTTTCTGCCGGCGGCCGGATCGAGAGTGATCTGTTCTCCGACAGAGAACATGAAAACTGGATCGATAGCGAGATCATCGATCGGCTTGCCGAGGAGCGGATGGAAGCGGCCGCCGAGGCTTTGCGGACCCGCGAAGGCTTCGGTGAACTCAGGGTGCTGTGCCAGACCCGCGTCCCCTATGTGGAAACGATGGCGCTCGACGAAGTCGAAGGGGTGCCACTGCCGCTCAGCCAGGAGGAAGAGGAGCGACAGCGCGCTATCGAAGTCGAGCTGGAAGCGATCGCCGACAATGCCGATGAAGACGGCTACACCGACGAGGAAATCGAGCGGATCGAGGCTCTTGAAGCCGAGCACGCGTCGCTCGACGAACGGCCTGCCGAACTCGACGCGCAGCAGAAGGCCAGTTCCATTGCATATCTGGTGATCGGCGAGGATGGGGTGCCCCGGCTGCACAACCAGTTTTTCGCTATCCCGCAGGAGCTGGATGAGGATGAAGCGGACGTCGAGGCCGGCGAGGCTGCTGAGCCCGAAGAAGCCTCCGCTGAAGAAACAGTGCCTCGCGCCTCGATCAGCCAGCGGCTCGGCGACGAGCTGGCGATGATGAAGACCGAGGTGCTGCGTGTCCATGTGGCGAGCGATCCGCATTTTGCACTCGATCTGGGCACCTTCATCATGGCCGATACGGCGATCGGTTATCGATACGACATGCCAAGCGACCTGCGCGCGCCCACACAGAGCTCGCGCAGCCCCGGCTTTGAAAGCGATACGCCCGCCGCGCAAAGCTGGGCGGAGATTGAGGAGGGTCTTGATCGTAGCTGGACCAAGGCGGCCGATCTTGTCGGACGCTATGATGCCTTCTGCGCGTTGGACGACACGGCACGGGCAGCATGGCTCAGCTGGGCGGTCGCCCGTACGCTTCACGCCGTTCCGTCGGGGGGCTCTGGTGCCGCGCTCCTCGACCACATTGGCAGCAAGATCGACATCGATATGCCGGCCTGGTGGCGCCCGACCGCGAGGCGCTATTTCGATCGGATCAGCAAGCCTATGATCCTGGAGCATTTCGAGGAGGTGGGCGGCGCCGAGCTGCGCAGCCGCTACAGCGCCTCGAAAAAGCATGATCTCGCTCTTTCGGCCGAGAAGCTCTTCACCGGCCAGATCATCGTCGAGGCGGAGGTGAAGGAGAGGGCCCTGCTCTGGCTGCCCGATGCGATGACCTTCGGGCACAGGACTGACGAAGCGGCCAACCTCGACATTGTCGACGACGAACATGGAGACGATGACACCAGCGACGAACCGAGCGTCGCCGAGGAGGGTGCGGACATTCCTGAGGCCGCCTGAGCGATAGCATGGGCGGGGCCGGCCACCATCGACCCCGCCATCCTGCTTTCAGCCTCATTTCCTGACCACGCCGCATGGACCCCTGCTCCATGCGTGCGCCATATTCGCTGGAGTTTCCGAATGACCCATTCGCTTTTCGCCGCCCTGGAGGCCGGCTCCGATCCGCTTGACCAGAAAATCTGGACCCTGGGGGCCGTCGCCCAGTCCCTTGCAGAGTTGATCGTTACAGGCCACCCCATCACGCGCGCGCGACTGTCGCGCCTGATGACCGCCCATTTCGGCGGGAGCGACGCTGACGGACGCTGGACGTTGCGTGAAGCCTATGACGCTCTGGAGATTGCTCAGGTCGTTGCTCTTGCGCGAAACGCGCTGCCATCCTTCGATCCGGCAAATCCGGCCGCGGCCCTGGCGGCGCTTTGCGACCTTGCCCAGCGGCTTCCGACCCAGAGCTTTCGGTCCGAGCGGCAGGTCGACATGCAGCAATTCTCGACGCCGGCGCCGCTCAGCTTCCTTGCAGCCCTTGCGGCGCAGATCACCTCGGCGGACATGGTGCTGGAACCGTCTGCGGGCACTGGGCTTCTCGCCGTCTATGCGCATATGGCCAAGGCGCGCCTCATACTCAACGAGCGCGATCCTGTCCGGGCCGGCCTGCTCGGGCAGGCGCTATCGACAACCGTTACCTGCCATGACGGCGAACATATCGACGATCTTTTGCCGATCGACCAAAGGCCCTCGGTCATCCTTATCAACCCGCCGTTCGCGCGCAGCGAAGCGCGCGGTCGCGATCGCCACGCTGGCGCCCGCCATCTGCGTTCCGCGCTCGCTCGCCTCGTTCCTGGTGGACGATGCGTCGCCATCATGTCGCCGGCCTTCGCTGAGGGAGCCAGCGGCGAGGCCGGCTATCAGGCCGTCGCCGCGCTGGTTCCTCCACGCATCGAAATAACGGTTCAGGGTCGACCCTTCGCCAAACATGGCACGACGATCCCTGTGCGCCTAATTGTCTATGACAAAGGGTGGACCGGGACTGCGGAGCGGCTGACCGTGCCGGATATTGAAAGCCTTCTGCCGGTCGTTCTGGCGCTGCCCAGGCGTCTGGATGCCGCCGCGCCAGCGCAGGCTGGCGCCGCAGTCGCGGTGCTTGCCGCTGCGCCGCGCAAGCCGACGATAGCTTCGGGCAGCAGACCGCTCCTCACTGCCGCGAAACTCCCAACGGCGCTGAAGCCTGTGGCTCGGACGGCTCCGACACTCAACTCCACCGTGGAACTGCTGAGTTACGACGTCCTCGATACGCCGCTGCCAGCCGAGGAGCAGATCGGCATCTATGTGCCCTGGCGCCTTTCACGCTTGGCGATCCCCGGCGCGAAACCACACCCTGATCAGCTGGTCGAATCGATTGCGATGTCATCCATCCTGCCGCCGCGGCCCGCCTATCGCCCCAAACTGCCGCGCTGCGCGGTCTCCGCCCTTTCCGACGCCCAACTGGAAACGATCATTTATGCGGGCCAAGCCTTCGAGCGCGATCTGCCGGGGCTGCGTGCGCCCAATGAGCCGGGAACGCTGCTGGCCCCAGATGCCAGCGGAAAGTCCTATCGCATGGGCTATTTCATCGGTGACGGAACTGGCGTGGGCAAAGGGCAGCAAGTGGCCGCCTGCATCATGGATCAGTGGAGCCGGGGACGCCGCAAGGCGGTCTGGATTTCCAAGAGCGCGGCGCTGATCGAAGATGCCCGGCGAGACTGGTCGGCGCTCGGCGGTCTGCCTATCGACATCCAGCCGCTCGATGCCTTTCCGTTCGGAACGTCCATCACCATGGAAAGCGGCATTCTGTTCCTCACCTATGCGACCCTGCGGTCCCAGCGTCACGATCAGGCCTCCCGCCTGTCGCAATTGCTCGCCTGGCTGGATGAGGATTTTGAAGGCATCATCTGTTTCGACGAAGCCCATGAGATGGCCAATGCTGCCGGGACGGAAACCCAGTTCGGCCAGCAGAAAGGTTCGGAACAGGGGCTGGCGGGAGTCAGACTGCAAAATCTGCGGCCCCGCGCCCGCATCCTCTTTGTCTCGGCCACTGGCGCAACTGACCCCGCCAATCTCTGCTACGCCATTCGCCTGGGTCTCTGGGGACCGGGCACGTCCTTCGGCGATCGGGCCGAGTTTATGAGCGGGATCGAGAAAGGCGGCATCGCTGCGATGGAGATCGTCGCGCGGGACCTGAAAGCCCTTGGGCTTTACACCGCAAGGGCGCTGACCTTCCGGGGCGTCGAATATGAGCCGCTCGAACATCCGCTATCGCCCGAACAGATCGAGGTCTACAATGCCTATGCTGACGGCTGGGCGGTGATCCACCGCAATCTCGACGAGGTGCTGGCGCTCACCAACATCGTCGACCGCATGGGCGACAAGGCGCTCAACGCGCAGGCGAAGGGCACGGCGCTGTCCCGCTTCGAGAGCGCCAAGCAGCGCTTCTTCTCCCAGCTTCTGATCGCCATGAAGGTGCCGACCCTCATCGCGTCCATCACGAGCGAGGTGGATGCGGGACATCATGCCATCGTCCAACTGGTCACCACAGCCGAGGCGATGCTCGAACGCAGGCTCGCGGCTCTGAGCGCCGAAGAACGCGCGCACCTCGATATCGAACTCTCGCCGCGCGAGGCGATGATCGACTATCTGAAGTCCGCCTTTCCGGTGCGGATGATGAAGATCATCAAGGGTGCCGATGAAGCGGAGCGTTCCGAACTCATGGTGGACAAGGGCGGCAATCCCGTCTTCTGTCAGCAAGCGCTGGCCTTGCGCGATGAGATGATCGAGCAGCTGTGCGCGCTCCCACCGATCGGCTCGGCCCTTGACGAACTGATCCGTCATTTCGGAACGGATAGGGTTGCTGAGGTTACGGGGAGGAGCCGCAGGCTGGTCGTAGATGCCGCCCGGCGGCAGCGCGTCGAGAACCGCGGCGCCCGTAGCAACATCGCCGAAGCCGAGGCCTTCATGTCCGGCAAGAAGCAGATCCTCGTCTTCTCCGATGCCGGAGGAACGGGCCGAAGCTATCATGCCGATCGCAACTGCCGATCCGCAGATCGCCGCCGCGTTCACTTTCTCCTGGAGCCGGGTTGGCGGGCGTCCAACGCCATCCAGGGCCTTGGGCGATCCAATCGCACCAACCAGGCAAGCGCGCCCATCTTTCGTCCCGTCACGACCGACTGCCGGGGCGAACGCCGATTTATCAGCACCATCGCCCGAAGGCTCGATAGCCTGGGGGCGCTCACGCGCGGGCAGCGGCAGACCGGCGGGCAAAATCTGTTCGACCCTTCCGATAATCTAGAGAGCGACTATGCCCGCGACGCCCTCAATCAATGGTATCATCTCCTCTATCGCGGAAAGCTCACCAGCACGTCATTATCCGCCTTCGTCGCGATGACCGGCCTCAAGCTTCTCGACAAGGAAAGCGGCGGGCTGCTCGATGACCTTCCTCCGATCCAGCGCTGGCTCAATCGCCTGCTGGCGCTGCGCATCGAAACGCAGAACGCGATATTCGAGGAATATATGGGGCTGATCCAGGCCAGGATCGACGCCGCGCGGGAGGCCGGAACACTCGAGGTCGGCGTGGAGACGATCCAGGCCGAGCGCGTCATCCTGCTCGACGAGCAGATATTGCGCCGAGATCCGGTGACCGGCGCTGAAACCCGTCTTAGCCGCTATGAATTGCATCATCGGCGACGCGCAACGTCGCGGGCTCGCCTGATGCGGGAGTGGGGCGAGACGGGGTTCGTCATGCTCCGCAATGAAAGATCAGGACGGGTCGCACTCCAGGTGCCGAGCTGGAGCGTCATGGACGGCGAGGGCAATGCCATCACCATGTGGCAACTCGTGAGGCCCACCGGGCGGGAACGTATCCGGGACAAGGCCCTGCATGAAAGTCACTGGGCGCCGATCGAAGGAGCAGTCTTCGAGGCAGCATGGGACGCCGAGGTCGAAGAGGCGCGCGAGCACATCGACATTGAGACCGTCAACATCGCAAATGGCCTGCTGCTGCCGGTCTGGAACCAGCTGCCAGATGACGACATGCGCGTCTGGAGGGTCAGCGACAGGCAAGGCAATTCCGTCCTCGGACGCATCATCTCACCAAACGGCATCGAAAAGCTCTCCCGCAGCTTCGGCGTGGAAATGGCGATAAGGCTCTCGCCAGCCGAGATGATTGCCGGAGCGCGGGGCGCCGAGGGTGTGGTAATCCCAGGTCTTGGCGATGCAAGACTGGTCTCAGTCCATGTCAACGATGCTCGCCGGCTGGAAATCAGGGATTTCCCTGCCGCCCGGCGCGACTGGCTCAAGTCCATAGGCTGTTTCACCGAGATCATTGCCTACAAGACACGGCTTTTCATTCCCGCGGACCGGGCGCCCGGCATCCTCGAGCAGATCATCTGCACCGGGGCGCAGTGGGACAAACTCGTCGGCCTCAACGCTGCTGCCTGACTGTCCGCCCGCTCAGGCAAACCGGCGACCACCGGCAAGGAGAGGAGGGAGGGGGTGGGTGTAGATCCTTTTAGGGGATCGAACGCCACACAAGAGGTTCGACATGACCGACACGCCCGCCCCGACTTCCACATCTTTGCTCTACAGCCAGGTCAGCCATGATGAGCGCGGAAATTTCTGCTACAAGGGTGACCTCTATCGCCAGGGTGAACCGTTCCCTGATCTCGCGGACAGGATCCGCGCCCATTTGGCCACCGATTTTGCCGACATCGCATTTTCGGTCATCACGGAGAAGTTCGCGGGCGGGCGCAAGATCATCGCCGAGATCCTTGATGCGCCGCAAGATCTCTCAACGCGCGACGCCCAAGAGGCGATGATTTCTGCCGTTCGCGACCAGATGGAGCGCTTCGGCTTTACCAACTCGAACATCTATCAGGATTTCCACAGCTGTTCCTACTTCACGGAGGTTCGCATTGGTCGGGCCTATTGGTCGGCGCTCGCCCGTAGGCGCGGCGCAGAAAACCATGTGGAGCCGCTGGTAAGCCTCGCCCATTTTCGAAAATCGTTGAAAGTCGGCCAGCAATTGAAGCTCGTCGCCGGCCCCAAGGGGCACCGTGCCCTGGGAACCACGCGGACCATCACAGCGGTTCGGTCAAAGGATATCATCCTCGACGGAGTTTCCTATCTGACCCTGCCGCGCGCCGCTGATTTTGCCTGCGACGGCGCCCGTGTGCGGATCGCCATGGGGTCGGAAAATGAGCCCGATGCTCACCTGCTCTACGAATGGCTGCTGACGCAGGCCGCGTAGCGCTGTTTGCAAATGCTGCTCGGCCTCCTGAGCATCCCGCAACCACTTTTCGCTGGAACCAACCATGAAGCTTCAAAGCGTCCGGTGCCTGGCAGGAGGAGAGGGGGATGTGGGGAAGGCGGAGCAGCAAAGTGTTGCTCTTTGATCCTGCCAAGGAGATCCACCCCATGAATATGATGGCTCCCGCCCCGCGCCCCGCGCAGGCTCCCTACAAGGTCGATATCAGTCGCGGCCAGAATATCGGTCGTGTTTCGTCCGAATGGTTCTCAAGACCTGACGACGAGCGCTTTCTCTCGCTTGCCGATCTCTATGACAGCGTTCGCGCACGCGCCGATGCCGCGACGACCCATATCGTCGAAAGCCGTTCTGTTCGCGTGGTTGCGCGCAGCGATGAACCGGAACGTCTGTCCCTGATCGTACCCGGTCGGGATGAACCGGTGGCGCCCACAAACTGGTCCTTTGGCCAGCTTTGCAGCCTTGTGGGCGCGCCCGCTTCCTATCTGCGAGCGCTTCCCGCCGCCCTTGCCGGCATCAACATGCAGCACGGACTGATCCAGCATCGAGGCGAGCAGGTGAAAATGCTTGAAACGCGCGACGGGTGCACCGAATTGCGCGCGGTCACCGGCCCCGATTATGGCCGCATCTGGGATCATGAACTGGTCGGGGCGGTGATGCGGATCGCCGGCAACGGGACGGGTGACACACGCTGGAAGGTTCCCGGAGTCCTCGACTGGGGCACGATGCACTATAATCCCCATGTCGACGTCAGCCAGGAAACGACGACGCTCTATGCCTCGGATCGCGATGTCTTCCTGTTCCTTGTCGATGATACCCATCCGATCGAGGCCGGTAAGCTTCCCAATGGCGAGCCCGATCTCTTCTTTCGCGGCTTCTACTGCTGGAACTCGGAGGTCGGCTCAAAAACCCTTGGGATTGCGACATTCTATCTTCGCGCCGTGTGCATGAATCGCAACTTGTGGGGCGTGGAAAATTTTCAGGAGGTCAACATCCGCCACTCTAAGTTCGCAGCCAACCGGTTCGCCCATGAGGCTGCACCGGCACTGGCGCATTTCGCGAAATCCTCGCCGGCCCGCTTCATTGAGGGGGTTAAGACCGCGCGCGAGCGTATCGTTGCCCGGACCGACGATGATCGATCCAGTTTCCTGCGAACACGCGGATTCTCCAAAGCCGATACCCAGCAGATCATCACCGCGGTTCTCGAAGAGGAAGGCCATCCGCCCGCCTCCCTCTATGACTTCGTGAACGGCATCACTGCGGTCGCCCGGTCGCGATCGCATCAGGACAGCCGGCTTGAACTCGAGGGCAAGGCGAGGGGCCTGCTCCAGCGCGCCAACTGACTGGCGTGACGGCGCCGTTTGACGCGCGACGCTCATTCGCCGCCCATTTTCGAGAAAGGACATGATCATGAATATCGACGAAATCGGTGCGGCGGATCCCGACGCGCTGGCACCGGCCACGCTCGCGGCTCTTCAGCGCCTTGGCCAGCTGGGCCGCGCTGGGGCAATTGCCTTGGCGAAACTCGTCACAGACGATGATGCGGACTTCCACGAGGCAGCCTCCTGGATCGCAGAGATCGCAGCTGGCCCCTTCAGCGACTGACCCTCGCATTCAAATCCAACAACCCCAACGAGCCCGGCCCAGAGCCGGGCTTTTGCATTTTTAAGGAGTGTTATCATGGCTACCAATCCTTCCCATTGCGCTTTCAAAGTCAGGATCGACTATTTCAGCGCCGCTGAAGCTTTCGCCACGCAGACCGTGCGGCTCGATGTTCATGACAGCAGCGAGGTGCAAGCCGCTGCCTCCAGGGTGGCGGAGGCAAGTACCTATCATAATGAGCGTGTGCCCGATTTGTCCTACACGGTGACCATCGTCCCGCTCGATCCCGACGATACAGATCCTTCACCAGCCGGTGCCCGTGTCAGACCGGTCTGCGCGGACTGCGGATCGGATCAGCTTGTCCGGGACGCGGCTGCCCGGTGGGACATGGATGTCCAGGACTGGACAATTTCGGGCATATTCGAATGCACGACCTGCGACTTGTGCGGCGCTGAAAGCGACAATCTTGCGACATGGGTGGATGAGAAACATGTGACGCCGCTCGCTCAGTATATTCGCGACCTGGCGGAAGACCTCGGCAAAGTGGACACGGAGCAGGATTATCGCTTCCCGATCTTCTGCCTTGATCATTATCAGCAGACCCCGCTTAGCGAAGCGGTTGTGGCCTGGAGGGCGATCGAGCGCCCCGCGCCATGACGGCGCAGGTCTTCGATCCGGGAGATCCCGCGTGCTGGTTCGCGCGCGGGCGATCAATCGACCACGCCGCTGCGATTGCCCTGGCCTGGCGAACCTATCCCGATCTTGAATTTACTGCGCCGCTTGATCTTCGAATGGAGCGATCCCGTGCCCGCGTGGCTGCCCTGCGTCCGATCCACGAGGCGATGCGGCTCGAAACCGAGCGGAACCGCGTTGCCGCCAATTTCGCCTTCGTCGAAAGGCAGCTGGCGGCTGGCCGTGTCGATCCACGCTTTCCGCTCATCCTGCGGGCGCGCGATGAGCATGCCCTGGGATGGGACGAGGCCGTCGCCTTTGCCGATGGACATTATGCGGCAACGGCCGGCAGGGAACCCAGATCGCATTCGTTTGAGGGGGCACCAGCCGCAGCGGCCTATGATCTTGGGTTCCGGGCCGGCGGCGGATGCCCCGATGATTTGTTCGATACGGCGCGCCGCGCGCTCTCCGCCGTCGCAAGCCAGCCGGCAGCGCAGGGAGAAGGATCGTCAACTCCGCCACGGCCGTTGCCAAGTTGCTGGTCCGCTCCGACGGACGCGCCGCGACCCGTTCGCTGGACGCGGCGGCTGTTGATCATCGATTTAGTGCATGCAGACATGTTCGCCGCTGATCTGGATCGACAGGGGCTATCGGATCGGCTCGTGATCGTGCTGATGGATAGCGATCGCGGCTTCTGTTCGCTGGACGCGCCGGACGAGTGGTGCCCAAATCTCTCTCGATGGATGCAGGGCCGCGATCTTGAGGACATGCTGATCGCGGTTGAGGACAAATGCCTCGCGTTTCTCGATGGCGTAGCATCCACCATTCCCCTGTGCCGCACTATGGAGCGGGTCCGCAACTCGGCGATACAGAGACGATCCCAGTTCCGGCTGTGGCTTGGCCGCGGGCTTGCGGAGGGCGACGTACGCGCGTCAGGCCATATTCGCTGGGGAAAGATCACTCAGGGACTCTACGGTCGTCTGGGCGAGTTCACGGCCCGTTATACCGGACCGCACCTTCCTCGCGGCCATCGGATCATTGTCGAGGTTGCTCCTGGCCTCGCGGCTACCGGCTACAGGTCGCCTGCTGGTGAGGCGCTCGAACCGGAGCTGATCATCTCCAACCGTGCCCGGTTAAGAGCCGAAATGACGTCGTTGCTGCGCCAGTTCGCGGCGGCGCTTCGCTATCCCTGAACATCGAAAGGACCACTCATGGAGAAGGGCCAGTATCTGGTGCTCGGCACCGCCCATATCCGCTGCGCGACGGGCAAGCTGTTGAACGATTGGGCCGACCTGCCGCCGGCGCGCCAGCCGCTTTCCGTCGCGCCAACCCAATATGGCTGGTTCATTCCGACGCGTGTCGAGGCGAGCGGGTCCGACGGCACGGCATCTCCCGAAGGAAATTCCAGCAATTCTGGAGCTCGGACGCGCGCAGGGCTGTGACTATGTCCTGCTCGATTGCGACGGACCCACCGAGGACGCCTTGCCGACCTTCCCCTGGTAGGACGGATATTCGTTCCGGCATTTTCATGCCGTTAATTGCGCGCAGTTTCTCACGCCCACTGACAAACCCATCAAGTTGGAACTCCGATGCAGACCTTGTCCCCTTTGCGAGCGCGTCTCGCGTCCTTCGAACATGCCTATCGGCTCGCGACCCGCCTGCGTTGTGCCACGGGCGCGAGGCAATATGTCGTCGCTACGGGCGATCTGATACAGCCGGTCCGCGTAACCGACAGGCCGCCCGGCACGCCGCTTTGCGTGCTGGCGTGGATCCTGTGATGAGCCGCCGATCACCTGTCCTCACCGCGTGGGGCGCCGGCGTCGATTCAACGGCGATGATTATCGAGCTTGTCGCCCGAGGTGAGCCGCCTGACGCCGTGCTGATGGCTGACACCGGGAGCGAGCGTCCTGAGACGGATCGTTTTGTCCCGATCTTTCGCGCCTGGATGGATGATCTCTGCATCGAGAACCATGTCGTCCGCTACGAACCCAGGCGGTTTCGCCATTGGCCGCCCTATAATTCGCTCCCTGAAAATCTGCTGACGAACGGAACACTGCCCTCCATCAGCTTTGGTCGTCATAGCTGCTCGGCGAAATGGAAGATCGCGCCGCAGGATCGCTGGGCGGCGAGCTGGCCGCCCAGCCCATGAAACATGGGCGCGAGGTGAGCGGGTGACAAAGCTGGTCGGCTATGATTGTTCGCCGGCCGGTACGCGGCGCTATGCCGATCGCGAGGGCTATGACGACCCGCGTTTCCATTGCCGCTATCCGCTGCGGGAATGGGGATGGACACGCGCTGATTGTGTCCCGCGGATCCGCCAGGAGGGGCTCCCTTTGCCGGTCAAATCATCCTGTTTCTTCTGCGCTGCGATGAAGCCGGAAGTGGTGCGCACGCTTCCGCCTGAATATCTGCGGCTCATCATACTCATTGAAGCGCGCGCGAAGCCAAGGTTGCGCAACGTGGATGGCCTGTGGCGCAAGCCCGTTCGAGGATGCCGGGGCGCCCAGGCCCGCCCCGGCGCGATGACCCAGTTCATTCGCGACGAGGCGTTGCTGCCCTCTGAAGAGATCGATGCAATCGCGCGGCTCGCTCCGCCTGATCTCATGACCTTCCAGGAACGGGCTGGCGATTTTGACCTCCATTGTCGCCCAACGATGCGCAGTTGGCTCGATCGCTTCCACGAAACTCCGCTGCTTTGAGCCAGGTCTTCACGGGGTGGGACGACGGAGGGAAGGGGGATGTGTGGGCACGGCGCGCAGTGCTGCCAAAGAAGGAGATGATCCCATGCCCTTGCCTACCACTATCCGCTCGTCTGTGAGCCAGGAAGCGATCACGAAAGTCACGCGTCTTTTCAACGGTACCGTGAAGGACGTCCTCCATGAGCTCCTACAGAACGCGCGGCGAGCTGGGGCATCGCGAGTTGATATCGAGTTGCTCGAACGCGCTGGCATGCAGATGCTGAGCGTTCGTGACGATGGCAGGGGGATCGCCGACCCTTCCGTGCTCCTGTCGCTCGGGCGGTCGGACTGGACGCCGGAAACGCGGCAGAATGAAGATCCTGCCGGCATGGGCGTCTTCAGCCTTGCGGGTCGCTGGGTTGAAATCCGTTCTGCTGCGTGCGGCGTGGACAGCTGGCGGGTCGTGGTCCCAGCGGAGGCATGGGAAGACCAGAGGGCGCTTCCCATCGAGCCTTGCGACATCCAGCACGGTACCCAGATTCTGATTGAGGCGCCTGAAATTTGGGTGACAGCGCTGAATGGCGCGGCGGCGGATTGCGCCCGCTTCTACCCATTGCCGGTCTTCCTCAACAAAGAACCTCTTGCCCGTGCCGACTTCCTCGCGGACGCTGCGTATTGCGAATATTGGGAAGGCTGTATCATCGGCGTCTTCCATGGTGCGCAGGCGCCCACCGGACGACAGAGCCGCCTCAATTTCTACGGACTTACCGTCGATTGCCATCTGCCGCATATCGGCGATGTGGACAGGGCGGGCGGATGGACCGCCAGGGTCGATATACAGGACGCGCCCAACCTCCGGCTTGTGCTTCCGGGGCGAAAGGAAGTGATCGCGGGGCCCGCGCTGGACGCTTTGCTGGATGCGTGTCGGCGCGCCATTTACCGGGTGGTCCTGGGACAGGACGACCATCGACTTTCCTATGCTTCATGGAGTGAAGCGCGGGCGCTGGGCATCATGCTGCCCGAGCCTCTGCCCTGTCTTGAAGCCTGGACGCCGGAGACTGCCGAACCCTATGCTCGGCTCAGGGGATCTGCCGTGCGCGACCAGGCCATGATCATCATTCCCGATCAGGAGCCCGATGTTGCACAAAGTGCGGCTCCCGTCCTCAATGATCCCCAGCTTATAGGGGCGACCGCAGTTTGTGCCGAGCGCGGTTTCGAAGGTTATAGCTGGTATGACGTGCTGCCACGACTTGCGAGCCTGCGCTTCGGTTTCACGCGGGGCGGCGCTCAGACGTGGATCGATGACGCCGAGCTTGCCTCGCCTGGGGAGACAGGCTCGGCCACCGCCCTTCGCCTCGAAATGACCATCGCCGTGGCCGCAGGGTCTGAACCTGCAATCAGCACCCGCGAGGCACCCCTGCGGATGATGGTTCGATCAGTGGATTGCTATGGCATCGACGACGCGACGATCCTTGTCGATGATAAGGCTTCCGTCGACCCCGATGAGCTTGCGGACCTTATCGAGGCGAGCCTCTTCTCGCCGGATGAAGACCGGGGCGCCGACAGCTGGGAAACCCAGCGCTCCAACTTCCAGATGGAAGCGCGCCATATGGCGAATTCTATCCTGCTGGGTGACGAAGAAGCGCTGAGGGCGCAGCTTGCCGAGGCGATCCGGCGCGATGTCTCCTGGCTCGTCCCGGCCGGCCGGACCATGACAGCGACCGTAAGCAGGGGTGCGGTGGATGTAGTCATGGCGGCCGCGGCGACCTGATGCAGTTCCTTGTGGGTACTGATGGGTCGCCGCGGCCGCCAGCGGCGTTAGAAATAGGAGTAGCCTGCTTGTTTGGCCGCGCGCTGTTCCTTTTCGCGGCGCCGGTCCTGTGCGCGGGCACCATCCGGTCGTATCTCGCAATCGAGGTCGTAAAGTGACGACTTCCCCATGTTGAAGCCTGCGTTGAGCTTCTCTCGCCCATAGTCGTCCCGGTGCGGTTTCACATCGAAGCCGGCATGGATGGCGGCGGCGATCAGCAAGCCATTGGGGACATAGACCGGTCCCAGATGTTCGCCGTCAGGATATGTGCACTCATAATCCTCGGCGACGTGCTTGAGCCAATAGCTGTTCGTCGCGGGACGGATCGTCTTTGTCCGTTCAACGCGCGAAACGAAGGCGAGGCTCGCGAGGAACGGGGCAGCGGCATATTCGCTGACGAGGTCGGCGCGACCCTGTGCAAACCGCGCGCGCCGCTCTTGGGGCGTTTCGACAGATCGCCACCGGCCCATCCCGAAGCCGGCCGCCGTCAGGGTCGGAAACCGCTCGGCGACGCCGATGAGCGCGGCTTGCGCGGCAGCGCGGTAAAGCGTCGATCCCGCCACATTGAAATCATGCCTGGCAAGATATTGCGCAAAGGCTGTCCCATCTACTGTGGCCGCTTCGGCTCGTCCCGATCGTGCGCGCTCCAGAAATGCAGCATGCGTACGAAAGCCAAAGCCCCGCGCCATGGCCTCTGCCCGGTGAGACGATTTGACTGCGCCGAGCGCCTTGGTGAGCGCAAGCTTGGCGGCATCGAGAGTCGATTGGGTAACAGGGATCGTAAGCTGGAACACGGTACACCTCCGATTTGAGCATGCCGTTCGCCGATTACGCAGCAGCCCATCGGATGGGTTGCGTGATATCCATAAAGAGTATCAGACGTTTGACCCGGCGACAGGTCGGTGGTGTCCATTCCGCATATGGACATATAAATTTCGCTCGCGCCTGGCAAGGGTAATTGAGCCGGCTTCGTTCTCCTGACTTAAGCGCGTGGCGGCATATGGCTGGCGTCAAGTCGCCGATGGATCAGTGAAACCAGCGAGAGCAGATCCTCTGCATCCGATTTCGTCATCGGCCAGTGGATGCGAGCTTCATGCGCTGTTGGATTGCGGAACATGCCAAAGGCGCCGCGTACGAGATTTGCAAAACCACTTTGCTCGCTGCGCTCGCTCGCGCTCACGAGCGCGTTGACGGCCAGCATGGGAGGATTGCCGGACAGCGCGCGATCGACAAGCGCTGCCCCGTCATCTGTAAGACCGGTCCTCTCCCGGATTTTGCTGGCGACGCTGTTGACGGCCTCCTGAACGGCATGGAAATGTTTGTCAGTGAGAAGCTCTGCGCGGCAGTAGCGCAGAACATCGGGATGGACGCCGCGGGTCTCCAGATCGCTTCTTAACTCCTGCGCCCTGCGCTGAGCCTCTGGCAGGGGTGTCGCTTGCTCGGCCTTTTTAACCAGGCCGGCCTCCGTCACCACAAGACCTGCAGAGGCCAGCGCCCGGTTGAGATTGGCGCGTATTGGCTCGAAGCAATGGGGTTCGCGGGCATAACGCGCCGGCTTCATTGCATGCCGGATGAAGTCCAGAATCCGTGTTCGATCCTAGAGGCGGTTCGGACATTCAGCGAAGGCCTGGTAGATGCGGTGTCGCTTCGTCATGGCGCCGGGATCCACCATGGCGCAGGTTTCGATCAGCCTGCCGATCTCCGGATTGGTAACACCCTTGGCTGTATCGCCCAAAGCGCTGGCAATGGCTTCCAGTTCGGCTTGTTGAAAAATCTGTCCCAGAGCTTTCGAAGGTGCAGCAGACATGAGCGGTTTTGCCAAGAGGTGAGGCAGCGGTCTTGGATAAGAAGGTTGGCAGGCGGCTGCCCGCTTGCGCGGGCACCGCCGTTCTATCTGCGCGGCGCTTGCAGCGCCGCTCCGACCAAGCTCCGGCTGCGCCGGATCTCGGCCCTGCGGGTTACGATCGGCTGCCGAGAATGCGGCGCTGCTGATAGTGCGATTGGGACAGGGATCAGCTGCGCGGGCTGAAATTCTGGGGGCGGCGTTCGAACTCTTGGGCAGTGGCGTCGAGGTCGACTGCAAGTTGGCGGAGGGCGCGCGCGGCGCCGAGCCGCTCCAGGCCGTCGCCACGGGCGGCTGAGCTTCCGCGCTCTGCGCGAGATCGCGCCAGTTGCGCGATGGTTCGCATCGTTTCGGGATCCATGGGGGCCATTATAGCGCCGATCGCGCATGGAAGCGAGCGGGGAGAAGGGGGCGGCATTGCGCCCCGCCGCTTGCGGCAGCGCCTGCCGATGGGTCGGGACAGAGAGGAGAGAGGGATTTTGGTGGGTGTCGCTTCGGATGGTCCGAGAGCGATGAACGTCAAAGGAAATGTCCCATGAATATCGGTGAATTCAACGTCCGCAACGATCGACTCCAGGGCTGGATCGCAACCAACACCATCGACCTGCCGCGGCTGGGCCTGCGTCCGGTCCAGAGCAATCATGAACGCGCGCCGGTCTACGAGATTATCGCGCTCAATGTCGGCAATCGCTGGGTCAAGCTCGGCGCCCTGTGGGAAGCAGTCGCCACCCGCACCACCGGCGAAGCCTTCCTCCAGGGTTCGATCGATGACCCGAGCCTGCCTGAGCCTCTCTCGATCGCGCTGTTCGGGACAGAGCAGGATGGGTTCCGGGTCGCATGGCGGCGTCCCCAGCGCCGCGACGATTTCGGACCCACGACACGGCCGGAGCGCAGCGGTTATTCTGCCGACGGCGAGGGTGGCGGCTTCGGCGACAGCACGGCGGGCATGAGCGGCGGGCGCGCGACCGACGATACGCTCGATGAAGAGGTTCCCTTCTGACGGCTTGCCTCTTCCCTGGCCGGGGGCGTTCGCGCTCCCGGCTCCTTCAAATCTTCTATTCCGAAAGAGCAGGATATGACCCGCACGCGACCCGCAAGCGTCGACCGCTTTGCTGACTTGAAGACCCTCTATGCCGAGGCCATCGCAACCCCGGAATTCCAGGCGGTGTTCGGCGATACCATGCCGCTCTCGATCATCGAACCGGGCGATGAACCTGGCGAATATGATATGCCAGAGCCCATTGCGGCGCAGGCCGAATGCGGTGGGATCGTCGCTGCCATCTTCGATCTCTTCACCGGCACGCGGCTTGAACCCTTCGCGCCGGAGATTGCCTGGGGCATAGTCAATTCCTTCCACTTCGTCGCCGGGAAGATCGAACGGCGGGAGGACGCCATTGCGCAGGAACTGGGCGATCTGGCTCGCAGACCTGACCTCAGCGAAGTATATTCGAACGAACTTGAGGAAAAGCAGCTTGTTTGCCGGTCGCTTGCCGAGCAGCGCGACGCGATCGAATGTATGCGTGACTATGCCGCCGAAATGTATCGTGCGCTTTCGGGCTGGCCCTGGTCCCCGGCGAAGGGCTCGCGGGCTTCGAGCGTATCCATTGCCAGCCAGATCGCCGTCCAGGATTTCCTGCGCGAGCGGCAACTCGTCGCGCGCGAACGCCATCTGCCACAAGGGCCGATCGTCATTTTTTCAGGTCCTGCGCAGTGGGAGAACTGGCAGCCCATTTGGGACCGGCTCGATCAGATCAAGGCGCGTCTGCCCCATATGACGCTGGTGACGACGGGACAGCGCAAGGGCGCCGACGCAATTGCCGCGGCCTGGGCTGCGCGTCCGGGCAATGGCGTGCCGCTCGTGGCCTATGGCCTTTATGGGGTGGGCAAGAAGGTTGCCTTCAATCGCAATAGGAAGCTCGTCGAACTGAAACCGGTGGAAGCGCTGCTCTGTGAGGGATCGGGGCTTCAGGCCAATCTCTATCAGTTGCTTCGCAAGGCCAGCGTACCCATCCATGCTTTTCGCAAGGGCGAGGCGGGGATACCGGCAGGCGCGCTGCGGCGGCCCGGCGCGGTGCAATCGCTCGCTCAAGCGGCGTGAGGCGGCCATGACTTTCCCCGGAATATGTGTCCGCAATTACACCTTGCTCTTGCGTGCCGCGGAGCGGGGTGATCTGGCTCTGATGGAGTGCACCGATCGGCAGACCGGCGCTCATATCTATGTCATTTGCGATGTGTGGCGTGAGGGGAGCATTCAGGGTGTCACGCCGCTGGCGCAGCTCCAGGATGGTAACTCGTCGGTTATCATCTGCCCGCCGGGGATCGGGCCGACGATCAACTGAACGGTAGAAAGGCGGCCCTCCAATTTGGAGCGGCCGCCTTTTTCTTTTTCTCTCGGTAAGCAGCGCCAGGCACCGCAGTGACGCGGCGAGCGCGTCTTCATGCTCTTTTGCATCAATTGCGTCGGGCAGGGATGTCGCGCGCAGCGTCACCTGGGTTCCGGCGGGTACGGGGCTGATCAGGGTCTCGAACATCATTTTGGCCGCGGTCTGGCCGTCCCGACCGATGAAGCGGACCTGCTCGACGACGCGTTCGTCAGGCTGAAACTCGACGAAGCGCGCCTCGATCAGATCCATGCCCGGCGCGGACATGCCATAGCGCTCGTCCCCCTAGAGGAGTTTCAATTGATTACCGCCACCGGCGCGCGGCTGGAGCGCCGTGAAGTTGCCCGTGACCCCTTCGGGAACCCTCCAGGCCTTGAGCGTCTCGGTGTCACGGAAAGTCCTGAACAGGATGCGGGGACTCGCGAGGATGACCCGCGACGCACTGTCGACCCGTTCTGCCTGCTCACCCATCCGCAATATCCTGTCGTCCGTCATGCGTGCCGTCTTCATGAGCCGGGCCCTAGTTGGCTTGGGCCCATCGCGCCAGTAGTGCGTCGATCATCCTTGGGCATGAAGGGTGGTCGTCGAGGGGGCGGCGCGTGAGGCACCCATTTGCGAATCGGGGGCATCGAGCCCCAGCTTCGCAAGCCTCCTCTTCTCTCTCAACTCTTTTAATCGTGGCACGGGGACAGCGCCGGCCTCAAGGACGGTGGGGCCCCACCATTTTCCTTGGCGGGGCGAGGATGGCGCTTGGCGTTCGGGCGTTGGTGGCCGCCAAAGAAAATCGTGACCCCCACCGCCGCTTCGCGGTCGCTACGCGATCCTTGACCCCGTCGCTCGGAGCCCGTGCCGGAAAAAAGACCTCTTTCAATTCAAGGAGGTTCACATGACGACGATCACCACCATCCGCAGCACCGAAGAAATTGCCGACCTTATCGCAGAGGAAAGCGCGAGCCCCGCCTTCGAACATGCTTTCACGGAAACGATCGACGGGTTTCGGATGAGCCATGCCGATGACGAGACCGATGCCGGACTTCCGCTCGCCCGTGAGGCGGAACTGGCGACCGAACTCGTGGTCCGAACCTTCTTCGATCTACTGCGTAACACAAGGCTCGAAGCGATAGCGGACAGGCTTGCCTGGGGCATCGTGCACAGCCTCCACAAGGTCACCGACCAGCTCGACGGCGAGGCGGATAAGGCGGCGCGCAAGGTCCGCGATCTCATCCGCGACGCCGACGGGAGCGAGGTGCTGACGGCCGAACTGGAAGATGCGCAGACGATCTGCCAGTCCCTCGATGAAGCGCGCGAGGCGGTGGCCTGCATGCGGGATCATGCGGCCCAGACCTTCGCTGCCGAAACAGGGCGCCCCTGGTCCGCGCCGAGGGGGTCTATGGTATCGAGCAAGCGCACGGCAAC
Source organism: Sphingobium sp. HWE2-09 (assembly GCF_035989265.1). GTDB lineage: Bacteria > Pseudomonadota > Alphaproteobacteria > Sphingomonadales > Sphingomonadaceae > Sphingobium. The sequence goes on along the minus strand of NZ_JAYKZX010000001.1, from coordinate 269,476 downwards.
GGTGGTCTCGGCGACCGACTTCCTCGCAGCACGCCGCCAGCGCCGGATCGACCAGCATGCGCCCAAGGGGCCGATCGTGATCTTCTCCGGCGGCAAGACATGGGACGACAGCCAGCTCCTGTGGGACAGGCTCGATACTATCCACATGCGGGTGCCGATGATGGTGCTTGCGACAACCGCGCAGGACAAAGGATGCGATGCGATCGCCGCCGCCTGGGCCGCAAGCCGCAAGGTGCCGGTGATCGCTTTCACTCTCGCCAAATGGCGTCATCTGGGCGACCGGGCCGGGTTCGCACGCAACGACGCGATGCTGGCGTTGAACCCCGTCGAAGCGCTGGTCTGCGAAGGGAGCGGGGTCCAGTCACAGCTCGCCCGCGCGATCCGGGGCAAGGGCGTGCCCGCACATTTCTTCCGACTTGCAGATCAACGCAGGGCAGCCTGTTGAGGAGCATTGCTTAGGGCCAGTCCGGACTGTGTTCGGGCCGGCCTTTTTTTTGTTGGCGACGGAAAGGTCGCCCGGGCTCAGGACCCCTAATACGGGGTCCGTCGCCAGGGCGATGCGATGCCTTGTCGGCATCGGCCTCCTGCGCGCGGCTCCGCCGTGCTCGTCGCAGGGACGCCCTACGGGCGCTTTGCCTGTTCGGCCCGATGGGGAACAGAGAGCGGCTTGAGGGCTGCGATACAGGCTGTGCCGCCGACCCGGATCGCTTGGGTCAATATGTCGCGAAATTCCTTTTCAGACAGTCGCTCGATCTCCAGGTCAGAGATGATGGATGCATATTTGCCGCGCAAAGCGCGGCGGGCATCGAGGATATCTTCCGCGATTTTCTTTTGCCGCGCTTCAAGGTCAGCGAGTCGTTCGCGGTCATTCATTTTGGGCATGCGTCATCCTTCAGATCTGCGAAGGTCTGTCCGCCAGGCATGATGGTGCCATGTTTTTCATAGGATGCAACTGCTTCGCGGGAAGGCACCACGACACGGGCGATAGCGGGGCGCAATTCAGAAGAGCCTGAGCAGTCGCGGCGTCCAGACTGGGTGCAGATCGGGGGCATGGGGCCCGGATATTTCGATCGGAAAGGATATCGCTTGGCCATATGCTATAAGGCCCCTTCGGGGTGCCCCGCGCCTACCGGCACGAGGCAGCGCAGCGCGGGAAAGCGCTGCGAAGGAAGGACGCACGCCGGGGGCGTTTTGTAATGCACCGTACGCACGGGTGCTGCCAATAAATCGGATAATTTCAGCATGTTAAGAGTATTCTCAAAACAGGCCAGGACACGTTATGTGTCTTGAGGAACAATTTGGCAAGCAAAATCTCGGTGCCGCCCGGTCCGGGCCTGAGCTTATCTCAAACAACCGATAACGCCAAATCCTGGTCCTTCTTCGACCCGTTGAACCCTCCCGAAAGCGGTCATTCGTTGAGGGTCAGACGACCTATTTACAGGCGAAGACGCGACTATTCGGCCGTCGACCAAAGTCAGGCAGGGCTAAGTCGGAGATCATAATCGTCAGTCGAGTCGTTGAAAATATTTGTTTTCTCGTCCATGCCCGTAGGTATGGGTTTGGCTTCAAAAGCCGGGTTTATGGGGGATCGAATGACCGAAGACGATCAGCGCAAGCTGACAGAGTATGAAGCCGAAGAAGAGCGCATAAAGCGCACCACCCGCAAAACCCAGCGTCTTGCCACTGCTCTTGCTGCTGCTGGAATGGCTGCTGCGGTTCCTTCTGCTCTAATTCCTATCTTCGGCAAATTCGATATTCAGATTGCACCTATGGAGCAACCTGTTGCCGCTGCTGCATCAGTCAAAGAGATTGCTTCTCTCAAACTGCAAGTTCTTCAGCTCAAGAACGACTTGGCTCACCTGAATATCACTATCTCAGATGACGCTCCCTCCGTTGCACTTAAAGTGGCACTGGAAAACATACAGCGCCGAATATCTGAAATTGAGAAGCGACAGGCTGCTCTCGATAACATCATACTCGACAACCCATCCAAGGCACTTGAACTGCCATTGCTCAAGCGCGACGTTGAAACTGTTAGGCAGTCCAATGAGCAGTCTATTACCGCAATTAGGCAAAGTGTCGATCAGATATATGACCTAAACAAGTGGCTTCTCGGCTCTATGGCTGTGGGAGTGATCTGTCTCGCTCTTAGCCATTTCTTTCGGCGAAAGGTTGACTAAGTAGGATTTTGCTTATGCCAATTGATGCTAATCTTCGTCAGTTGCTAGAAGTCTTCTTCTGCTATGATCGCAAGAGGACGAAGATGCTTGCGGAAGCAAAGGGCTTGTTGGCTCATTATACGACTGCCGAGACTGCGATGAAGATCGTTAGGGGACGTTCTCTCTGGCTTCGCAATGCAGCGGTCATGAATGACTTTTCTGAGGTCGAGTACGGTCGTTCTGTCATGCAGCCCGTTCTGGGCGGTGAAATGGGAGAGCGATACAAAGCTGTGTTGGATGCCATCAGTCCCGGCTTGGGAGAGGACGTGTTTAGGAGGCATCTTGCCCATAGGAACCATGCACGTGAAGCCATCTTCACAGCTAGTGTCAGTGAGCATGATCCGAATGATCGCTTAGGTCGATTGTCCATGTGGCGTGCATATGGCGGGCCGGTTGCTGGCGTTGCTTTGCTCTTCCATGGCGGTGCTGCTGATCTGGAACTAGAACCCAGCTTAGAGGTCGGAGTGTCGCCAATTCTGTATGGCGATCCCAACCATTTCGTTCAGGAGTTCGCGGAGGCAATTGCTCAGGTTGAAGCGCATTCAGACTTTCTCAAAACATGGGATGCCCAGATAATATCGAATGCGGCGACCAACGCGCTGCAACTGGCCATGTTCTCGATCAAGCATCCGGGCTTTGAGGAGGAGAGGGAGTGGCGCATCATTCATAGGCCATATGAGTATCCTGCCGCTACCATGGTGCCTTTCAACATCAGCCTGAACGGCATCCCTCAAACGGTGTATGAACTGCCATTCCATAATCCCGACAAGGGGCCGCTGTTCAACATCCCCCAGCTGAACCTCAACGACATTCTCGCCGGGGTGATGATCGGGCCTTGCGCGTATCCTGAAACGGTCTTCCGTGCGCTCAGGGATGAAATGACCGCCGCAGGTATCGAGAACGCCGGGGACAGGATTGTCGTCTCCAATATACCGCTTAGACAACAATGGTGAGCGCATGACCGCTTATAAGGACATGGAGCCGGGTGATATATGCTGGTGATCGCTATCGATAGTGCTGTGGAGGCTCTGGGGCTTGTCAAGCCGCATGCCGCCAAGACGATCGCCGAGATGATGACCTTTGACCTGGTCGAGCATCCCTGTTTGACGACTACCCGGTATCGCAAAGAGGGCGAGCAACTGACCAAGGAGGAGAAGAAGGCTCTCAGTCTGCGCTCCAATGCGTTTCTCTCCCGTGCTGCATATGACGATTTGACCGAAGCCGGGTTGATGCGGCCCTTGGAAGCCCACGAACTCGTCATGCTCAGGGCCTATTTCATCATGGCCCGATACAGGACGGTCAGGAATACGGCCAAGGAAATGGCCGAGGTGTCCGCGTGGAAGGGTGATTTCAAATACGACATTCTGAACAAGGAATGCCCGGTCTGCTGGTCGCTCGAAGGGCAGCATACCAAGGCAAATGATGCCTATATAATGCCGCCGCCGGGTTGCGTCTGCGAGACGGCTAATTACGGCTTCGGCGTCTGTGTGGACTGGCTTGCCGACATAGAGTGAGGTTAGCGGAGGCGTAGCAGCTTTGCCAAGTTGACGCCCGAGTGATCGAAAGCAGGCTTCGTAACGGCTGCTGACATTTTTATCCGCTTTAGCAATTTAACTGCCAAAGCCGCCATTCCGCGACCAGCTAATCAGCCCCTTTTTATTGCCGGGCGCTGTTGAAACGGAGCGCGGCGCAGGATAGATCGTCCAAATTGCAACGGGGGAGATATCGGTGGCAACGCCGCGGAAAAAAGGGATAACTAACGCTATTGCAGGTGTGATGAGGGGGAACAGTTCCACCTCCGAGGTGATAGCTGCAATCCATCGCCATCTTGTTGCCGCTCCAAACTCTAAGCTTGGAGTAATTAATTCATTCCTCCGCACGCGCTCTTTAAAAGTGCCGAGCGGTTCGTTTGCGCAAGCGCTGCCTCTGACTAGAACTCATATTGGGCAAATTGCTTCGATGTGGGAAGGCACTCATCTTACGCTTGAGACGAACTATCTGAAACTCGTTAGCTGGTACATTATCGAAAATCGGGAGAGGATCGATAATTGGACAGCCTTTGACTCTGTTGCGTCTGGGTTAGGTATTCACAACGAAGCGGAAAAAATAAAAATACTTTTGCTGAGTTTGCCCCTGCAGATCAGCAGGCTATGGCGTCGATGCGTTTGTATGCTGCGCTGCATTCTTATTCAGATAACGCGATACGTGAATTTCTAAATAAAAACATGACGTCTGCATGGACAAAAAACAGACTATTGTATCCAGTTGTATATTTTCACGTTAATTTGCCAAACGATAACGTCATTGAGCAACTTCTTCTTCATGTTGTTCCGAAGGATAAACATTGCCTGTACGAGCGTAGATTAATTAAATTTCTATTAGAGCCGCACCTTTCTGGTGCGCCTAACTTGGCCGTAAGGGCGTATATCGGATTGTTGAGCCATCCGTATGATGCTCTCGAATATCTCACATACGAAATTGAGCGATACGTCGCTCAGAAGATTAGCGTCACGGCGGAGCAGATCGGTATTCTAAAATCGATCGCGGAAGTTTTTCCTGGTCATAGATTGAAGCAGCTTTGCGATATAATTGATGGAATTTCGCTGCCCATTGCTAAAGTTCCAATGCAAATTTTGGGTGTTAAGTTCGATAAGGATAAAGATGATCGAAAGATTATTGAAAAGATTATCGACGTATCGGAGAGGGTCGAGCCTGATCTAAAATCGGCATCTCCTATGATGGCCGCGCTAGTTCGGGTGCGTTGGTCTCGATATCCTGATCCATCCGATTTTGAGGAGCTAGATGCTTTCAGAAAGCGCTATGCTGTCTTACGGTGTGCGAGCATCGTGGATTTTGTCTGCCGCTCATTATTTCTATTTAGCCGCGACGGCGACGAAAACGAATCGTTATCCAGATTGCGCGGAACATTAATATTTGGAGCGATCACGCCGCTAAGCTTGTTAGCGCCCGGCGGATTTAAGGCCATTCAAACAGATGCCCTTCCTGGTGCGGTGTCCACCGCCACAATGGAATCCTTCGTCGCAGAGGCGGTCGGAAGTGACGGGGAGAAGCGAAGTGACCGGATATGGATTAATTCAACTAATTGGACGTTGGCGCGCTTACAGTTCGAGGGGCGCCTGAATGCCTGGAGCGAGCAAGCAAGGTCGGCATTCCCGATTTGGGTGCATCCGCGCTATCTCTCCGGATTGGACTGGGGATGGCTTGATGACGTTCTGAAAACGGTCGGGATCATGCCGTTGAGAGGAAGTGCAGCAGGAATATATGTCTTATTACTTCGGCAGCTCGAAGAATTCCTACGAGAATCCGTGGCGTTGCGGTTGGCCGTTGAACCATTGGCTCGACAAAAGTCGATTGAGGACTTTGCTGAATGGTTGTTTTTAGAATTTAAAGAAAATTCTCTTGCTTTTATAAGAATAGTATTGACGCCAGAAACGATCATGAAACTTCGATTGGCGGACAATTACACGGCTGCAATTTCACTCAGAATAGTCCTTCTTGAAGTGTCTGTTCAAAAATTCGGATTTTTCAACAACTTGCTTTCTGAAGAAGTTCTCATTCAGGAAGAAGAGGCGCTAACCGCAACGCTATCCCGTATGAGTATTGGTGCACGGCAATTCGAAATTCCGTGGGCTTCGTTGAAGATAGATACTAACACTCGTGTTCGTGACACCTTCACGGCCCATGAGGCGATCTCTGATGCCGTAGGCGATGAACTGTCCCTGTTAGGTCAGGAAAGAGTTTCAAATTATCCATTCGCAAACGGCGCCAGTGTGGAATACGAGGTTAAAAATATAGATTGGCCGTTGACGATGACGATCTGCCAGATCGTTGAAACCTTTCTTACTCATCCTACTGCCGGTATCGAATCGATATTATCTGTTCGTATTCGACATGATGCATTTCGAAGGGAATTTGCTAACTCGATCGGAACGATCAAAGAGGGTATAATCCTTAATGTACCAAAAGCGTCAATCGTCGAATACGTCAAGCAATTCGAACGGCCCATATACTCAGATATCCAAAAATGGCTTGATGCTGAAATGCACACCAAGCGAAAGGATAAGCAGAAAGCTTTGTTCGACCTCATCCCGGATAAAAGTTCTATGAATGGACTTATTGAAAAGGGTAGGGATGTTTCAAACTTAGATATGTTGATAGATTTGGTATTCGAATGGTTGAAGGTTAGACTAGAGAAGCAGTTAGTAGGAGTTCGACAGTCTCTTAGAGACAACTTGGCCCCGTGTTTGGACGCGACGATCCAAAACGAGGCATCCCGATTAATAGGATTGGGTGAAGACGAGGAGGACGTCGTTCGTACGTCCCAAGCGCTTAGCAGCGCGATATCGCGGCGCGCCATCGAAATTGAAGAGTGGTTCAAAGTTCCAATAATAGCGCGAACTACGTCGCTGACAGCTGCGGAAATATTCGCCGCCGTTGAAGAACGGTACAAGGCTCAAATCAGCAGAGGTGACTTAAGGCTGCGAGGGTTGCCATCGGTGGTCCATAACCAATCGTTCGGCCCGGATAAAATTCGACATTTTTACGATCTGCTGAGCGAATTGGCTCGGAACGCCATAAAGCATGCTGGATTGTCCGCCGCTAAATTGCGTTATTTTGTAAAGGACGGGCATGTTATCGCATCTAATCTCGCCCGCAGTGATACCGTGGATCGCCAGGAAGTGCAGGGGCACCCATATAAAACTCTTCAGGATAGCCTCTTCGGCGAAGGGAAAAGCGGAACCAAGAAGTTGGCGTACCTGGCATCATCCACGGCGCGTGAACCGTTAGTTCTACATTTCTTTAAGCGGTTGGGTTCATATCACGTAGCCATACCGCTGAGTGCGTTTGGCCTTGAAGCTGGTGTTGATTCATGAATAAGATTCTCGTTGTCGAGGATGTTAGTGAGAAATTTGCAGATATTTCTGCGTCTCTACTCACTGTATTGAAAAGTAAATATTGCGTTACTCGTGTAGAAAATTTGAATGATGCTGAAGATGCCGTGATGAATGGGGGATGGTCTCTTATTTTACTAGATATCTCTATGGATATCTCAGCGTCAGGTGCGTTCGATTATAGCTCTGGGCATGCTACCATGGGTGGTATCGACATTCTGGAGAGAATGCACCTCATGCAAATTTCCATCCCTACGATATTAGTTACTGGTTTCGACAGCTTTCAAGATCCTGATCGATTTGACAATGCGATCATGAATTTGGAGGACGTCGACCAACTGGCCTATGATTGGTTAGGAGATAGCTATCTCGGATGTGTCCGATATGGTCCAATAGGTTGGCAAGCGGATTTGCTCAAATTTCTTGAAGCGTGGAAGAGATAGATGAGAGTTTTGGTAGTTCACGACCGTGACGAAGTTCGATCGCAGATTAAGGATGTGATCCTAGGTGCCGTCCCGCACGCTATCATCTGCGAAGCCGTAGATGGCATTCGTACCCGCGAGAAACTGACCGGAACTTTATATGATTTTGCCGTCGTTGATCTGACTATCCCAAACGTAAAGGGTCGAGGAAACGTCGGCTTTAGCGTGATCGAAGGCATTTTGGAGGAGCTGTTTGCAGGCTCTCCAATGCTGGTGCCTTCAAATTTGATCGGCATAACGCGGGACGCTGATGCTTTGGATTTAGTGAATAACAATATTGGTCCGCACCTGATGGCCGTATTGCGGGAAGTAGATGGAGATGATGATTGGAAAAAACAGCTTAGTGATCGGACACTGTACGCTGAGAATGCTATTAAATCAAAATCTAGCGCATTGTTAACTCGATATGACTATGATGCTCTTATATTTACGGCGCTGGACAAGGAATTATCGCCATATCGTGATTTATTCGAGATCAGCGAACATCCTCAAATTCCAGGGCTGGGTACCTTTTTCTTCACCGATTTGAGCGGCAAGCCTCGCAAAGGCGCATGTTTTGCAATAGGTCGCGCGGGTCAGCCATCTGCGGCATCTGAAGCACAGGGTCTGATTTGCCAATTGCGTCCGAAGCTCGCAATAATGACGGGATTTTGTGGCGGGATACCTAAAAAAGCTGAATTCGGAGATATTTTATTCGCCGAGATGGCACTTGATTGGGACTATGGCAAGTGGAAGCCGAACGAGTCAGTTTCGCGGTTGTATGCACGCCCCGAACCGATTTCTATCAGAAATTCCGCTATTCACCGCATCGCACGCGACATCGTTGAGCATGGATTGAAAAGCGAAAGTCGCCTGGCGGCAGAGATGGCTATTCTGAGTAATGGTGAAATACTCAAGCCGTCTTTTAAGCTTATTCCCTTCGCTTCTGGATCGGCTGTGATTGGCGATCACGATGTGCTTGGAAGCGTAAAATCTTTGAATGAAAGCGTGGGGGGAGTTGATATGGAATCTTACGGTTTCTATTACGCCTGCCGCTATCCTCACGCTGCTGCTCCCGAGTTTCTTTGTATAAAAGCAGTTGCCGATGACTGCGGCATCGAAAAAGATGACCGACTTCACAAAGTTTGCTGTTTTGCTTCCGCATTTGTTGCGAAAGAGATCATGTGCGATCAGTGGTCATATGAATAATATTATTTGTGGTAATTATTATATGAAATCTGTTTTAATAATGCTCGATGGGGTGTGCTGAAAGAAAGTCGGCGACGCGTTGCACAATTTCTACGCTCGTTTCACTTCTACCAGCGCACCGATCGGCCCAAGGCCGTCCAGGATGGAAATGGTCCCAGAGGGGGCGGAGGCCACTGTATCTTCCCTTACCAGGATCATGATTGCCGAAACCGTCGAGGGCGATGTTCCAAATTGGTCGGAAGCGTGCAATCAGAAGGCTTTCGCCGAGCGGAATCCAAATGTCATCGACCGTGAGATAGCGGGCATCGAAATCTGCGACCGAGAGCGAGCCTGACCCCGCTTCAACTTCCTTGATGCTATCACGGTGATCGGCCAATCGCTTGTAGAGGGCCGTCCCTCGGGCGCTGGCCGACAGGCTGGCGCCTTTCCGTCCGCCAGACGGTATCGCCTTGCCGATGTAGATAGGCCATTTCGCTTCGTCCGCGTTCGCCTCTGCTAGAGGCGCATAGCTGGGATGCGGCCCTCTGTAATAGAGAACGTAGATGCCAGCGCCCTCGAACGATTGAATATCGGCGAGCGGTTGCGCCGGGCGCGCGAGAAGTGCGTCCGCCACTGACTTACCGAGATTGACCTTGTCGAGCGGGTTATAGACCTCCGTCATTAGGCCCGACCAGCCTTCTTTGCCGCCGCCTTAAGATGGGGCGCGACGGATTGGGCTATGGCGTGGGCCAAATCAACGGGCACGGCATTGCCCAACTGGCGCATCGTTTCCGACCAAGAGCCATGGAAGACGATTTCGTTCGGGAATGTCTGCAATCTGGCGCTTTCGCGGATCGTGAAATAGCGGACCGAACCATCCGGGCGCCGCAGCATGTTTTCGCCGCCTGGCACGCCATGGACGCCAGCCTTGAGGGTCTTGGCGGGTTCGTCCAGCGGGCTACCCGTATGCCCCGGATAGCTTCGCGCGCCGGGTTGATAGCGATGATCGGCGAACTCGGATTTTGCGCGGGGAGACAATTCGGGATCGGGGAGGCCAATCAGCGCGTCGCGCGTCGTCCGCCATGCTTTAGCTGTCGGCCGCCCATCCAAGCGAGAAGCGACGGCCGGAAGGCTAGGGCGATCCCGCTTCGCGATCTTGTGACGATCCCAATAGTCGCCCTTGGCTTGATCCCAAAGCAGCGCCTCGCGGGAATGGGTTTCCTCGGGGAACGACCATTTGACGCCCATATCAGAACGGAAGCCGACGAAGAAAACACGCTCCCGCTTTTGCGGCACGCCGAAGTTCGCGGCATTCAGCACCTTGGGGGGCAAGACCTGATAGGAGAGGGCGGAACTGCCGTTGGAACTGTGATGCTGTTCCAGCCGGGCGCGATGATCCAACCAGCTTTCGCCCTTCTTGAGGGCGATTTCAGGGTAGGACAGTTGGAGGAAGATATAGCTGAAATAGGTCGCGAAGGTTTCCCGCGTCAGTCCCTTCACATTCTCGAAAATGAAGGCGCTGGGCTTCGTCTCGCGAACAACACGGACCGCTTCCGACCACATATCCCGATCGTCCTGGTGGGCGCGATGGCGGCCGCCCAGCGAGAAAGGCTGGCATGGCGGACCGCCAGTGACCAGATCGAGCTTTCCCTCGAACTTGGTGAACGAGAAATCGCGAATGTCGCCTTCGCGGGGCAGGGGCCACTGCCCCATGCCCGCGTTGCCGCGCTTGCGGTTTTCTCGGATCGTGTCGCAGCACCAGCGATCCCATTCGACAACGTCGAGGGTCTTGAAGCCAGCGCGCGTGACGCCCAGCCCCAGTCCGCCCGCGCCCGCGAATAGTTCGATAGCCTTCATGTCTGCTCCCCGATGAATCGTTTGAGCTTGTTGCCTAATTGTTCTCGCTCGCGCAACTCGCATTCCCACACGATCAACACTTTCCATCCCATCGCCTCCAAGCGTTTCACGGCGCGACTGTCGCGCGCGGCGTTCGCCTCTAGCTTGGGCTTCCAAAAATCGAGGCGGCTCTTGGGAAGACGGGCGAGCTTGCAATTTGGATCGGGATGGCGGTGCCAAAAACAGCCATGAACGAAGATGACCTTGCGGCGTGATCGGAAGACGATGTCGGGCTTGCCCGGCAAATCCTTGGCTTGGAGCCGGTAGCGATAGCCCATGGCGTGCAACATTTTGCGCACGATCATTTCCGGCTTCGTGTCCCGCCCCTTGACCAGCGCCATGCGCGCGCCGCGCTCCATAGGGGTGAGCGTGTCCACCACGATTACTGTAAGGCCGATGGGAATAGGGGCCGAATGATCCTCACGAATGCTGACCCTCGGCGGCCGGGCGCGAGCGGCGACGGATTTTCTCGATCATGAGCGCGGTGCGCTCGTCCTCGGGGGCTTCGCTTAGTGCCGCGATGGCCTGGGCTATGATGGCGGCCGCGGCCGCAGCGCTTTCCATGGTTCCGCGAGGACGGCCCTTTCGTCCAGGATGAAGCGAGTCCCAGGCCGAGGCCTTGCCCTTCATTCGTGGTTCGCCCGTCACGTTGCTTCCTAGGCCCATTCCGTTCCATGCCGGACGGAAGGTGGCGATCAAGACGGCTTCGGCCAGGCCTATGTAGGCATCATTCAGCACCAGATAGCGGCACCGGAAATCGGATGGATCGAGATTTTCCGCTTGAGCAATGGAATCGGCGTGCTTCATGATGCGATCATAAAGTTTTGTCTCTGTGACTGGCTTGGCGCTGAAGCCCTTCTTCGCGTTCCGCCGTACCGCTTTGCCAATATATAAGGGAATGCGCGAGCCGCCTTCCGCCAGATCGAGCGCCTTGAGGGTAGCGTAGGCGTCGAGTTCGCCTCCATAATAAAGGGCGTATATGCCCGCCCCGCTGAATTTGCGGAGCGAGGCTAGATCATGGACAGGCTGCTCCAATAATTCGACGGCGAGGGTGACACCGATATTCTCCACCGCAAGGGGATCGAAGAGCTCGGGGGGATTCGTGTCGGTCGCCATGCCCTTGGGTTAGCGCGCGGTCCACCGGTTCGACAAGGGACCGGAGAGTGGGCGTTCCGCCTTTGGCGGCCGGGCTCTATTCCGCTTCGCTCCACCAAGCCATCGCGCGCGATGTCTTGGCGCCTTCGGCATGACGATCCCTAACGCTGAACGCCGCCTCGCGTCGTTGGCGGCCACGAGGCCTGCGGCCCCGTGATGTCGTTTGTAGCCGACCGCGCGGCGCGGCGGAGTGGGCGTCGGCTTTCTCTAGGCTTGGGCCGTCGGGCCGCAAGCCGTTCCGGCTCCTCCACTTTGTTTCGGTCCTTCGGATGCGGCCCGCCTCATAGCCCAAGCCTTCCGCGCGCCTCTCGCCGCCCACCCCGCCACTTCGGCGGCCGGTGCTGTGAGGGCAGGGAGAAAGTGAAGTGAGCAAGGATCATGGAACATTGTACGTGGAGGTGACGGAGCGCGTCATCGCCGAACTGGAGCAGGGGCGGTTGCCATGGGTGCAGCCATGGGACAGCGCCAAGGCCGCGATCGGCTTGCCCCGGAATGCTGGAACGGGTCGCCGATATTCCGGCATCAACGTGCTGATCCTTTGGTCGCGGCTCTTCGAGAAGGGGTATGGTGCCCAGCGCTGGCTTACCTATCGGCAAGCGCGGGCGCTTGGTGGTCATGTGCGGCGGGGAGAAGAGGGGACGACGGTTTGTTACGCGGATCGCTTTACGCCCCGTAGCGAGGAAGATCAGGCGCGGGACGAAGGGCGCGAGGCACGGCAGGTCGCGTTTCTAAAGCGCTTCACGGTTTTCAATGTCGAGCAATGCGAGGGTTTGCCCGACGATTTGACGGTCGCGCCGGTATCGCTGGCGGTCGATGAAATCGTGCCATTGGCGCACAAGCTTGTTCGGGCCAGTGGCGCGGACGTCAAGATTGGTGGCGAGCGGGCCTTCTATGCCCCGGGACCGGACTATATCCGTGTCCCGCCTCAAGCGGCCTATCATGACCGCATCAACTGGTATCGAACCGTTTTTCATGAGCTGGGTCATTGGACAGGGCATGCCTCCCGCTTGGGTCGGTCGTTCGATAGCGCTGATTTGGCGGCTTACGCGCGCGAGGAACTGTGCGCGGAGATGGCCAGCGCTTTTCTTTGCGCGGAACTTGGGATCGTGCCGACCGTCCGCCATGCCGATTATATCGGCGCGTGGCTGGCGGTACTGAGGGAGGACAATAAGGCGATATTCCGGGCGGCCAGTCTCGCGAGTAAAGCGGCTGACTTCATCCTGGCATTCACCGACCAAGAGGGAGGTGACGATGAAGACGCCTGACCCCGTACGCATCGAAAAGGCGAAAGCCGCTTTCGCGCGCATGTCGAAGCGCACCCTCAAAATCTTCATCTTAAGTCAGGTTGAGGGTCTGAGCTATGTCGAGATCGCCAAGCGAGAACGTCTGTTTCTCTGGCAGGTACGGCGTCACATGCTTCGCGCGATACGCATCATTGTTCGTGAAATGCGCTGAAATAAGCCTCGTTCGCCTTGCCAACCTAAAAGGGCTTGGCAAGGCGATGATTTGCCGCGATTCTAGGCGGCATCATGAGAAGGCTCGACGATCCTAATGTGCAACTGCCCGACGCCAAGCGTCGGGAGCTTGCCCATGTCGTCGGAATTATCCGCGACGGCTTCGCGCGGGCCATTCGCCATCGGACACAGCCACGGTATCGTGACGGCCATATTCTCAAGATCATCCTGTTCGGCAGTTACGCGCGAGGCGATTGGGTGGAAGACCCCGTTGGGCGCTATTTCTCGGATTATGACATCCTCGTGGTAGTCGATCATGAAGACCTGACCGACATTCCAGAATTCTGGGCGAAAACCGAAGAACGGCTGCTGGAGGAACTGACCGAGGGTAAAGCGCTGCGCACACAGGTTAGCCCGATCTACCACAGCCTTGAAGATGTAAATGAGAAGCTGCGGCTCGGGCGATATTTTTTCTTGGATATATTGAAGGATGGCGTTCTCCTGCACGAGGAACCCAACCATCAGTTTATCGAGCCCAAGCCCCTATCGAGCGGTGAAGCCCTGCGGGAGGCCCGCGAATTTTTCGAGGAATGGTTTGGTTCCGCGGAAGGGTTTTTGGACACGGCTCGCTATGCGGCGTCTCAAGGTCGCGACAAGGAGGCTGCCTTCCAACTTCATCAATCGGCCGAGCGTTTCTACCATTGCGTTTTCCTAGTTCGCGCCTTGTACAGTCCGAAAACCCATAATCTGAATCGATTGCGAGCGCTGACGGAGCAATTCGAACCACGATTGCGTTTGGTATGGCCGACCGACACGCGGCTCCACAAGCGAGCTTATAACCTTCTGCGCGAAGCCTATATCAAGGCACGCTACTCGCGGGAATTCATCATCGGCGAGGAAGAATTGGCGTGGCTGGATGATAGGGTGACGTTGCTCCAGCAATTGGTCGGTGAGCTTTGCCTCGCCCATATTGCCGAATTGGGCAATCGTGCGAACGCCGCCTGAAATTTTACCGCGCGGGCCTCGGAGGAGCTGCATCGACAGGCGCGAATTCTCTTGATGTGCTTCGATGCCAGCCTTGAGAGAGGCGTGAACAAGGTTTGCATCCGCATTCTACCCGTCAGTTGCCTTGCGACGTTTCGAGAAACGTGTAGGGAGCAGTTCGTTCATCAAGGTCGAACGGAACAACTCGGAGCCGGAGGTTTCCACCAAAAACGAACGGTTCAAGCGGTTCTTTAAAAGTGTCCGTGCGCGGGTAGACTAGATGGAGATCGCCCTTGCCTTCAAGATGTCGATGCCCATAAGCGAAAAGTTGATAAAAATCGGCTTGGGAGAGACCATAGCCGGATGCGCGATCTCCATGGATTAGCTTCCACTTCGCATCAACGATCCAGCGCTCCTGGCCGTTGGAAACCAAGATATCGGGCCGCAGTTCGAACCAGGGCTGCCGTTCATGAGTGCATAGATGAGTACCCCGGCTTTGGGGCTGAATCTCAAATCCGACAGGCGCAGCCATCTGTAGAGAGCGGGTCACATAAGCCTCGAATAGTCTCTCCATCGGGAACAGCATGCTCAATCCGCGGCTAGGACCGTCAACGCTAAACGGCGTTGATCGAGTGAGGATGAGCTCGCACGGCCCCTTTATCGTGAGGTAATCAGCCATTAGCCTGCCATTGTCCCATGCACGTAGGTCGGAAGAAAAGTCAGGGCTAAGCGGGATATTCTCCAACAGGATCGAGAGTTCGCGTGCGACGCGCCAATTGTCCGCGGATTTCGTCTCACGCAGGATGAGATCGATACAGGAACGGATTAGGCGATTTTCCGGACGATCAAACGAGAAGACGTCATGATGGAAGGAGAATAGATGAGCAGCGGCCGGACCGTGGCGGATTTGGGCAGCGACATCTAGAGCGCCGCGGAGATAGGGTTCCCTTGCGTCCACCCGTTGATAGGCCTGTCGCACCCCTCGGCGGACGAGAATAAGGGCCTCCTCCAGGAACATCGCCGCTAGCCACTCGGGTAACGGGAGAGTGAAGCGCGCGAGATCAGCGATTCCCCCAGGGCGAGGGCGCAGTGACAGGGCCTCGCCGATCATGCGAATAAGGAGCGCGCGAGAGAGGAGCAGCGCCGGAATCCGCCGTGTGCTTGGGCAATATTTCCACACGCGTCCCGCACGGTGTTTCCAGCACGCCCACATAGTTGAGTGCGCGCAATGTGCTTGGCCCATCAACGCGTAGGAGTTCGCCTCCGTCCATCCCGACGCGATTTTCCAGCAGCCATGCAAACGCGCTGCTTGAGACCGTCGCCTGATCCAACGTAGATTCCACTGGCGCCGTCGTGATGCGTCCGAATTCGCGGATAGTCGGCATGGCCTTTTTATTCAGCCATTATCGAACGATATGCCGTCGGGCGATTGAGCGCCTGTTCGTTGAGGCGCCATCGCTTGTGTTGCGGTACTTGTGTCGCGGCATCGCCGAAGAGCCGTTTAGCGTCATTGTCGCGTTCGATTATGAACTGATCTGCCGGCTCCTTGCGATGGTCGTTCAAGACGAGACGCACCCTGTTCCAATCATCGAAGAAATACTCTTGGAGGAGTGGTAGAATCTGTTTCTCGAATATGTGTCGCAAAGGGCTAATATCGTCGCCCGCCTCTAGCCCGAGTAGATATGCCTGTCCGAGGCGGTGATCGCGATCGAGTAATGCTTCGATCCGGTCGTTAAGCGTCTCTAGTAAGGCTCCAAGGTCGACCCCAGCGACTTCGACGCCTTCCAGTGCGCTCGTATCGGGTTCCACTTCCTCGAAGATGAAGCGGCGTCTCAGTGCGATGTCG
The DNA here is from genome assembly GCF_035989265.1 of Sphingobium sp. HWE2-09. GTDB lineage: Bacteria > Pseudomonadota > Alphaproteobacteria > Sphingomonadales > Sphingomonadaceae > Sphingobium. The sequence goes on along the minus strand of NZ_JAYKZX010000001.1, from coordinate 253,360 downwards.
ACGCTGGCGAGCGAGCGATCGGCGGTGTTCATCGTGCCTATGATATGAAGGCCGCTAGGGAGTGAGAAGCGTTCCTTGGAATAGGGAAGGACGACGCTCAAGGCTTCGGTCGCGCCCGCACGCTTGGAAGGTTCGATAAGCGTTATAAGTTCGCCAAAGATTTGCGAGATATTCCCCCGATTAATTTCGTCAATAATGAGGACGCTCTCGCGCGCCTGGGGGATGTGCTAGCCAAAATGGCCTCGACTAGCGAGGGCAAGACGTTGCTGTATCCGTTGACGATATATTTTTCGAGGCGGCTCTCCGGGATCTTGTCGAAAACCTTTCCTCTGCGGATATCCTCGAGGGTGACGACCTTTCTGCTGACGAGATCCGCTAGGGCCTCGAGGATGGCCCAAGGCAGCGGCAGCTCGGAATCGTTGGGCTTACGTAGCCAGAGAATTTCATTGGTGGAGCGGAGCACCTTGTAGCCCCCGAATGCGGTTCCAGGCGACAGCATCCGTTTCCCGCAGAACGCCTTCAAAACCCCGTCCGCGACATAATAGTGCACGGTGCCGTCGGGGCGCGCCTCGGCTCGAAGGCCTTCGACGAAATCCTCGTAGCTGAAGCTTTGATGGAAGGTCACGAAGCGAATCCGGTTGTCGTTTTCCAGTTCATCGAACCGGCGCTTGAGCGCTTCCCGATCGTCGCGATGGTCGCCAGCGAAGTCTGGATCGAGAATCTGAAGTGCCCGATCGATCGTGCGGAACGTCTTTCCCGTGCCCGGTGGGCCGTGCAGAATGAGATTGAGCGCCGATCCGGGCGTGGCGGAACCGGCGCTAGAGACGACATCCGAATCTCCGCTTCCAGTCGCCAAGCGTTCGCTAGGCGCCCATTGCTCTTTGAAGCGATCGTCATAAAAATCGATGGTATCGCCAACCTCTTGTTCCAGAGTTCGGCGTAGCTCGAGCAAGGCTTTATCGCGCGCGACCTTGCCCATTTGTTTAATGGATCGCGTATCGTGTTCAGAAAGACCGCTCAGGATAAGGCGGACGTCGCCGGGACTTGCGATACGCTCGAAGCTGTCAGGGAAGAGTAAAAAGGGGAGGATATGCTTTAGCTGCCGATATCCCTCGTCAGGAACATCATCGAGCCACTGCGCGAATTCCCACGGATCGTCGAGAAGCGCGCGCCGATCATCGATCGGCTTTTCCTTGAATGCCAGGGTGGCGTTAATGAGGTAGCGCAACTCGCGCGGTCGATGAGCGAGAAACCCGACACCGGCGGATCCGAGGCCCTCTAAGAGAGACGGCGCCAGCATCTCGTGATCTTTAGGTGCTGGCTCACCCGACCAGCCCCAAGCCACATTGATAGCCGTGATCTTCGAACTCGAACCCAAGTTGCTGGGAAAGAGATTGAGGACCCACAGCATTTCGGCAACCAGTTGGCAGGCTTCATGCGTGGCGTTGGCGAACTGCCGCTCGAGCTTGATGAGAAAACGGTCTTTGCTGCTATCCGGAGCGCCGTTGAAACGTGCGTTGACCTCTTCGACATTGGATTTGAACCATAGGTCTCGGTCGGAAAGAATCGATCCGTCAGTGATAAAACAGCGGTCTCGCCAGGCAGCGGCGGCTGACAAAACCGCGCTGGAATTGGCATGATGCGGGTTGTGACGTGACAAGATTATTCCTTCCCCCAAAGTCGACGGTGGGCAACCTAGTGGCGTAAATCGGTTACGCAAGCGTGGAGAGCATGAGGGGCGGACGGCGCCTCAACGATCAGGAGGTTCGCGGAAGCTTGGCGACAAAGCGAAATAAATTCACGTCGTTGCGGGAATAAATGGTCCGATACAAGGCCGCCGATGGGCCGAGCGTTTAAAAACAATGACGTCGAATTGGAGATTCCGCCGTCTTGCAACTGCGCCCGGATCGCGGACGCTCCGGGCCATGCCCGGATTACGCCGATTGAACCTGGATTATTGGAATGCCAATGAAAATAAGCCGCGCGAATTGCGACGCGAGCCATCCTTTTTCGCCCAAGAGGGGCCGCAAGGTCCTACCGATCGTGGAACGACCAATTCCCAATCAAACGGAATGGATTGACCCCCCTTGCTTTCGAGAGGCGCTTGTCCTGCATCTCAACCGTTTCTCGGAGAGCTATTATCAGCTTCACAAGTCCATCATCAAATCGGGCGAGAAGTTGGATCGTTCAACGCTACAATCGTGGATCGAAGGCCGCCGCACGCCCCAAAGCGCCGCCAGTCTCGAGATTCTTAACCGCATCGAGGTCCGCTATGACCTGCCCGCTGGATATTTCCGATCGAAACTTCCCCACCCGGCGCGTGCGCCGTCCGGGATCGCTATCAATGGCGTGACGAAGACCGAGCAACGGCGGCTGGCATGGCACCTGCCCGACGATTTTAACACAAGGTCATTGAAGCAACAGGCAGAGATTCTGGAATGGGTCCGAGAGGTGGTGATTTCTGGCGCAACCGAGTATCGCCGCTTTCAGGCGCAGGCCATGAAGCTCCGCTACGCGATCCGATTTCCCGCAATCACCGGCAAGAAAATTCGGGGCGTCCCGGCGAACGAGGCGGCGCCCGACATTGACGACGATATGGGTCATGTCGGCGTGGTGGATGCGCCACCTCGCCTTGTAACGGAGATGGCGGACCTTGTTCAGTTCAAGACCTCTACCTTGACTGACATAGGGTTCCAGCGGAACGGAGTTTGGGGTGAAGAAACGACGAGCCAGAAGATCGAGCATTTCGGCCTGATGTTCGGCGCACTGGCAGCATCGCCGCGCGGGGCCGTGGAGGGGCATGGTGTACCGATCAGGAGTATAACCTTCGCGATGTTGGTCTTCCCGCGAGTGTGGGATTGGTATGTTCAGTGGCGTGAGCGGCGGCGCGGCTTCTTCACCCGATGGGAATGCGATATGCTGCGGAATGCGATGGCCCTTGTCCGGGCCGATACCGGTTGGTTGCGGCAGCATCCCGAACTGGCCGACCGCCTTGTGCCGATAGAAGGCCTCATATCCTCCAACGACATTGGCGCAGCGCGCGCGAACTGGCAGCAGGCTTGCGATATTCTCCACGCACATGCCAGTGCGCGGGTCCGGGAGGTGGAACGGGTCGCCCGCATCCATCGCGACCCGATCGAACCGATCCTTCCCATATTGGAGGCACCCAGCCCGGTCGCGGAATATCTGAAGATTGCCGAGGAAATTTTGAAAGTCCGCCCTGACGGGCGGCGATATCCGAAGGCTGCGGCGGAAGTTGTCCGGTCCTATCTCCTGATCCGGCTGGGCCTTCATCTTGGACTTCGGCAGAAGAATTTGCGGCAACTGATGGTCTGCCCGCGCGGGAATCTGCCGCGTTCAGAGCGTCAGCTTGAAACCATGAAGCGCGGCGAAATTCGCTGGAGCGATCGCGATCAGGGCTGGGAAGTCCTTGTACCAGCAGTAGCCTTCAAGAACGCACACTCGTCTTTCTTCGCAGGCAAACCCTTCCGGCTGCTCCTCCCCGACCTTGGCGGCCTCTATGATCATATTGAGGCTTATGTCGAGAAGCATCGGGCCATCCTGCTCAATGGGGCGGACGATCCCGGCACGTTTTTCGTGAAGACGGTGAAGACGACCAGCCGCGATGCGTCCTATGATCAGAACACCTTCTACGAGGCATGGCGTTTGGTGGTCCAACGCTATGGCGTCTTCAATCCCTATACCGGTCGGGGCGCGATCAAGGGGCTGCTTCCGCATGGCCCGCATAATGTGCGGGATGTGCTGGCGACCCACATTCTGAAACAGACTGGATCATTCGAGCAGGCAAGCTATGCGATCCAGGATACTCCGGATATGGTGGCGAAGCATTATGGGCGGTTTCTGCCGCAGGACAAGGCAGCGATGGCTGCTCGAATTCTCAATCAGGTGTGGGAAGCGGCATAAGTGAATAAAACGGCGCGGTCCGATGGACCGCGCCGTTTTATTCACTTATGCGAGACTGTGTTATCGCGTTTGAGCGATGAGGAGGCGACCTAATTTCTCGCAAGTGGCCATGAGGACATCATCCGCCAGATGAGCATAGCGCGCGGTCATCTGAACTCTGCTGTGACCGAGGAGCCGGGACGTTGTGAACAGCGTTTCCCCTGACATAACCGCATGACTCGCGAAGCTGTGCCGCAGATCATGGATGCGCAATGTAGGGGGCAACTCGGCTTCACGGCGGATGCTGCCCCAGATTGAACGGACGCCCTCATAGTGCTGGCGACCAAGAAGCGGGAATACGTGGCGAAGCCCTCCAATCCCTTTTCTCTGAAGGTTGGCGCGATAGGATTTCAGGAAGCGGCGGACCGGCGCGCCGAGGGGAATATCTCGCGAGCCGGTCTTGCTGTCGCGCAGCCGAAGCCGATCGGGATATATATCCTGCCATTCGAGATTGACGGCTTCGCTGACACGACATCCCGTTACGGTAAGGAAGCGGAGCAGGGCGGATGCCGTACATCCTGCCTTGATCCTTTGGTCCAGTACGCCGCCAAGCCTTGCCATTTCCTCAAAGCCGAGGAAGGTGCCGACGACCTTGCGGCGGTTCATTCTGATCCCCTTCGCGGGATTGCTCGAGCCGTCCGGCATGTAGCCCCAGGCGCGCGCCCGTCCAAGCATCTGCACCAGAATTCCAAGGGCGCGATTGGCCCCGCCTGGCCTTCTCAGGCTATAACCTTCAAACCATCGAACCACATCCTGACGAGAAATGGCATCGAGCCGCTGGTGGCCGAAGGCCGGTAGTAATTCACATCGCACATAGGTGCGGTATGTGCGCAAACCCTGCGGCTTGTAGAAGGCGCCGCAGCGCTGCTCATGTTCAATCTGGAACGTGGCGAAGTGTGGAACAGCAGGCGGCTTTGCCGGAGTTAAAGTCTCACCTGCGAGAAAGGCGCGGGCCGACGCTCGCGCCGCCTTCACGCCTATTTCCGGGAATGAACCCAACGACCGCCGGACGGCCTTGCCGTCGACGCTCGCGCGGACGATCCAGCTTCGCGACCCGCCGGGTTGTACCCGTAGAGCGAGGCCGGGGAGGCGGGTGTCTCGCATGGCATATTCCCTTTGTCCGGGTTCGGCGCGGGCGCAGAGGGTGTCGGTCAGGGAGAGGCTCAGGTTAAGCATGAGCGGCCTCCTTCGGGCTGTCTATTCCGCTCGCATTGGTCTTCCGTTTGCGGGCGGGATCTTCATGCCCATCGCCGCGAAGGGAGCGTTCGATGCGCCGGGACACCTTCGACGCCGAGCGCGTCAATGCATCGGTGGCAAGGTGCGCGTAGTCAATAGTGCTGTCGATGTCGTTATGCCCGAGCAACTGACCGATCAGTCGCAGGTCGATGCCGTTTGATACCCCGACCGACGCGAAGTGATGCCGCAGATCATGGACGCGAATGTTCTCCAGGCCTGCCGCTCGCCGGATCAATGCCCATGCGTGATCGAGCACCTTCATCGGTCCATCGCTCTTCGATGCCGGAAAAACGAACCGCCCCTTCGCCGTTTCCTTGCGGGTGGCAAGCAAGTCGCGGGCAGGGGCGTTCAGCCAGATCGTTCGGGGGCCGGTCTTGGAGTCCTCCAGAATCGCGCGCGCGCCGACTATCCGGTCCCATTCGAGCGAGAGGATTTCGCTTCGCCGGGCGCCCGTCAGGAATAGGAGCCGCACCGCGTCGCAAGCATCGGGCACCCGATCCTGCAATCCTTCGAGCGCGGTCCAAAGCCTGCGAACCGCATCGGGAGACATCATTTTGCCGCGCTTGCTACGCTGTTTCTTGCGCAGGCCTCGGCACGGGTTTGAACCCGGTTCACGCAAGCCATGGTCCTCTGCGTAGAGCATCAACCCGGAGAGAGTGGACAGCGCCATGCGCACGGCGCTGCTCTTCGCGGCAATATCCAGATGCCAGCGGTTAACCTCTTCCGGGGTCAGTGTGCGAAGCTTATGACCCCCGAAATGGGGAAGGATGTGGGTCGTCGTAGCCGCCTTCATGTTGCGGATCGTGCCGGGTTTCCAGCGCCCCGCTTCGCCCGAAATGAGGAATTGGGGAAGACCTCCGCTATCGTGGCATCGGGTCCAAAAAGGGGATGATCCTTGGTGGTGGATCGGTGCTGCGGACCGGCGGCAAGGAGGCGGCGGGCGGCTTCCAAGGGCAGGTGTCGTGCGTCACCAAGGGTTGTGCGAAGGGTTCGCGCCGCCACCCGTTCGACGCTAATCCAGGTGCGGGCACCCGACGCGCGGAGGCGCAGGGCAAGGCCTTTGGCCTTCGTATCATAGAGCAGTTTTTCTCCCCGCGCGGGGAGGGGAATGGAAAGGATATCCATCGCATCAAAATCGATTTTCGTGCCGCTGGGCATGACAATATGGCTCCACAATTCCGGCGCCTTGCGGGCCGGTGGAAGCGCGTCCGGGGTATGTTCCCCAGGACACGCGGGGAACTTATCGGCGGCATCGGTTCGTAACGGGCATCGCTCTCAAGGAAGGGCCGTCCCCGATCTTCGTCCGGCTTGAGGTTGCCGTTCTGGATCAGTAGGTTGACCGCCTCATCGAACTATCATCTGGCGCATTCGCAAGCTCATGCGAAAGCTCAGACGCACGCCTGAAAGGCGTAATTTGTAATGCACCGTACGCACGGGTACTGCGGGCGCGAATCGCCAGCATTTGCGCGGTTTTCAAACCTAATTCGCGTCGTCGCCTGAGGGCACTGATTGACGCCGCTCGGCACGCTTTGGCTGTCATTTCTGACGGCGGGGCGGCTAAGTGCCTGATCTGTCTTGGCACCGTTTGGCTGCCCCTCTAAATACATGTAATCAATTGAGATCGGGCTGGAATTATAATATAAGGGCCATGCTTCATCACGATTGGCCAGGCGACGAGCAGGAGTTCGGCGCTTGCCCAGAGTTACCATCAGATTCAAGGACGCGCTCTTCGGGCGTCTTGTCGTCGGCGCTCAGGCGGCCGGCTCAACCATCCCCGACTATGTCCGGGATATCCTTAACCGCTATGAGGGCATGGACGCGGCTGGCTATCATGGCCGCTTCGACGAAGTGCAGGCGACCCTCATCCAGGTCTTCGCCATCCTCGCCGCGTCGGTGAGCGCGCGCCGACCCGATATCCTCGAGAAGGGGATGGAAGATGCGCACGCCCTGCTTCTGGAACGGGGACTTCTCGATCCCGAAGAGGCGCAATCATGAGCATCTTCCGGAACGACACGCTGGGTTCCTGGACCAGGGGCGGGCAAGCAATCGTCCATAATGTCCGCATGACCACGCAGGTCTTCTTTCAGACCCTGCTGGCGGGGGTCGCCATCTGGGTTGGTGGAACCATCTGGTATGTGCTGGAGCAGTCGACCGACTATCAGCGGTTCGTGGCAGCGAAGATCGCCGAGGCAACGCTAAAGAGCGACGTGCCGGGCGGCGCGCCGGTCCTTTTCCGGACCCCATCGGGTCGTCAATATTGGACGACGTCCGATGCTTTGCTCGGCTCCCGCATCGCCAAGAAAACCCTACAGGCGATGGAGCATCATCTGGTGTATGGTGCCGCGCTGGCTGGCGCCTTTGCTCTGTTGATGCTTTTCTGGGCCTGGTTCTATTTTACCCGCACGGGGAAGGGGCTCGGCTCCAATCAGTTCTTGCGCGGGGCTCGCTTTGGCACGGCGCGGCAACTCCGGCGGCAGCTATGGCGCAACCGAAAGGGCAGTTTTGCGATCGGCGGCGTGCCTGTTCCCGACGCCTTCGAGCCTGAGCATATCCTCATCTGTGGTGCGCCCGGCACCGGCAAGACCAACATCATCGTCAAGATGCTGGGTGGCATGCGAAAGCAAGCCAAGCGGGCGATCGTCTACGATACCGCCGGCACCTTCGTCGAGAAGTTCTACCGGCCCGGGCACGACATATTGCTCAACCCGCTGGACGAGCGGGCCGATTGCTGGTCACCCTGGGTCGATGTCCCGCGTGACTATCACTATGATCAGATCGCGGAGTCGACTATCCCAGACAAAGGTGGCGATCCCTTCTGGGCGAAGGCGGCCCGCGGCACGCTGGTGGCGGTCCTGCGCAAGCTTGCCCGACATGAACGGACGCTGGTTTCGGCGCTCTTGGAAACGGTGCTTCGCAGTCCCCTGAAGACGCTGGCAAGTTTTGCCGAAGGCACCGATGCCGCCGCGTTCATCTCGATGGAAGGTGACCGTACGTCGGCCGGTATCCGGGCTGAACTGGCCTCGGTGATGCGCAGCTTCTCCTATCTCGATGACACGGTCGACGGCTTCTCGATCCGGGACTGGGTCGCCAGTGAGGAGGATGACAGCTGGCTCTTCATCACCGTGAAGGCGGACCAGCTTCCCTCCCTCCGGCCCCTCGTGACGGTATGGCTCGACATCGCGATCAGTGCCATCATGAGCCTGCCGCCCGATCGTAAGCGACGCCTCTACTGCGTCATCGACGAGCTGCCGACGCTCCAAAAACTGCCGTCGCTGAGCGATTTTCTCGCCCGGGCGCGCAAATATGGCGGCTGCGGTATTTTAGGGTTCCAGTCCTATCCCCAGCTTGAAGCGACCTACGGCATTCAGGACGCCGCGGCGATCACCGGCTATTGCTCGACCTGGGTGGCGCTGCGCGCAAACGACACGCCCACGGCCAAACATGTTTCCGAAAATCTGGGACAGGTCGAACAGGTCGAGGCCAATGAAGGCATGTCCTATGGCGTCAACGATATGCGGGATGGGGTCAACTTGTCGCGGATGCAGGTGACCCGCCCGTTGGTCATGCATACAGAGGTCACCAATCTCCCCAATCTCGCGGGCTTCCTCCGGTTCGGCCGTAACCTTCCCGTCGTCCAATTTGCCGATAGCTATAATGTTCTGCCGAGCCTGGAGGCCGCATTCGTCGAGCGGCTGGCGCCGCCCATCCGTCTGGAATCGAAAGATGAAGGCAAGTCGTCCTCGAAGCCGTCAGGATCGCCACCCAAGCGGCGGCGGTCGAAGAAGGCGGAAGCGCCCGAACCGCCGATCGATGCGGACGAGGGCAGCACGCACACGCAAGACGAGGTCTGCTCGCAGGCCTCCCCGTCCAATCCGGTGGAGGGGGAGGATGGACCTTTAGGAGGCGGGCTGCCCAAGCTCCTCGGTCGCGCCAGCGGCTTCCGGCTGCGGCAACATGGGCGTGCATCGGGTGACCGTAATGATGCGAGGCCGGCATGATGCATCCGCGCCGCCTGAAGGGGTCGCCCGGCAACATCGCCCGCTACTATGCGGTCGGCGATTATTATACGAAAGGGGATGGAGAGCGCTCGTCCTGGGGTGGCGCACTGGCGAACGAACTCAGACTGTCAGGCGATGTCGATTCCGAGACGTTTCGCGCCCTGCTCGCCGGCAAGGTCGCGGGCCAGCAGCTCGGTCGGCACCGCGCCGAGGGTATCCAGCATCATCCCGGATGGGACTTCGCGATCAGTGCGCCCAAATCGGTTTCGGTGATGGCCCTGGCCATGGGCGACGAGCGAATCGTGCAACTCCATGAGAGATCGGTCGATGTCGCGCTCGCCTATCTTCAGGAACATGCCCAGCTGCGACGGCGGGAGGAGGGAAGCATCGTTCACGAGACGACCGGCCGATTGCTGTGGGCGCGGTTTACCGAGCATGCGAGCCGCAAACTCGATCCCCATCTCCACACCCATGTCGTCGTCCTCAACATGACCAACGGGCAGACAAACGATCCGATGGCGAGCCTTGAAACCCGCGCCATGTATGCCGAGCAGATGACCAGTGGGCAGATTTATCGGAGTGAACTTGCCCATGGCTTGCGCGAGCTTGGTTATGAAATCGACTTCGATCCACGCCGGGGTCTCTTCGAAATCAGGGGCGTTCCCAAGGCTCTCATTGAGGAAATGTCGCAACGGGCCGAGCAGATTAACGAACATGCTGTCGAGCATGGCCTCGTCGGCCAGGCGGCACGTCGCCAATCCTTCTACGCGACCCGCAGCGCCAAGGTGAAGATCGGGATCGAAGCCCTGCTCGATCAATGGCGTGGACGGCTGGGGCCCCATGAGAAGCCGCTTGATGCCGTGAAGGAACGCGCCGCCCAAGTGGGCGAGCATCCTGTCTCGGTTGATCAAGCCGATGCCGCCCGTGCCGCTCTGTTCGGGATAAGGCAGTCGGAGGGAAGGGAGGCGGTGAACCCGCTTGGTCGCCTTTATTCCACGGGCCTTGCATCCCATGTCGGTGAGGTTCGGTTTCAGGATTTGCGGCCTCTGATCGAAGCGCATGAGGCAAGGCGCAAGCTGCTGGCGACGCGTGGCCAGACGGGGGATGCGATACTGACGCGGGGCCGGACGACTCGGCGGACGGTGCGGCTGGAGCAGTCGCTCGCCATGCATCTGGCGCTCGCCGTCGAGGACGGACGGCCTGTGGCAAGCGCTGATCGTCTGCTTCCGGTACTTGAGCAGGCGGGTCTTTCCCCGGAGCAGGAACGTGCGCTGGTGGACATGGCTACCTCGCGGGACCGGGTGACAGCCGTTCACGGTGTCGCGGGGGCGGGGAAGTCGACGCTCGTCCGTTCGCTGAAAGACGCCGCGCTGCCGGGTAAGACCTTCATCGCTCTGGCGCCAACATCTTCCGCCGCTGCCGAACTGGGGGAGAAGGCGCAGATCGAGTCGCGCACGGTCGCGAGCCTGCTTGCGGGCGGTGGCTATGGGATCAGCGGCAACCATGTGCTGGTTCTCGACGAGGCGGGGCAGCTGGGAAGCCGGCAGGCTTTACGGGTGCTGGAAATCAGCCGGGCCACTGGCGCTCGCCTCATTCTCCTTGGCGACAACAAGCAGACGGGCGCGATCGAGCAGGGCAAGGCCTTCTGGCTCATGCAGAAATTGGGCATGGAAACGGCCGAACTGACCGAGTTGCGTCGGCAGGAAACCGAGGCGATGCGACAGGCTGTCGCGCATGCGCGGGCAGGGGATTACGCAGCCTCAATTGGTCGGCTCGACAAGGTGGTGGGCGGTGGGGATGCCGCTACGCTCGCTGCAGATGTGGTCGCGGAATGGACGCGCCTCAGCCCCAGGAGCCGCGCTGCGACTAACATTCTTGTCCTCGACAATGCCTCGCGCCTCATCGTCAACGACGAGATTAGGGAGGTGCTTCAGCGCGAGGGCGTCGTTGCCGCCGAGGATACCCGGCTTTCAGTCCTGACACCCGGCGGGTTAAGTGATCAGGAGAAGCGGCTGGCGCAATTCTACTCTGGTGGGCAGATGGTAACTTTCGGTCGCGATCAGCCAAGAGCGGGGCTGGGACGGGATAGCGAATATCGCGTCGTAGGGATGGTGCGGGACAGTCGAGGTCGGCACCTTGTCCGGTTGGTCAATGAGCAGGGGCGCGTCCATCTATGGGATCCCGGCACGGCCAAATCCTCGCAGGTCAACGTCTTCATGGATGAAAAGCGAGACCTGAGCGAAGGCGACCGTATCCAGTGGCGCCTGGCGTCGCGCGAACTCCAGCTCAAAAATGCGGAGCGGGGAGAGTCGAGAAGATGGACGGCCCGTTGGCCACGATCCGCTGGGATCGCGGCAATCGGGTTCAGACAATCGACCTCTCCCGGCACAAGACCTGGGATCACGGCTACGCCGAGACTATCTATTCGGCTCAGTCCAAGGCCTATGACAGGGCCTATGTCCTGGCACCTGTCGGGTCGCCGCTGGTGAACGCGCAGAATTTCTACACGGCGATTACCCGCGCCCGATATGGGGTGAAGCTCTGGACCCAGGATTCCAAGAAGTTGGTGGAGACGCTCGCCGAACGATCGGGAGAGAAGACGTCGGGCCTCGAAGGGCTTAGGCGCCTCGAGCGCGATCATCGCGACCGAATGGCTGCGCGGCTGGGACCACATCTCCATCAACTGAAGGGGGATCAGAACATGGAGAGACGCTTGCGCAGCGATCGCCGACTTGAGCGCGAGCTCTGGACCCGTGGCTCAAGGCCGAAAGGTATGGCCAACAAGCTCGCTGGTCGGGCTCAACTGATTTTCGAGGTACTCGACCAGCATCTTCAGTCTTTGCTGAGCGACCGTCAAAGCAATCGGGATGCGCCTGCTCCTGCGCGCGAGCAGCAGACCCGCGACAATGGAAGGGAGGGCGGCCGTGGTCTGGATCGCTGATCGACGCTGGATCTGCGTCGCGCTGCTGGTGCTGATGGCGACTTTACCCTGCGAAGGCGCTACAGCGGCAAGGCCACCGGAACCTGATGTGGCTCGATGCATCCGGCAGGCGGCACGCGGTCACGCCTGGCTCGAAAAGACGCTCTGGGGATTGCGCGATCAGGAAGCCGGTTGGATCGGCGCGGAAATCCTCAACAAGGATGGAAGTCATGATTTCGGCCCCCTCCAGATCAACAGCTGGTGGGTGCCGAGGATCGCCGCGCTCCTGGCTCGACGCGAGGGGGAAGTCCGGCGCTGGCTGCAATTTGATCCCTGCTTTAACGCCGAGGCGGCACGCTGGATCTTTCTCGACGCGCTCAAGATGAGCGGCAATTATTGGAAGGCGATCGGCATCTATCACAGCCCAAGCGGTATTCGCCAACGCAGGTACGCGGCGTTGGTCGCGGTTCACCTGCAAAGGCGATTTGGGATCGATGTGTTCGGGAGGCGGGCCGTCACGCTGGTGCGGCCAGTCCCCTGATTTGCCCCCTGGGTGGAGCCGCCTTGGGAACGGAGGCTGAAAGTCGCAATGCGAAACCGTGCCTTGGCGGAGAGGCAGGTGCGGTAAGCTCAACGGTACGCCGCCCCCATGTGACAAGGAGGCGTCCCGCTTGCCCCTCCTGAGTTGCAGCGGTTCCGTTGGCAAGCGCGTTGCTGATCATCGCCGCCAATGTTTCCCCGGCGCTACCATGTGCGGCTGCATCCCTGGATCCCAGTTCGTGTCGCAGCCATTGCGGCGCGGGCTCAATAACCTTTAAAATCATAACGCTCATTTTTTCGTTCATCCACCACGCCTATGTCGGTGGAGCGTTGACGGTGCAATAAAGCAAAGCTTGCCAGTTTTGAGGGTGCAGGGTGCTTTACCGTATCTAAACGTTGGCTGTTCCGGCTGCGCCATTGTAGAATGACTAGCTGGCGGAGGCTCTAGACAAAATAGACAAGTTTGCTATATTGGACAAAAGGACACCAATATGGCCCAGTCGCAGATTACCAACCGCCAGGATGCCCGCGATGTCGTGGCATCCTTTCTCGACGCCTTGAGCGGATCAACCCTGCTTAAATTGGCGAACATGCTCCAGCGTTCAAGTCCCGATCCCGAGCGTCTGGCGCGCAAAGTTCTGGAAGCGGCTAGCAATTCTCCGGCAACGCGCAAGTTGGCGGGCGGCGGTCTCGGCAAGCTCGTCAGCGAAGCACAAGGGCAGTCCCGGCTCGATGCCATCACGGTTGAGGATGACCCCAGCCACCGACCGGCAACCGAGACGCTCGGGGCGGGGGAGATGGCAATAGCGCTGGGAGTTGCTCGGGCTTCACTCGATAATTGGCGTCGAGCGCACAAGATCCTCGCACTGCGCAAGGGCGTTCGCAACTATGTCTATCCCACACGGCAGTTTGATCGACGCGCGCCCGTCGAGGGGCTGGACCGCGTACGCGCACATTTCAGCGACGATGAAACGGCTTGGGACTGGCTCGTGACCCCTAACCCCTATACCGACGGCGCCGCGCCCATGGATCGTCTGCGCAAGGGCAAGATCGAGGATGTGGTTCGCGCGGCGGAAGGCGCGCTGGACTATCAGTGAAGCTCGATCTGCGGCGCATCGAAGCGCGTATCGGACCGGTCGAACTGACAGGCTGGCCGCGAATAATCCCCGATCGGCATCGTGCAACCCCGGCCGGCGCGGGTTTTGGCACGAGCCGGTTCTCCAGTCCCAGCGGGGCGTTCCGAACGCTCTATGCCGCGCAGGATTTTCCAACCGCCCTGGCTGAAGCCGTGATCCGGGACCGCTTCGTCGGCAAGGAGCGCCGATGCCTTTATCGCCCTTATCTCGCCAGCCTGCTCGCAACGGAAATCTCGACGTCCGCCCCGCTGATGCTGGTCGATCTGACGGGCGCTGCGGCTTATGAAATGGGCATCGATACCGATGCCAAGGGCAGCCGGTCGCATCATGCGGGGCAGGATTTTGCCGAGGCGATTCACAAGCGGGCGAGCGTGGACGGCATCATATTTTCGTCGCGGCTGACCGGTGACCCCTGCGTTGCGATCTTCGATCGGGCACTTTCACGACTGAACGCCACAGCACCCGTCGACCTCTTGCGCGTGGGCGCCTTAGCGGCCGAGTTGGTTCGGCTGGAGGTTACGGTTCGGCGGCGCAGAACCCGGTGAGCGATGGTTGCCCAGCCCGCGTTTTGGCAGGAAATTCCGACTTTTGGGGGTAAAGAAAACAAGCATAGTTCGATCTGACTTGGTTGCTCGTTTGATGGACGACAGTCCGAATCTGACGCAGCCCGACGTCGAGAAGATCGTCGAAATCTTCTTCCAGTCGATCATCGACCAGCTAAGCGAGGGCGGCCGGGTCGAGCTTCGCCGCTTTGGCACCTTCAGTGCACGGGCAAGCGATGCCCGCCAAGGGCGCAATCCCAAGACTGGTGAAACAGTCAGCATTCCGGCGAAGGCCCGGCCGTTCTTCAAGGTTGGCAAACGTCTTGCTGCTCAGGTGGATGGTCAAAATAGCGAGGCTTGACGAAAGCGCCAGTTTTCCGATCATTATGGGATTACGACGGGTGGGCGAAATGATGCTTCCATTCTCGCGGAACAAATGTATTTTCATCACGCATCCAGGCGCTCGAATGGGAGTTGCCTTAGTGCGAAAGTTCGTAAAATTTCCGATCGCCGCTGATATTGCACCTGAACCGAAGGCTCCTCCCAAGATAGAGCCGATCTCGGTGCGTACTCCCGCCGCTGTAGCTGCCACGGGCCTTAGTCGCTCGCGAATCTATGAGTTGATAAAGGCAGGTGAGTTGGAGATCGCGAAGGACGGCAGCTCCACTTTAATAATCTTCTCTAGCCTGCGGGCTGCAATTGAGCGTCGGCGGTCGCAGGCCCCGTCAGCCTAACGTGATCTGGCGATGTAGCCAGAGACTGTGCGTTGAGGGGCTAAATGCCCGGGGATATCCGAGGACGTCCAGGACCGTTAAAAAGATAAAAAGTGGAGAAGTGCGAGATTTCATCTCAGCTTCAAGAGATAAGCCCCTGAAATACAATGTTGACCTCTACGGGAATCGAACCCGTGTTTCAGCCATGAGAGGGATGATGCAGGAATGGCTTAGCCAAACCGCATAAAAAGCTTTGTCTTCATCCTCTCGATAGCACTGATCGCGGCGCATTTGCACGATAAATCTCGATCTCGTTATGACAAAAATTGACATCGGAACAATAACGGTTCAAATGGTCTCATGAAGTTCAATTAGACTGTTGGTGGTAACGTTGAACTTCATAAAATGTAATTTCAAAAAATTTTCTATTTTTCAATATCGTGCGCAATGACTTCAAGTCCTACTCCCGCAACCAACGAAACCGACATTCCAAAAAGCCCCGACGCCAAAGCGTCGGGGCTTTTTGCATTATCGACCAATCGACGCTGTTCGATCCACTCCAGGATCCGGCCAAACTCGCCATAGAGCATGGCGTTGACCTCACCGCGCTTAGCGCCGGGCGTGAGGTCGATCCGCTCGATCAGTGCCCGCAACGCATCGGCGGCTTCCTGGCGCTCCTCCGGCTGTGATAGCGCCTGCGTCAGTCGCTCGACCTTGCGCCGATAAATCTCGGAGATGTTGGGATGGATGTCAGGCACGTCAGCAGGGGCCGCAGCCAAACGAGCGCGGATCGCATCCTCCTGGCCTTCCAACTCCAGTAGCTCATCGACAAGCGCGCGTGTGCCCTTGCCTTCCTTCGCGAGTGTCACAAGGCCGTTGATCGCCTTGAGAACCTTCTGCAGATCAGTTCGATCGGCGATTTCCGACGCGCGGCGCTGGTAGTTGATCCGGTTGCTCTCCTCGACATAGGTCCGAATGGCCTCTGCTGCGACATCCGGGGTCATCATCCGATCGCGCAGACCATCAAGGACGCGCGCTTCGAGTTTGTCACGCGTGATGCTATGCCCGTTCGAGCAGCTTTTGGTATCAACATGGTTCGAACAGGCAAACCGCCCCTGCCCGCGAAGGGAATAAGGACCGCCGCAGCAGCCGCAATAGACCAAGCCGGACAGCAAGCTTTTCGGGCGATGCGTGCGATTAAGAGCTGTATGGGCGGAGCGGGTTGCCTCGATGACATCTGGGCTGCTTGCTGATATGCCGCTTTCAGCTGTGGGGAGGCAAAAAGCGCCTGTTTAGCAGGTGTCACAACCGCTCGGCTTATCCAAAGATGGATCGCAATCTCACAGGGCAGCCCCTTGTAGCTTTTTTACGGACGATCATGGTTCGCCTGGCTTAGGCGGCGACGGAAAGGCGCACATTTACCCGTCCAACAACGATCCCACGTGCGAAGCGGCGCGGAAATAGGCGGAGCGTCTCGCCAAGGAGGGGCGCAAGTACGGCATTAGCTTGACTGTAATCAGCCAATGTCACTACCCGGTCCGAGCGCATCCCAGCCAATTACCTCGCCGGCCTCTATCTCACTTCCTTCAGCTTCTGGCCGTGATTGTCGAATCAGCCTAAAATCCGGGGATTGACGCATCTCTTCGCCGCGTATTCACTGAGCAAGGTCGGCAATGGCAAGTCGCCTATGCATTGTAGCGCGTAACTCACAGCCTTTCAGCGGAGAGCCGCTGGCATGCCATCGGTAAGATTCGGACGAAAAGACGAACCTGCGACGGTTCTCAACGAGACCGATGAGTTCATCGCGGTCCGCACGACGCGCCCTGTGGCTCGCCGCTCGCCGCCGGTGCTTGGTCCGCTCGAACTGGAGCTACCCGACGCTGCGCTCGTGGTGAGCTTTCCGGAAGCGAACGTGGGCTTTTACCGGGTGCGGCAGATGCCAGGAAAGACCTATTTGTCGACCAAGGCTGCCATCGAAGGTCATCAAGACGTACGGTTCGCGGGAAGGGTGCTGGTCGACGAAGTGGGCAATCCAGTCGTGTACACCGAGAACCTCTTCGTCAAATTTGGCGACGAAGTGCCCGGGGAGCGATGCCTCGCCACAATCGCGGAACACGAGCTCGCGCTCAAGCACAAGGTCGACTACGCGATCAACGCCTTCTTCGTGTCTGCGGACGGCGCGGGTCGGCGTATTTTCGAGATCCCCGAGCGGCTACTCGAGCGCGACGATGTCGAATTTGCGCATCCGGAGATCATCCGCCAACGCGTGGCCAAGCGACCTTCCCGCAGCAATGGCACCTTGCCGACGCCACGGTGAACGGCGTGGCGGTTAGCGCCAATGCTAATGTCGCAGCGGCGCACCGAATCTCCACCAGCCGCGGGGTGACGATCGCCATCCTCGACGATGGCGTGGATGTCGATCATCCGGAGTTCGCCGATAAGATTGTAGCCCCTCGCGATGCGAGCCTCGATAGCGATGATCCCCGGCCCAAGGATCCGAGCCTCCTCTACCCCGACAATCATGGGACGGCGTGCGCCGGAGTAGCCTGCGCCAGCGGCGCGCATGGCGCGTCGGGCGTCGCGCCCGATTCAAAGCTCATGCCAATCCGCCTGTCCTCGGCTTTGGGGTCCGAGCAGGAGGCGCAAGCATTCCAATAGGCGTCTGATCACGGGGCCGATATCATCTCATGCTCTTGGAGGCCGCCCGATGGACGCTAGAACGAGCCCGATGACCTGGCCCACACGACGCCGTGGCCTATTCCCGTGAGCACGCGTCTGGCAATCGACTACGCGAACTCGCGCGGGCGATGCGGACTCGGCTGCGTGATTCTGTTCGCCGCGGGCAACGGCAACGAGGATGTCCGCTACGACGGCTACGCCAGCTACCAGGGCGTAATCGCCATCGCCGCTTGCAACGATCGAGGTGTGCGGAGCTGCTATAGCGACTATGGCGACGCGGTCTGGTGCAGTTTCCCCAGCAACGACTTCGAACACGCCGTGTCCGGGCGCCCAGCTCCACTGACCAAGGGTATTTGGACGACGGATCGTGGGGGCGCTGCTGGGTACAACCCGGGCCGCGCGGGCATCGACCTGGACGGCCTCTACACGGACAACTTTGGCGGGACGTCGAGCGCATGTCCCGGCGCTGCGGGGGTCGTCGCACTGATGCTTGCGCAGCGACCCGGCCTCACTCGCGATGAGATCAAGGACGTCCTGCGCCGAACGAGCCAGCAGATCGACGAAGCAAACGGTGGTTATGACGATCGGGGCTGGAGCCGGCTCTACGGTTAGGGCCGCGTCGACGCGGCCAAGGTGCTGTCTGCACTGCAGGATACCTAACGGGGTACGTAACCGCTGAGCAGAGGGGATGAGGCAATGGCAGAGTGGTTCTTCGACGCACCAGGGAACACGCGCGACTTCAGCGATCCTAAAGTCTGGCACTCGGTCATGGCCAGAGAAGCGAGCGGGATCGTGCGCGACCTGGTAGCTGCCATCGTCGGCAAACAAGATCCCTCTACCGTCATCTCGACGGAAATCGCGGCGCACGCGCCGACGCTCGGATACATCGATCCCACCACCGCCCTGCCGGAGCAGGCCGGGCACACCACTCCGATCTCGTCTTGGAACGCCTTTCCTAGAGCCGTGAAGCGGCGGGGGCTGTGGTCCGAGTTCCCGAGCGTTGAGGGCGATTCAGATGGTTCACAGCGAGCTGCCGAACATATCGGCGACGAGGATCATCGCCCAGGCCAGTTCGTTGACCGGAACGATGCTGTTCTTCACCTCCCTGTTCGCGATCGGCAGGACGCGTATCTCGAATGGACCGGCCGCCGCGATAGCGAGGGCAAGCTTAGCAAGGCGATCTTCGTCGCCGAAGGCTATGACTATTTCATCTCCCTCTTCGAGCATAACGAGGGCCGTGTGCTCGAGCTGTATCGCGATTTCACTGAGGATCGCACCATCCGCGTCGACGACCTTCGCGCGATCAACGGCATTTACCGCCGGCGCACGGACGGATCGCGCATCACCGTCGCGGAGCCGGGTGCCTTCAACCCCCGCAATCGCTACAACATCAACCCTGGAATCGTGCACCTCTCCCACCGCGCGAACTCGCTGAGCGCCGACGTCAATCTGGCCGGCGTCTCGGCAATCATGCGCCTCAAAGGCGATGGCATGACGCTTGTCTCCAAGAGCTGCTGTGCTGCTGCGAGGGCGGCAACCCCAACCGCAACAGCGACCCGTTGATTTCCCGCCAGGGCTACCTCCAGGTCAAGGCGGGCAAGCGCTACACGCTGGCCAAGCCGGTCGGCCTTTACATCTCCGGCCTTGATACGCAGCGGGTGTTCACCAAGGATGGCGAACCGATGACTGGTTGACGGTTGTCCGCGGAGAAGGGTTCGGCGACGAGCCGCGTCTTCAGGCTTGAGCTCGCCCCGCCTGCGGGTTCGAAGCTTACGCTTGAGGATCTTGAGGTTGACGGCATACCAGTCCGCTTCGTCGGCCAGCTAGCGGGGCTGATCGGCGTCCACCTCTTCGTGACGCTTTGGGACCGCCAAGAGGCTGGATCGGGTCCAAGCGTCGCGTGCTCAGGCACCTGTTGCCGAAAGGATGGCACACAGCACTTGGTCCTTTCCAAGGGTTCTTGCGACGGCGGTTATACGGGCACTTTCCCCGACTTGCTGAAAGGGCCGCAACCCGCAGCGCGTGGAGTGAGCGAAGGAAGCGCGGCCATGGCTGTCGATATCGGTCGCACGGCTTTGCGCCGTTAGCGCGCCCCGGTGCTGCAGCTATTCTCGACGATCATGCAGTGCGCTGTTCCAGCGAAGCATCGCGTGAACCTTATAAAGCCGCTCTTGTGCGTCAACTGCTTGTTACCTTGAGAGAATCGATAACAGCGCGCAGTCCCGCCGAGATATACCGCCGCGTGGGATAATAGAGGTAAAGCCAGTCCTCGGGCACGATCCAGTCGGCAAGACAGGACACCAGCCGCCCACTCTCGACATAAGGCTGCGCGCGATCTTCCCAGACATATGCCAGCGCTACCCCGGCGAGTGCGGTTTCGATCATCAGTTCGTGATCGTGGAGCGCGACCGGGCCTTTGACCTCGACATCGATCTCCTCGCCATTGCGGCCGAACGACCACGGATAGCCGACCCCGCTCGGATACATATTGCGAATGCAGATATGATCGGACAGGTCGGCCGGAGTTTTTGGCACTGGGCGCCGTTCGAAATACGCTGGCGAGCCCACCACCGCGAATTTCAGGCGCGGTCTGATCTTCACCGCGGTCATGCCGTCTCGCAGGCTTTCGCCGAGCCGGACACCGGCATCGAACCCTTCCTCCACGATATCGACCAGCCGATCGGTCGCGACGATCTCCAACTCGAGATTGGGATTGGCGGCGATCAGCGGTCCGATCATCGGCCCCAGCACGAACGGCGCGATCGAGTTCGGCGCGTTGATCCGCACCTTGCCGAACGGGGTGTCGCGGAACTGGTTTAGGGCATTAAGCGCAGAGCCGATATCCCCGAAGGCCGGAGACAGTTGCGACAGGAGCATCGCCCCGGCATCGGTCAATGACACGCTGCGCGTCGTGCGGTTCAGGAGCCTGATGCCGACCCGCGCCTCCAGATTGCTGACCGCATGACTGATCGCCGATGCCGTGACGCCGCGCTCCTCACTCGCCCGGCGGAAGCTTTTATGGCGCGCGACAGCATCGAACGCGGCAAGCTCGGAAAGATCGGTCTTGCGCATTACTGATTCTCACTCAGTACTGATCGGAATACTCATCGTCTAATCTCGATGATCAAACCAGCGCAAATAGCTCCTGTCAGCCGGACACCGGCAAACAGGAGCAAGACGATGACCCTCACGATTGCACAGGCCAATGCGATGATCGCCGCCGGCGCAGCCCGCGCCCGTGATCTCGGTATCGCCGTCAACATCGCGGTGCTCGATGCCGCCGCCCATCTCAAAGCCTTCGCCCGGATGGATGGCGCGGTGCTCGGCTCGATCGATCTCTCGATCGGCAAGGCACGCACCTCTGCGCTGTTCCAGATCAGCAGCGAAGCGGTCTGGGATTACTGCAAGCCCGGTGCCCCGGCCCACAATCTCGAAGCCAGCAATGGTGGGCTGATGCCTTTTCCCGGCGGCCTCCCGGTCACTCTCGACGGCAGCGTCATCGGCGCGATCGGCGTGTCGGGCGGCGCTCCCTCCCAGGATCTCGACGTCGCCGAAGCCGCGGTCGCCGCGCTCATCGGCTGAACTCTCAACCTCGCGACCAACCCTCACGCAAACATGGAAGGATATTCGACATGACCAAGACCATCCTCATCACCGGCGCCGGTTCGGGCTTCGGCGAGGCCGCTGCGATCGGCATGGCGCAGGCCGGCCACAACATTATCGCGACGGCGCAGATCTCGCCCCAGGTGGCAGCGCTGCGCGAAAAGGTTGCCAAGCTCGGCCTCGACAATCTGCGCGTCGAGAAACTCGACCTGACCGACCCCTATGACATGGCCTTCATCGCGAAGCTGGATATCGACATCCTGTGGAACAACGCCGGCTATGGCGAGAGCGGCCCGGTATCCGAAATCCCGCTCGATCTGGTCCGCAAGAATTACGAGATCAACGTCTTCAAGCCGCTGGAGCTGACGCAGGCGTTCATCAAACGCTGGGTCGCGACAAGCGGAAAAGGCAAGAAGATCGTCTTCACCTCGTCGATGGGCGGGCTGTTCACGCCCGCAGGCTGGGGCACCTATGTCTCGACCAAGCACGCGCTGGAAGCGATCGCCGAAGCGATCGCCCAGGAAGTCGCACCCTTCGGGATCAAGGTCCAGACGATCAACCCGGGTGCCTATTACACCGGCTATAACGAGACGATGGCAGACACTGCTTTCCGCTGGCTCGATGGCGACAAGAACTTCACAAACCCGGCCGACCTGCGCGCCACCTTCGATGCGCTGCTTGCCAGCCCGATGGGCCATATGGACGCGCAGGAACAGATCGACCGCATGATCGCGATCGTGCCTGCCGACACCGGCAAGGTCCGCAACGTCAGCCCCAAGGCGGTCGAGGACATGCTGAAGGAAGCGCAGGCTGCCGCCTGGGACGCTGAAATCTAAGCCCACCCCCTGGAGCGGCGGCGCCCTTCCGCCGCTCCCACTATCACCGGAGAAAACCCATCGCCAGCAACACCCGTTTCTGGGCGCCCTTTGCCGCGCGCTTCACTCTTGGCTTCGCCGCTGCCAGCGTCGCCATCCTCGCTCTTTCGCCCCGCGCGGAAGCGCAGACCTCAGCTCAGAACAAGGCCGCCGTCGAAGCCAAGTTCGACGCGTGGAAGGTCGGCACCGGGAACCCGTTCGAACTGCTCGCCGATGAGGCCAGCTGGACGATCGAGGGCAACAGCGTGGCCTCGAAGCGCTACCCGACCAAGGAGGACTTCCTTGCCGAGGTGATCCGCCCGTTCAACGCCCGCATGTCGGTCGGCATCAAGCCCAATGTCCGCAGCATTACGGCGCAAGCCGATCGGGTCGTCATCTTGTTCGACGCCGTCGGCACCGCGAAGGACGGCAAACCCTACACGAACACTTACGCCTGGTTCTTCCGCATGAAGTCCGGCCGCGTGGTCGAGGCCAACGCCTTCTTCGATTCCATCGCTTTCAACGACCTCTGGGCGCGCGTCACGCCGACCGAGTGATCCCCCCGACGCACCCTCAAACCGCCTGAACTCAAGAAAGGACTTTCATCATGGCTGACTTTATTCCTCCCGCACACAACAGCGCTTCGCCCTTCGTCGACATGCGCGGCCACCATGTGGCGGTGCGCACGCCGGACCTTCAGACCGCGCTCGACTTCTATGTCGGCACGCTCGACTTCCGCGTGGTCGCCAAATGGGATTATGCCGACGAGCAGCTTGCTTATGTTGCGCCGGTGACCGACGATCATTTCTATGTCGAGATCCTCAGCGGCGGCGATCCGCAGCCGCAGGACGTGCGGCCCTATACCGACCTCGGCAGCAGCCTCGGCTGGGCGGGCTATCACCACTTCTGCCTGAACGTCGACAGCGTCGAAGACACTGTCGAGAGGCTGCGCAGCCGTGGCGTCACGATCGTCACCGAGCCGTTCGTGCTAGAGGCGATCAGCCGCAAGCTGGCCTTCTTCTGCGACCCGTTCGGCAATCTGATCGAGCTGGCCGAGGTGCTCGCCTGATCTCCCCCGCAATCTGACCGGCAGTCCCTCGCGTGAGGGGCGGCCCGCTCCCCCAAACGCAAAGGAACCTCATCATGTCCGAGTTTATCATGATCATCGGCGCCGGTCCCGGCATCGGCCAGGCGGTTGCCCGCAAGTTCGGCCGCGAAGGCTGGCAGATCGTGCTGACCGGCCGAAGCGCCGCCCGGCTCGCCGACCTTACCGCCGAACTCGAAGCCGACGGCATCACCGCACATGCGGTGCCCGCCGACGCCACCGATCCGGCCGCGCTCCGCGTCGCCGTCGCCAAGGCCCTGACCGGCGGCCTGACCGCCGTCCACTTCAATGCTGGCGTCGTGCGCAACCAGGATCTCTTCTCGATGACTGATGCCGAGATCGCCAGCGACATCGCGATCGATGTCACCGCCGGGATCAACACCATCCGCGCGGCCACCGAAAGCTTCGGTTCGCGCGGCGGCACCATCCTCGTCACGGGCGGTGGCCTTGGCGTTCACCCCAGCGCCGACTGGGCCGTCCTCGGCGCTGGCAAAACATGGTGCAGGGGCTTGCTGAACCATTGGCCGAACAGGGCATCCGCATCCGCATCGCGACCGTCGCGACGTTGGTCAGCCCCGGTTCGAACGAAGCCAACGGCGCGGCCGATGTCTTCTGGACCCTCGCCAACGATCCGAACGCCGCCTGGGAGGCGGTCTATCCGGCCGCCTGAACCGCGACTCCGAAGACCTCGGCAACGGCCTCAAGGCGCTCGTCGCCCCGACCCTCAAGGAAGAAGGTGCGATCGGCTATGTGCTCCACCGCCACAATGACGATCCCAATGCCTGGATAATTTACGAGACCTGGAAATCACGTGCCGACCTCGATGCCCATTTCGAGCAGTCCTACACCAAGGCGATGATGGACCGGTTTCCCGGTCTTCTCGCTAGGGAAATGGAGCTGACCTTTGCCACGGCGATCGATCCGCAAGGCTGATCACCATCTCGTCATGATCAAACACCTACGGGCCGTGGGCGCAAGCTGCACGGCCCGTCTCTTTGCCCATCAACCCAATTAATGAACTCACTCAGCACGGATCGAACTATTCGTCGGATCATCCAGCCAATCGTTCCGCGCTATTTCAGTATTCGAGCCGAGCGGACCTCCCGGCACCGGCCAAGCTGAAAGGAAATTCTCATTGAAAATCTGGTTCATCACTGGTGCCTCGCGCGGCTTTGGCGCCCTCGTCACCAACCTTGCCCTTCAACAGGGTGATGCGGTCGTCGCGACCGCCAGCAGTCCGCCGCAGATCATCGATCGCTTCGGCGAACATCCCAACCTCCTAGCCGTCGCGCTCGACGTCACTGACGAATCTTAGGCCAACGCCGCAGCGCAAGCTGCCATCGCCAAATTCGGCAAGATCGACGTCTTGTTCAACAATGTCGGTTTCGGCTTGATGGGTGCGGTCGAAGAAGCCAGCGATGCCGAGGTCGAGGCGGTCTATCGCACCAACATGTTCGGACTGCTCAATGTCACCCGTGCCGTGCTGCCGCACATGCGCGCCGCCAAGTCGGGCCGGATCTTTAATCATGTTTGTTTTCGCCGTTTGGATATGGCGGCGACAAATCATCAAATATCCCGAAGACACTTGGAAAGCGCGCCTTTAGGCAATTTGTCCACGCCGCCTAGTCATCTGGAACTGAAGTAAGTAACATTGTATAAGGCG
This sequence comes from Sphingobium sp. HWE2-09, assembly GCF_035989265.1. Taxonomy (GTDB): domain Bacteria; phylum Pseudomonadota; class Alphaproteobacteria; order Sphingomonadales; family Sphingomonadaceae; genus Sphingobium. The sequence goes on along the minus strand of NZ_JAYKZX010000001.1, from coordinate 228,408 downwards.
TTTTCCGAAAGGGAGGCGTTAATGGCGAACGCATTTTCGAAGGGTCGGCCGATTGAGCCGTTGTTGGTGACGGCGGAAGAGCGCGCATATCTTGAACGACAGGTGCGGCGGCACCGGGTGTCACGCTCGCTCTCGGAACGATGCCGGATTATTCTGCGCTGCGCCGACGGTTTGCAGAGCAAGGTCGTAGCGGCCGAACTGGGCGTTCACGAGCATACGGTGGGTAAGTGGCGTCGGCGCTTTTTGGCCGATCGTATCGATGGGCTGCTTGATGAAGCACGCCCCGGCAGGCCGCGCACGATCGATGACGATCAGGTCGCGGCGGTCATCGAGCGGACGCTGCGTTCGACGCCTGCCGACGCCACGCACTGGTCGATCCGGTCGATGGCAGCAGAGACAGGATTTTCGCATACGACGATCCGCCGAATGTGGAACGCCTTCGGGTTGCAGCCACATCGTAGCCAGACCTTCAAGCTGTCGAGCGACCCGCTATTCGTCGACAAGGTGCGCGATATCGTCGGGCTTTACCTATCGCCGCCGACCCGCGCGATCGTGCTCAGCGTCGATGAGAAGAGCCAGATCCAGGCGCTCGACCGCGAGCAGCCGGTGCTACCCATGATGCCGGGCATCGCCGAGCGTCGCACCCACAGCTATGTACGGCACGGAACGACATCATTGTTCGCAGCGCTCGACATCGCCTCGGGCTTCGTCATCGGCAAGTGCTACAAAAGGCACCGCGCGACCGAGTTTCTCGACTTCCTCAAGCAGATCGACCAGTCGACCCCCGACGGGCTCGATGTTCACATCGTCATGGACAATTACGCTACTCATAAAACGGCCAAGGTTAGGGCCTGGCTTGCCCGCCGTCCGCACTATCATGTGCATTTCACGCCGACATCGGCGTCCTGGATCAATCAGGTCGAGCGTTGGTTCGCGGAGTTGACCAGAAAGCAGCTCCAGCGCGGCGTCCACCGCTCAACCGGCCAGCTCGAAGCCGATATCTTGACCTTCATCGATCGCCATAACGAGAACCCAAAGCCATATAAATGGACCAAGTCGGCCGACGAAATCCTCGCCTCGGTCAAGCGTTTCTGCCAGAAAACCGAGCAAACCTTATGCCGCGAACTTTAGATTCACATGACTAGTCATCTGGAACTGAAGTAAGTAACATTGTATAAGGCGTTTTCCGAAAGGGAGGCGTTAATGGCGAACGCATTTTCGAAGGGTCGGCCGATTGAGCCGTTGTTGGTGACGGCGGAAGAGCGCGCATATCTTGAACGACAGGTGCGGCGGCACCGGGTGTCACGCTCGCTCTCGGAACGATGCCGGATTATTCTGCGCTGCGCCGACGGTTTGCAGAGCAAGGTCGTAGCGGCCGAACTGGGCGTTCACGAGCATACGGTGGGTAAGTGGCGTCGGCGCTTTTTGGCCGATCGTATCGATGGGCTGCTTGATGAAGCACGCCCCGGCAGGCCGCGCACGATCGATGACGATCAGGTCGCGGCGGTCATCGAGCGGACGCTGCGTTCGACGCCTGCCGACGCCACGCACTGGTCGATCCGGTCGATGGCAGCAGAGACAGGATTTTCGCATACGACGATCCGCCGAATGTGGAACGCCTTCGGGTTGCAGCCACATCGTAGCCAGACCTTCAAGCTGTCGAGCGACCCGCTATTCGTCGACAAGGTGCGCGATATCGTCGGGCTTTACCTATCGCCGCCGACCCGCGCGATCGTGCTCAGCGTCGATGAGAAGAGCCAGATCCAGGCGCTCGACCGCGAGCAGCCGGTGCTACCCATGATGCCGGGCATCGCCGAGCGTCGCACCCACAGCTATGTACGGCACGGAACGACATCATTGTTCGCAGCGCTCGACATCGCCTCGGGCTTCGTCATCGGCAAGTGCTACAAAAGGCACCGCGCGACCGAGTTTCTCGACTTCCTCAAGCAGATCGACCAGTCGACCCCCGACGGGCTCGATGTTCACATCGTCATGGACAATTACGCTACTCATAAAACGGCCAAGGTTAGGGCCTGGCTTGCCCGCCGTCCGCACTATCATGTGCATTTCACGCCGACATCGGCGTCCTGGATCAATCAGGTCGAGCGTTGGTTCGCGGAGTTGACCAGAAAGCAGCTCCAGCGCGGCGTCCACCGCTCAACCGGCCAGCTCGAAGCCGATATCTTGACCTTCATCGATCGCCATAACGAGAACCCAAAGCCATATAAATGGACCAAGTCGGCCGACGAAATCCTCGCCTCGGTCAAGCGTTTCTGCCAGAAAACCGAGCAAACCTTATGCCGCGAACTTTAGATTCACATGACTAGTCCCATTGCTTTCCTCATCTAGTCGTTTGAAGCCGAACATAAGCAGCCGATAAAGCATCGTCCTGTTGTGAAACCAACTTGGCGCGCAGGCGGGTGAGAAATTGCCTTTCGGTGCCGTTCACCACTTCGTCATCGCCGAACAGCGGCTTGGCCGACGACAGCGCGATGATCATTTCGGGGCCGAAGGGCGGCGCGACCTGATAGCGTTGCGCAGTCTGAGACAGGCCGATGGTCACGCGGCGCACGCCCTTGCGATCGGGTTCGGGATGGCCGCGATGCAGTTCCACCGCGCTGCCGTCAGCCTGGAGATAGATGATGCTGAGATAGGGCCGCGCCGCGCTCGTCGTCGCGCTGACGCCGAAAATATCATTCTCCTGCATCATCACCGGGTCGCCGCCGCGATCCTTGCCGTCCGCGGTCAGCGTGACGAGGCTGGTCCCTGCGCGCGCCAGCGGCGCGGCCAGCGTCAGCGCTGCTTCGCACTGCGGCCAAGGCATATGGCGCACCGCAACTGTCATCGCTGGATCGGCTTTAGTTGCCGCCTCACGCAGCGCTGCGATAGCGTTCAGGTCGCCGGAAAAGCCGGTAACACTCTTCCCCTGCACCGACACTGCGCCGCAGGGCATGGCCGCCACTTGGTCGGCAAAGACTTGCGCGTCGCTGCGCGGCGGCGGGGGAGGCGCGCCGGGCGCGACCGAAGCGATCGGCGCTTCGAGCGAATAGGCTTCCCCGGTCAGCAGTTTGAAGGTCGCGTAATCGACCCAGGCATAGCCCTTGTCGCCCCAGATCGGCCCCCAGCTATTCATGATACGCAGCGCCTGCCGATCCTCGTCATAGCCCACGATCGCCATGGCGTGATAATTGGCCTTGTCCGGCTTTTCCGCGCGGCGATAGACACCGTCGCCGCGAAACGCCTTGAAATCAGCGGGCGCGGGCATGGCGAAGATCACCGGCGCGCCGCGGGCGAGCGCGCCCTTGACGTCGTCCAATATGATCGGCGTGCGCCAGTCGTCCTTGACCTCGCGGTCCACCGCGCGCCAGTCGAGCAGGCGAAAATTGCCCGCCTTTTCCTTCAACCCTTCGGCCGCAGGAACGGCGCATTTGGTCATGTCGTCGGGAAATTCGGCTAGGCTGACCGTGCCCTCATTCTTCAGCAGGGTCAGCGCCTGGACGATGCTGATCGTGCCGGTGCAGGGCGTGCCCGCTGGGCGCAGCCGGTTATAGACATAGGCCGGACTCATCTGTTCGGACGGTTCGTCCGGCTGCACATTCTTGTCGCGAAAATTGAGGAAGGTGCGCGCCGCATAGGTCGTCGCCCACGCAACGCAATTGGGTTGCGGCCCTTGCGATCCGGGCGGCGGATAGGCGTTGGACAGATCCACCTGCTTGGGCAGATAGGCGCGGAACCTCCCCTGTTTGGGCAGCTTGGCATAATCTTCGGGAGAAACGGGCTCCGCCCCGGTCATGAACAGCGCCTCGTCGCTTTGCTGCGCGACGAGCGCCCCGCCCGACAGCGCCAACAGCGCGGGGATGCCCCATGTGACGAAACGCCGTGTCATCACCCGTTCCTCCCGATCGTTGTTTTTAGAAGCGATAGCCGATGGTCAGCGTCACCGCATCGAAATCGAAATCATGCGAAAAGCTGCTGGTGCCGTGGGTATAGATCAGGCCGATGCGCAACTGTTCGGCCCGGCTCTTCTGCTCCGCCTCGCGGGTCCGGACGCCCACGCTCAGCGCGGCCTCATGCACATTTTCATAGGATTGCGGATCGCCTGTCAGCTTGGTCCAGGTATAGCTGGCGCGCATCGATCCCTGCCGCCCGCCGAACATGCGGCCCTTGAACGGCAATTGATAGGCAATGCCGTTGCGGAACGACCAGACATCCTCCTTGAAATAGAAGGGCAGCTTCTTGCCGATGCCGATATCGGTCGTCGTGGTCCATCCCACCATATTGCCGATGGTCAGGTCGCCGCGGCCGACCTGCGCGATCTTGTAGCGGCTGGTGGCCGACAGGGTCAGCACTTCGCTGCTGGCGCCGAAATAGCCGTCATTGTCGGTCGCGCCGAACGCCACGCGCGGGGTGATCAGCCAGTTGGGCTGGACCGGGATTTCCACGCCGGTGGACAGCGTGCCCAGGATCGCGGTCTGGCCGTCATTGACATGCAGGACGTTGAGGATCGGGTCGATCAGCACCCGGGCGCGGCTGCCCTCGGAAGGACGGAACGCCTTCTGATAGCGCAATTCGTAGCGCTGGCCCTCGACCCCGTCCGACCCCCAATAGCTGAACGCACCGCCGATCGTGTCCGCATCCCCCTCCATGTCGAAGCCGGGCGTGTCCGGATCATCGTCATAGTCGAGATCGTTGAGATTGAGCGCGGTCGTGACCGCTGTGTGTTGTAGGCTGTTCGGACTACCGATGGTCGAATAATAAGGCGACGCCAAGGCCGCACTCGGTACGAGCGCCGCCACCGTGGCCGCGATCAGAAACTTGTTCATGAATATTACCCCTCTTTACGCGCCGAAGTCCCACCCCCGGCGCTAACCCCACTAAAAAAACGTCAGGACGATCCCCCGATCTCGTCCGGCTCCAGGTCGCGCACGACGCGCAGGCCTGCGTCCTGTCGGCGTTTGCCGGGCGGGACGGTGAAACGATTGGCCGATCGCAGTGCATCGGGCGCGCTTTCGAACGATCCGCCGCGGATAATCCGCGCGCGGCAGGACGTATCGGTGCAACCCGAAGTCCATTCCCACACATTGCCCTGCATCTGGTTGAGGCCGAAAGCATTGGCGGGATAGCTATTCACCGCTTCGGGATAACCGCGATAGGGCGCGGTATCCGACCCGTGATAGCGGGCGGTATGATCATAATTGGCCATGGACGGGCTGATATCATCGCCCCACGGAAAGGCCGTGGACGCGCCACCGCGGCTGGCATATTCCCATTCCTGCTCGCTTGGCAGCCGATAAGCGCGGCCCGACTGGACACTCAGCCAGGCGACGAAGGCCTGCGCATCCTCGTAACTGATATCGGTCGCGGGGATCAGCGGATTGGGGTTTTCCTTCGCCCAATTGCCCAGCTTCGTGCAGGCATTGTCCCGCACGCAGGCATTCCATTCGGCGATCGTCACTTCATAAACGCCGATCGCGAACGGCCGGTCGATCTTCACATCGGCCTGCGCCACCTCATCCCCGCCACGCCCCGGTTCCGACACAGGCGATCCGAACGGCGTCAGTCCGGCCGGAATCGCCCGCATCCAGGGGCAGTTGGCGCAATCGTAGAAACGGTCGCTTGCCGCCCGGTCACAGGAAATGAAGCAGGGCGGCGCGCCTTGCAGGCCATAGTCGAAGGTCGGCTTCTGGAAATTCTTGCCGGACGAGAGCGCCACACGGTCCGACACGCGCTTCAGCGCATCAGCGATATTCTGCTGCGGGCGGCGGATTTCCTCGGCCAGCACCTTGGAAAAAATGCCGTCGTCGAAAGCGACCTGGTCGGCACTGGTGGAAAAGGCGACCAGATAGCCCTGGTCCGGCCGGATCGCGGCGGCGGGCGCGCGCACCATGCGACGCAGTCCCTTGCTGCCCGCCAGTTCGCCGACCGCGCTGGCGTCGGTCCCGGTTTCCGCGGCGATCATCTGCGTGAGCGAGGGCGGCGGCGCCGGCAGGACGTTGCGGCACATGTCGAGCACGATCAGCACCGTCTTCGCACCCGATCCCAGCAGATTATGGGTCAGCGCCGCGCGGGTCAGCGTCGCGCTTTGCGGCGTCAGGTCGCGCCCCGCATCGACCGGCAGCAGCATGACGTCGCCATAGCTGCCCAGCGCCGCGCCATGGCCGGAGAAATAGAGGGTGCCAAATGCCTTGGGACCGGCCGCAGCCAGCTTCGCCCGGAAATCGGCCACCGCCTGGCCCATCGCCTCGCGCGACAGGTCGCGGCGCACCTGCACCGGGCCGTCCCCGCTGGCGTCGATGAAGCCGGTGGCGTTGAGCGCGGTCGCGACCTTGTCGCCATCGGCATAGGTGGAGCCGAGCTTGTCGAAGGATTGATAGGCGCCGTTGACGATCACCAGCGCCAGCCGGGGTTCTTCCGCCGCGCGCGCCGGTCCCGCCAGCGCGAGCAGCGCCATCGCCCAGGCGGCGACCAGCGCGCGGATCACGCCGCGCCCGCCCCCCGGCAGGCTATGGATCATTGCCCCACCTTGCGCGGCGCGAATTCGACCTGGGTCACGACCTGATCGACCGCATCGACATGCAGCACCGCGTCGTAGCGACGAATGGCCTTATAGGGCTCGGCTGGGGGACCGCCGAACAGCTTGGTGAAGAAGCCGCCAAAACCGCGGCCCTTCTGGCAATAGGCCGCAACAGTAACGGTGCCGCCGCTTTGCTTGACCTCATTGAGCCAGGCGCCGAGCGGCAAGGGCGCTTCCCTGTCAGCCGGATAAGGGGTGTCGAGATCCACCACGACTGCGCGCCCCCGACGCAACTTGGCTTTGAATGCCTGGTCGAAGGATGCGGGGTTGGCAAAGCGCAACGTCGGCTTGGCGATGGGCCGGTCGCAGCCTTTGAGGACGGGCAAAGCCATGGCCTGTTTTCCGGGAACCGCGGCTGGTGCGGGTGTGGCCGCATGGGCAGGGCTGGGCTGCATCTGTTGCGGATCGGCAACGGGTTTTGGTGCTGCAGGCTCTGGCGGCAATATGCGTACCCCACGGCCTACGGCACCTGCAGGAGGGCTGGGCTCGGACGATGAGCCGGTACTGACCTGCGCCAAGCTGTTAACGCTACCGCTAAATAGAAGAGCCAATAAAGCAAGACCTATAGTGCAACGTACCGCCGTCATTGGCCCGCTCCGAGTTAAGATATAGTTATTGCTCCGATAACCTTTATTCGATTATGGATACGCGGCGGTTTAGGCAACAAAAAAGCGTGGGGCATTGCCAATGTCGGTGGGGCGGCGTGGACTTTGGGCAACAATATTGACCGGATTTGTCACAATAGTGAGCAATCCGGGATATGCTCATGCCGAAACGCGGGCGCTGTTGGTCGGCGCATGGCAGTTCAAGTCTAGCCTGATCATGGACTTGGTAGGGCCGGAAAATGACCTGGCCGCCATGGAGGCCGTGATTCGCGGCCAGGGCGCGAGTGACGTCACGGTCTTGCGTAATGATGGCGTCAGCCGCACGACGGTGGAAACCGCCCTCCATGCGTTGGGCCTCCGGTCCAGGCCAGGCGACTGGATATTCCTTTATTATACCGGCCATGGCGCGTTGGCCGAAGCGGCGGTCAAGGGCACGCGCGACGGCGATACCGACCAGTTCCTGCCGCTGCCCGGTTTCGATCCCGATGTGAAGGACGCCGAGCGCTTCATCGTTGATAAGGATTTCTACACCTGGCTGTCCATGTACGTGCCAAAAGGCGTGCAGGTGCTGATGATGGCCGACACCTGCCATTCTGGCACGCTGCACCGCTCGGTCGATCCCCGTGTCAGGGGTATGGCCCCCCGCCTGACGTTGGGCGCGCGCAATGTCGAGTTGGGATCGCGGCCGGCGCCGCGCTTCGCCAGCGTGCTGGCGTCAAGCGATGGTGCGCCGGTCAGCGCCACGCGCGACGATCTGGCCAATCTGTTCTACATCAGCGCGGCGCGCGACGACCAGATCGCTTGGGAAAATGCGCTGCCGGTGGAAGGGGCGCCGACGCGCGGCTTCCTGACATGGTCGTTCGAGCAGGGCGTCACCACGCCGCGTGCCGATGGCAAGGGCATGGCCGCCGACCAGAATGGCGATGGCACGCTGTCGATCGGCGAACTGGGTGCCTATCTCAATGTCCAGGTCCGGATGCTGAGCGGCCAGCGCCAGGAAAGCAACACCGTCATCCCGCCAGGTCGCGAGAACCAAGGCCTGTTCGCCACCACAGCCCCGCCGCCCGCGCCACCCGCCCAGCCGCCGCTGCCCGGCCTCTATGTCGCCGATCTCAAGGCACGGGCCAGCGTCAGCGGGAGTAATCCCTGGCGCATCCTGACAGATGATCGGGGTGCCGATTTCATATGGGACGCGCGAGCGCAGGCGATGTTGCGCCGTACCGGCGATATCGTGGCGCAGAATGTGAAAGGTTTGCCGCAGGTGCGCGGCGTGATCGACAAATGGGCCGCGCTGGAGGCGCTGCGCCCCCTGTTGGCGGAACGCAGCGCCCGATTGATGGTCGGTCCGCTCGACAATGGCGCACGCTACCCCTCTGGTGCGCCGGTGACGCTGGCGCTGGCTCCGGTTCAGACGGGGGCGGGACCGGACGCGACCTCCCCGCGCGTCGCTACGCAACGGTGTTCAACATCGCATCGGATGGTACGGTGCAGCGGCTCTTTCCGGTCGCGGCATCGGACGGCGACGGCCTGCTTGCCGACGGCCAGTCCCTGCCGGTGCTGGACAGTCAGGTGATTCCGCCCTTCGGCGCGGACCATGTCGTGGCGCTGGTGACGCCACAACCGCCACAGGATTTCCGCCTTCTGCTGCGTACGGTCGAAAACCAACGCGCTGCCGTCCGGCTGGTCGAACCGATCCGCGACCTATTGACCAGGGCCGGGGCGCAGGCCAGCCTGTCCATTGGTGAATTATATACCGGCAACTAACGGTGAAATGGTTTGGATGTGACGGTGGCGTTTGCCTGTCGGCAGACCATTATCTTTCACGCGAAGCAGGCCGAATACTCTGCGTCCTTTGATGGCCGCATTGGGGTAAGGGCTGCAAGATGTTTCACGCCAATCAAAATGCAGTGACCAAGATCGCGCTGAAACCCGTTATCGCCGTCGCCGCGCAATAATAAAGACCGACATGATCAATCAATTCGCGATCGGCACTGGCGGACACGCTTGTCGCCGCGACTAATGGCCGACGGGTTGACCTGCTATGCGCTAATGCCCGGACGCAAGGAGCAAGCGGATAAGGCTTCGGCGGACCTTCCACCCAGAAAACCCCTTCCAATGTAGGATAATCCCTGATCTATCCTGATGAATGAAGCCGCGTCTCGCCTCATTCAGACCTGCCCGCACCCCCGACGCATCCCCGGCGCGCGACAGGCGCTTGGCCGTCGCGCACCTGTGGCGCCGCGGTGACCCCGATGGCGCGTCAGAGGCGCGTCGCAGGCGCGTTGGGAGCGCTTTGCGAGCGCGTCCGGCCCCTTTGCCCCTGCAACGGTGTGAACTTCGGCCCGTCGCGCCCATGATGCGCGCCCGCTCAAACCACGGGCATCTCGGCCGCGGTAAACAGGCTCGCCGCTTGCTCCAGCTTGGCGATGGTCCGCCCTTCCACCTCGGCGGTGAAGCGCGGCACCGGAATCGCCAGCGCAAATGCGCCGACCGCCACATCGTCCACCATCACCGCCATGCCCAGGCCGCAAATGCCCGGCGTATATTCCTCCCGCGTGCGGCCGATGCCGGTGGCGCGCACCTCCGCCAGTTCCGCGCGCAGCTGCGCTTCGTCAGTGATGCTGCTGGGCGTGAAGCTCTCCAGCCGCGCCTGCGCGAAATAGTCGTCCAGTTCTGTGTCCGGCAACGTCGCCAGCAGCGCCTTGCCCGCCGCCAGGCAATGGAGCGGGCTGCGCGTGCCGACGCTGATCGAATAGCGCAGCGACTGTTCGGCCGTTTCGGTGACGATCGCTTCCAGATGCCAGCCGTCGCGGATGAAGAAGGATGCGGTTTCGTTGATCTGCAACCGCAGCGATTTGACCAGCGGCCGCACCTTGTCGGCCAGCGACATGGCGATCCGGGGGGCGGCCAGCCGGTCGAGCGCGGGTCCGGGCAGATAGCGCCGCCCCTCGCGGGTCAGATAATGGCGTTCCGCCAATGTCGCGAGCAGATAGGACAGGCTGCTGACCGGGATCGCCAGGCCCGCGGCGATCTCCTGCGCGACCACGCCCGCCGGTCGCGCCACGACATATTCAATGATGTCGATGGTGCGCATCGCCGATTTGACGGTGGACGGCGTGGTGCCATTCATGACTGAGCGAACCCCCAATTATCAAAGCGATTTCGAGCCGGATCGGAGCATCCGTCGCCTCGAAAATCGCGGCAATCAAAAAGTCAGGCTGCCCCGTCTTTCGGCAAAGCGCCAGCCTGCCTCTATGCGCACGAAACGGTCGTGAAAGGAACCGACTTTCGGCGCGCCTTCGCCCGTGAACAACAGCATGGCGCTTTCCCCTACCGCTTCGCTGTCGTTCAAAACGTCGATCACGACATTGGAACAGACATGCCGCGTCGTGCGCGCGGGCCGGGCGAGGAAAGCGACCAATATCGCCTCGCGCCCCTGCGTCCATTCATCGGGCGCGGTCGGGCGCGCCATGCGACCATCGGGCGCATAAAGCGCAGCAACATCTTCCCAGCGCCCGGCGTCATTCAGATTGGCATAGAGCGCAACCAGCCGGGCGCAATCCTGCTCAATTCCGCGACGATCGTCCTCTGTCACAGCCGTGCATCCGCCAAGTCCGCCCCGGCGCGCAGCGACCGCAGCTTCTTCCACGTCACCGCCGGATCGATCTTGCCATATCCGGCAAAGGTGCCGAACCCGCAATCGGTGCTGGCAACCACCCGGTCCTTGCCGACGATCCCGGCAAAGCGCTCGATCCGCTGGGCGATCAATTCGGGATGTTCGACATAGTTGGAACAGGTATCGATCAGGCCGGGGGCCAATATCTTGTCGTCCGGCAACACGCCGCGCTGGGCGGCGTCGCGCCACACCGTCCATTCATGCTCGTGGCACGGATTGGCGCCTTCGAACAACACGGTCGCCGGGCGGGCGGCCAGCACGATGTCGATCACCTTCTCCAGCGAAATGTCATGATCATGCGGCCCTTCATAATTGCCCCAGCAAATATGCATCCGCATCCGGTCCGCCGGGATATTGGCGGTCGCCGCGTTCAACGCCTCGACATTGGCGGCCGCGATCTTGACGAACTCGTCCTCGCTCGCGTCCTGATAACCGGTATGGCGCGACATGGCGAGGTCGGGGCAATCGAGCTGCAGGTCGAATCCTGCCGCGACGATCGTCTCATATTCCTCGCGCATCGCATCGACCAGATCGGCCAGATAGGCTTCATGGCTGGGATAATGGCGGTTGACCTGGAAGGCGGTGATCAGGCCGGGGGACGCCGCGTTCATGAAGGCGCGGGTATCCGGTTGGTCGGCCAGCGCAGCCTTGAACCGACGGATATCGTCATGCAACGGCTCCAGCGTCACCAGCCGCACCGGCCCGATGCACGACGCACGCGTAAACTCCTGGCTCCCCATGATCGCCGCCAGCTTCTGCCGCAATTCCGGCAACGGAGCGAGGTCTGCGGCGACCTTCCGGTCGATATGCCCGCCAAAGCCCGACAATCGCTCGATCATATAGGTGGAATAGCCGACCTTGCCCAATTCGCCATCGCTGACGATGGACACGCCCGCATCGATCTGTGCACCGACCGCGTCGGACACGGCCTGCTGCACCGTCGTATCGAACAGCGCGGCGTCATAGGCTTCGCCCTTGTCACGGGCCAACAACAGCGGCGTCAGCGCGTCGCCGCGCGGCAGGCTACCGACATGGGTGGTGGCTATGGACATGCATTTCTCTCCCTCGAACAAGGGACAGGTGCCATAAATTCATGGATATGGATATATCGTAAATGCGAAGATCAGGCGGTAGCCCCCTGCGGGACAATCTGGACAATCGCGTCGACATCACTATATACCGAATGGTATGAAAATGGCAGTCGAATCCGCAACGAGAGGACGCCCCCGGGAATTCGATCCCGAGGAAGCCCTGTCGGCTGCGCTTCAGGTCTTCTGGACCCGGGGCTATGAAGGCGCATCCTTGGCCGAATTGACCGAAGCGATGGGCATCACCAAACCCAGCCTCTATGCCTGTTTCGGTAACAAGGAAGCGCTGTTCCACAAGGCGCTCGACCTCTACGAACGCGACAAGCTCTGCTATATGCGGTCCGCGCTGGAGCAACCCACCGCGCGGGGCGTGGCCGAACGGCTGCTGCGCGGCACGCTGCAAATCCAGACCGGCGGCAATGATCCGCGCGCCTGCCTTGGCGTCATCAGCATGGTCGCCTGCACCACCCAGGCCGAATCCATCAAGACCGACGTGATCGCGCGCCGCGCCTCTTCCGACAAGGCGTTGGTGCAGCGGCTGGAGCGCGCCAAGGCGGAAGGCGATCTGCCTGCCGGAGTAGAGCCTGCCGCGATGGCGACCTATCTGACCGCCGTCATCCAGGGCATGGGCGTTCAGGCCAGCGGCGGCGCGACGCCTGCGCAGCTGGAACAGCTGGTGGAAACCACGCTGGCCATGTGGCCGAGCGCATAGAGTATAAGCGCCTATAGCGATGGCATTACTTCCGGAGCATTGCTGGCGACATCCGGAACGTTTGATACAGGTCAGGGTTACCCCTTCAGGAGCGCATGTTTGCGTCTTTGATGGGAGACGGTGTGGAACAGCGTGACGATTGGCATTTGACCCAGATAGTCAAGCATGACCTGGGACGAGGCGATCCATTCGCCGCAGCGGTGCGTGCGACCCGGATGCCCATGGTCATCACGGACCCGTCGCAGCCAGACAATCCCATCGTCTTCTGCAACGAAGCCTTCCAGACATTGACCGGTTACGATCGGGAAGAGATTATCGGCCGCAACTGCCGCTTTCTCCAAGGCCCGGACACGGACAGCGCGTCCGTCACGCAGATACGCGAAGCCATTGGCAAGGGCACGAATATCGAGATCGATATTCTCAACTACCGCAAGGATGGATCGACCTTCTGGAACGCCCTCTATCTCAGCCCGGTGCGCGATGATGACGGCAAAATCCAGTTCTTCTTCGCCTCCCAATTGGACGTATCGTCACGTATCGATGCGCAGGCGGAAATCAATCGTCGGCATAACGAAATCGAACGCGAAGTGGATCGGCGCACCGCGCAATTGAACGACGCCTTGGAGGCCAAGACGCTGTTGCTCCACGAAGTCGATCACCGGGTTAAGAACAATCTCACCATGATCGGTTCCTTGCTGCGCCTGCAGGCTCGCACTATCAACGAACCGGCGATCACCGCAAAGATCGAAGCGATGCTGGAGCGTATCGATGCGCTGGCGACGGTCCATCGTCGCCTCTACCAGTCCGAAGACGTGTCGCGGTTCGACATCGGCGCCTTCACCGCCAACCTCGTATCCGACGTGGTCGGTGCCAGCGGGCGCGACGATCTTGCCGTGTCCGTCGATGTCGAGCCGATCGAAGTGCCGTCAGGCCATGCAGCATCGCTGGGGCTGGTCCTGAACGAGATACTGACGAACGCGATCAAACATGGTTTTGCCGCCGGACGATCTGGCACCTTGTCGGTCAGCGCCAGGAAAGTCGATGGTCAGGCGATCATCGCGATCGCCGACGATGGTCCCGGTATGTCCGAAACGCATGTCGATGGCTTGGGCCGCATACTCATAACCCGACTATCCAAACAGGTCGGCGCACAGGCGGCGTGGGAAGCCGCCCATCCCGGTACGCAGGTCCGCATCACCTTCCCCGTGGAGCTATGACCATGCAACGCCCCCGACCGCCCCTGTCCGTCCTGATCGTCGAAGACGAGGCTTTGCTCGCCATGGATATCGAAGCAATGATCGAGGATATCGGTCATCATGTCGTGGCCGAAGCCGCATCGCTGTTCGATGTCGAAGCCCTCTCCGATTCGATCGCACCGCATCTGGCGTTCGTCGATATCCAGCTGGCGCGACAAACCAGCGGCATCGACGTCGCCCGTCTCATCACGAAGCGCTGGCCCGATACCTTCATCGTCTTCGTCACCGCCAACCCTAAGAAAATACCCGATGATTTTGCCGGCGGCCATGGCGTCATACCCAAGCCCTTCTCCCGCAGCGGCCTGAAATCGGCGATCCGCTATATCGAAGAGGGCGTCTGCGACCCGCCACCGACATCGCCGCAGCCTTCCAGTTTCCTCGCCTCTCCCGCCTTCGCCGCCAGCTGGGCCGGTTGAGCCACATATATCAAACCTAAGAATGGAACAGCCCATGTCCGACGATAAACTGACCGAATCCGATACCGTCCCCACCAACCTGCTGCTCGCGTCGAACAAGGTCGATGGCACCAAGGTGACAAGCCGCGATGGCGATGCGCTGGGATCGGTCCACAGCTTCATGATCAACAAGAGAAACGGCCATGTGACCTATGCGGTGCTTAGCCTGGGCGGATTTCTGGGCCTCGGGAAAAGCTATTATCCCATCCCGTTCCAGATGCTGTCCTACGATCATGTAGCGGACGGCTATATCGTGACGATCGACCGCCGCTTGCTGGAAGGCGGCCCCAGCTGGTCGAACAATGCGCCTGATTTCAATCAGGCCTATGCCGACCGCGTGTCCAACTATTACGGCCTGCCGCCAGTCGATCTGTCGCTGACCTGACAGCGCGATAGCGCATGTGACGCAGGCACAAAAAAGCCCGCCGCCATTGCTGGCGGCGGGCTCTTCATCATCGTTTAGAAGTGGAAAACGACGCCGCCCATGGGACGGAGGCTGTCGAAATCATAGGTTTCCATCTGCAGACGGATGCGAACGCCGCTGTTGCCGGTGATGCCGCCCAGACCGATGTCCTTGGGGCCGACTTCGACGCCGACGCCATAGATCCAGTCCTTCTGGTCGCTATAACCGCGCTTGCCGTTCACCCACTGGTAGCCGGCCGACGCGAAGATCATGCCGCTTTCGCCGGCGCGTGCACCGACGCGGCCACGAACGCCATATTCCCAATCGATGTCGCTGAAGCCCTTGGTGGCATTGCCTTCAGCGCCGACGAACACCGGGCCGAGGGGAATGTTGACGCCCGCGATACCGCTGATCAGCGCGCCGTTCATGCGACCGCCGAAGGGCGACCCGAATTCGCTGTCCTTGTCGAAGGAATGATAGCCACCCAGAATGCCGACATAGGGTTCCACGCCAAAAGCGTCGGTGCCGTCAGGCGCGGTCTCTTGCGCCATCGCTGCCATCGGAAGGGCGCAGCACATTGCGGCGGCAAGTAGAAACTTCTTCATTTTCAAATCCCTATTTCTGTTCCGTGACCATCAAAATGGTCTGCGGCAGAACAGGCGGGGCGGGGGAGAGTTGCACGGCCGGATATAAATATCGCGCCTGTCACATAAATGTCACGCGACCGTAAAGGGATCGTACCGGGCTTTCGCGGCCGTCGGATCACGCGACCCATCTATGAGAATGGCAAAAGATCGCACGCTGCAGGGAACGAATAAGCGCGCATTCGCTTTCAACACGACGGCTGCTTCCGAAGCGCTGCCATCCACCGCGCGCTCCCTCGAAATCAGGGATAGCCTTGGCATGGACGATCGGGGCGGAATGGAAACCAGCATAGGGAGTCCGGGATGTTCATTCGGGCCGGGTACGAAATAGCATTCATGGCTAATGTGGCGACCCCGATGGTCACCATGCTCAATCTGCATCCCAGCCGCCGCCCGGACCTTGTAACCCCGCATCAGGTGGTGACGAGCCAGCGCGTCGATATGGAGGATTATGTCGATAGTTTCGGCAATATCTGCACCCGCCTGACGGTGCCGCCCGGCGGGGTCACGCTATCCTGCGACTTCATCGTATCGGACAGCGGCGAGGTAGACCGGCAGGTATATGATGCGCATCAGCATTCGCCCGATACGCTCCCGCCCGAAATCATGGTTTATCTACTGGGCAGCCGATATTGCGACACCGATCGCCTGTCCGGCATCGCCTGGGCGCTGTTCGGCAATACGCAACCCGGCTGGCCGCGAGTGCAGGCGATCGTGGACTATGTCCATGCGCACCTCACCTACGGCTATCAGTTCGCGCGATCCACGCGCACAGCCTATGAGGCGCATCAGGAACGGGTCGGCGTATGCCGCGATTTTGCGCATCTGGCGGTCGCGCTGTGCCGGTGCATGAACATTCCCGCGCGCTATTGCAGCGGATATCTGGGCGATATCGGCATTCCCCCGGTGGATATCGCCATGGACTTCCACGCCTGGTTCGAAGTGTATCTAGGCGGTGCCTGGCACAGCTTCGATGCTCGCCATCGCGTGCCCCGCATCGGCCGTATCCTCATGGCCGCTGGACGCGACGCTGCGGACACTGCGCTCACCACCGCCTTCGGACCGGTATGGTTGAACAGCTTCAACGTGCATACCGACGAAGTGGACGATGTCGATTGCCCCGTAGAGGCCAGACGGCTGGCGGCATAAACGGGAGCAGGGGGATGCCCCCCTCCGCTCTGAGTAAAGTCCGAAGGACGTCGCCGAGCGTAACAAAGTAGCTTGGCACCGCTCAGTACGAACGGCGACCAACATCGCTAAGGGCTAGAAACGCACAATCTGACGTGTGCCGTCATAGGCGACCGTTCGATCGATCGGCGCCGCTGTTCCCACACCGATCACCTGGACGTTTAGCGTCCGCCGCCGCACCAGCCCCGGAAACGTCCCTTTCCGGGCCTCGATCGTCAGCGTCCGCTGGGCGTCGTCCCACGCCAGATCGTAGCGTGCCGACTGCCCCTTCTCATAGGCATAGGTTTCGTTATCATCCTCATACAGGGTGAAGCGCCCGTCCGCCCCGGCATAGATGCGCACGTCATAGGGCGCGTCCGGCTTTTCCGTCGCATATTGCATCACTGGTCCCATCGGCACGATCGACCCCGCCCGCACATAGAGCGGCATGATGTCGAGCGGCGCCTCGCGCGCCACCGTCTGCCCGCCATGCGATCGCTGGTTGGTCCAATAATCATACCAGTCGGATCCCACCGGCAGATAGGTGCGCATCGTCAGATCACGCGGCGCATGGATTGCAGCCTTGTCCCGCTGCAACTCGCTTGGCGTGCGCCATACGAAACGGAACACGCGCCCACCCTCGGGATGGAAAAACTCCAGCCGCACTGGCAACGCTTCGCCCTTCTTGAGCGTCCGCTTGACCGTGCGGGTGCGCGTCGCGCTGCGCGTCCATTCGTCGATCGCGACCTTGCCATCCAGCGACAGCCGCATCCCGTCATTGCCGTTCAGCCCGATCTCATACTCGCCATCCTCGGGCGCGATCAGCGTCCCTTCCCACCGCGCGGAAAAATGGCTGAGCGACGTCAACCCCTGCGGCAGTTCGGCCAGCGGCGGATCGGGCCATGTATGGTCGATCTTCGCGTCCACCGTCCTGCCGCGTGGCGTCTGAAAATTCTCGCCCTCATAATAGCTCAGGTCCAGCCCCGGCTTGCCGTTCGCCGTGCGCAGATGTTGCGCGGGCACCACCGTCGGCAGCGATGGCAGGATATTGTACATCGCCCGCGTCACCGGATGCACCAGCAGCGATGATCCGAACATGAAACTGTCATTGATGTTGCGCACCGCCGGATCGTCCGGGAAATCCATCGCCAGCGGCCGCATCAGCGTCGATCGATCCGCCGTCACCTGCGCGCTCAAACTATAGATATAGGGCAGCAACCGATAGCGCAGGTTCACCATGTCCAGCAGCGCCCTGTACACCGGCGGGTCGAGCGTCTTGAAGATATAGGGTTCCCGCTCCACGCTCGTTCCATGCACGCGCATGATCGGATTGAACGCGGCATATTGGAACCAGCGCGCGAACAGTTCGCGCCACGCCGAGTTCTTCTCGCCACCGGGAAAATCGCTGACGAAGAATCCGCCGGTATCCTGCGTCCAGTAGGGATTGCCCGTCACCGTCACATTGACGCCGCCTGCCACCTGCTGCGCGAAGGTTCTCCAGCTGGCATAGATGTCGCCCGACCATGACGCCGCGCCGGTGCGCTGCGCCCCGGCCCAGGCCGATCGCGTCAGCGTGAACACGCGCTTGTCGCTCGTCGCCCGCTGGCCCTGATAGGTGCCCTGCGTCGTCAGCAGCGAATAGGGGCTGAGGTAACGGGTGAAATCGCCCATCGCATTGCTGCCCAGCGCCTTGGTGTCGCGCACATTGTCGACCGGGTTCCACATGGCCGAACTGACCTCGACCTCCGTCCCGTCCATCCACAGCGCGTCCACGCCCTTGTCGAGCAGGCCGGACTTGATATGCTTGAAATATATCTCCCGCCCTTTGGCGCTATAGGCGTCGTACACGCGTGCCTGCTTGGAAATCCAGTGCAGCGGCTTGAAGCGCAGGCCATATTGGTCGAGTTCATGCGCCAGCGGCGTGTCGTTGCCGACGGACGGCCAGATCGACACCATCAGTTTCATATGCAGGTCGTGGATCGTCCGGCTCATCCCCGCCGGATCGGGAAAGCGCTCTGGGTTCCAGATCATGCCCGACCATGTGCCGTCCCTGTCGCTGCCCCAATATTGCCAGTCCTGCACGATATAATCGAGCGGGAAGCCTTCCTTGCGAAAGGTCTTCGCGACCTCCACGATGCGGTCCTGCGTTGGGTAACGCTCCTTGCTCATGAACAGGCCGAACGCTTGCTTGGGATACATCGGCGCGTCACCGGTCAGCCAGCGATAGGCACCGACCACGCTGTCGAGCGTGTCCTTGGCCGCCGGATCGCCCGCCATGAAATAATAATCCACGCCGCCCGGCGCGCTTTCCGCCCACAGCCGCGCGCCATGCGCATCATCCTTGAACCGCATCTGGGAATAGGTGTCCCACAGGATGCCGTATCGCTGCGTCGACACCATCACCGGGATGATGATGCCGACATTGGTCTGCACCAGCAGCAATTCCTTGTTCCGCCGATTGACTTCGTCATCGGCGGTAAAGCCGAACCCGTAAATCCCCTCATCGGGTTGCAGCGTGAAGCTGTTCTCCACTTCATAGGTCGGCGCGTCGGAAATGGTCCGCTTCTCGATCGACTGCGGTGCATCCGCTTTCTCCCGCGTCAGCAGCCGCCCGGACGGATCATGATAGGACAGTGCGCCCGTCGCTTTTTCGATGCTCACGCGCAATTTCTGCCCGACCAGTTCCAGCCTGTCGGCGCTCTCGCGCACGGTGAACGGCACCGCTTCGGGTTCGGGAATGACGACCAGGCTGCGTTGCGTCCAATAGGATGCGCCCAGATTGGCGTTCACCCGCACGACCGTGGAGGCATAGAAGATTACCGACTTGGTGACGCCGTTCAGCCGAAACTGCACTCCGTTGCGCAGCTTCCGAAAATGAAACGCCGCGTCCCCTGCCGGGACCAGCGCCTGCATCTGCCCCAATTTATCCAGGCCGGTCGGCGGCGCGGCCTGCGCCCATGCAGGCGTCAAAGCCAGAAACACCGCCAGCGCGCTCATCCCCAGCGGCGTCATCATGCTGCGGCTCACTTGGCGAAGCGCCAATAATCGAAGTCGAGCAGCGATCGGTCGTGATCGCCTTTCCCCTTGAACAGGATGAATAGGTCGCGCACCCCACTTGCGCCGGACACATTGGTCGATTGCTCCTGCCACTGTCCCGCTGCGCCGGTCGCCTCGACCGCCAGCGTGCCGATCACCGGCCCCGCCACGCCATCGACCCGCAACTCGATTGTCGCACCGGGCAGCGCATTGGCGACGCTGGCCCCAAACCGCTTCGCCCCCGCCTTGCCGAAATCGACGCCCACTACCTTGATATAGCTGCGGTTCGTGGTGCGCGTGACGATCATCCCGCCCGGATCGCCTGGCTCCGTCAACACGCCCGGCGCCCAGTCATAGGGCCGGTCCCGGTCGCGCTTGATCCGCGATGTCCAGGCCATCGTCTCAGCCTCGACGCGTCTGTACGGATCGACCGGCGCGATCTGCGCCGCACCTTTGCTATCCCACCAGGGCTGGTTGGGGATCGTCCCGTCGGCATTATAGGTAAAGCTGGTGACGTTGATCGACCGCCGCTCATGATGGATCGGCGTCTGGTCGAAATTCAGTTCATAATGAAATCCGAACAGATAGGATTTGCCCTTATAGTCGATGATGCCGGGATGATTGCCGGTGGAGTGCGGGCTGGGGTCCATGATCTTGCCCTTATGTACCCACGGCCCGGTCGGCCCGTTGCTCATCGCATAGCCGATCCCTTCTGGGCAGCAGGTCGATGCATAGGCCATATAATAATGGCCCGCCCGTTTGTAGAACCACGGCCCTTCCTGATAGTCGGCGGGCTGGGCGACCTTCTGGATCGGGCCGGAATAGGACACCATGTCCCGGTTCAGCTTAACGTACCACAGGCTGGGATTGCCCCAGTAAAGATAGGCCTGCCCATCATCGTCGATCCACACGGTCGGGTCGATATAACCATTGCCCGGCGCGATCAGCGGCTTGCCGATCGCGTCCTTAAACGGACCCTCCGGCTTGTCCGCGACCGCGACAGCGATCACATTCTTGGGCGATCCGGCCACGCTGATCGGCGCATAGAGGTAGAATTTGCCGTCGCGCGCGATCACCTGCGGCGCCCAGGCGTCATTGCTCTGCACCGCCCAGGGAAAGGTCTTGAGCGACGCGACGCCGCCCCGGTCGGTCCAGTTGACCATATCGGTCGAACTATAGAGCCGCCAGTCAAGCATCTTGAACCCGTATTGCGTGTCGTCCTCGTCATGGCTGGTGTAGAGATACACCACGCCATCATGCACGAACGGGGCAGGATCGGCGGTAAAGCGCGTCTGGATGATCGGATTGTTGGCCCGCGCTGTGGAGATCGGCAAGACCAGCGCCAACGATGCAGCGGCGATGCAGGAACGCAAAAAGCCCATGTCTGATCCTCTCTCCCTTATGGACGCATCTTTATGTTAGCGATAACATCGCTTACATCATCTGGCGAGTCAACGCCGGGAGAAATCTTTCGCGGCTCATACCGGAGCGTCCGTGCAATAGGTTTCGGTCCGGAAACTACCTCACGCGCTTCCCTGTCCAAAAGTTCATTTTGCCGTCACCCTGCCGAAGGGCGCCGCCCGCCATAAGGGGCAGGCGATCCACGATGGACCGCAGCCATCTAGGAGTTGACCCATGAATGCTCGCCTGATCCTCACCAGCCTCGCTTCGCTGGCCGTTGTCGCTACGCCGTTCGCCGCTTCGGCTGCCACCGCCAGCGCCAAGCCTGCGCATCACGTCGTGAAGAAGCACAAGGCTGCCAAGAAGGTGACCACCACGACGACCACGACCGCCGCCACCAAGCCGGCCAGCAAGTAAGCCAGCCCAGAGGGAGCCGGTGCATCAGGGACGTCCCTTGTTGCCCGCTGCCCGGCTCCCATCGCTGGCCTTATCCACCTTGCGCGATCAGCATCTCCACGGCGAAACCGTCGTCATGCCGCACGAGCCGCACGGACCCCTGGTGCATCCGCGCCACCGCCGCGACGAGTGACAGGCCAAGGCCCGCGCCCGCAGTCCCTCGCGCCGGGTCCAGGCGCCCGAAACGGCGCATCGCCTCGGCCTCCTGCTCTGGCGCGATCCCGGCGCCTTGGTCCTTCAGGCCGATCACCAGCCTGTCCTGATCTTCTGTCAGATAGAGCGTCATCGGTCCTTCGCCATATTTCAGTGCATTGTCGATCAGGTTGGACAGCGCCTGACCCAGTAGTTCGCGATGCACGGGCAGGGTCGCAGGCCCGTCTATGTCCACCGTCAACAGTCGCCCCTGATCCTCGCATAACGGCTCGTATAATTCGCCGATATCCATCAGCATCGTCGCCAGGTCTGTTTCCGTGAAGCGGTCGCGCCCGATGCCCGCTTCCATGCGGCTCACCGCCAGCGCCGTCGCCAGCATCGCCAGCAACTGGTCCGCTTCCTTGCTGATGCCGTCGATGGACTCGCGCAAAATCTCGGGATTGTCCGCCAGCATCGCTCGATCGATCCGCGCGCGCAGCCGGGTCAGCGGCGATCGCAGATCATGCGCGATACTGTCCGTCACCGTCCGCAACTCGGCCAGCAGACCGCCGATCCGGTCCAGCATGTCGTTGATCGTGCGGCCCAGCATATCGAAACTGTCGCCCGATCCGTCCAGCGGAACACGGCGGTCGATCTTGCCCGATCCGACCAATGCGGCGGTTTCGGCGATGTGCACGATGCGGCGGTCGATGATATGCACCACCAGCCACGCCGCCACGATCGCCAGCGGCAACGCCATCAACAGCGCGGTCAACAACGCGCCTTCCACCGTCTGGCGGATCTGGTCGCTGTCGTCCGTACTTTCCCCCACCAGCAGGCGGCGGCCATCGGGCAATCGCGCTGCGGCAATGGCGAATGGCATCGGATCGGTGTCGCCGATGCGATAAAGCCTGGCCTTGATCCCGGCGCTGCGGGCCGGGATGACGGGCGGCCAGCCCGACAGATTGCCCGCAATCCGGCGGCCGTCCGCTTGGGCGAGCAGCAGCACGGAATCGCTTTCCTCGCGCGCCTGCTGCGTCACCGCGCTTTCCAGCGCCTGCTGGCCCTCATCCCGGCCGATCGCCAGCAACGTATCGCGGGTATCGACCGCGATCGCGCTGTCCGCCGCGTCCAGATTGGCGCGCACCAACTGCGTCACCGACAACAGCAAGGCGCCGCCAAATACCAACTCCAGCAACAGGATCAGGCCGATGAACCGCGCATGGGACGATCGTATCCAGCGCAACGGCGCGCGCAAGGCCATCGCCCGTCGGCTCATGCGCCCAACCGATAGCCCGCGCCGCGCACGGTCTGGATCAGCACGACGTCGCCCTCGCCATCGATCTTGCGACGCAGGCGGCTGATATGCACGTCGATGACATTGGTGCCGGGATCGAAATGATAATCCCACACGCCTTCCAGCAACATCGTGCGGGTCACCACCTGGCCTGCATGGCGCATCAGATATTCCAGCAGGCGAAATTCACGCGGTTGCAGGTCGATGGCGCGGCCGCCCCGGCGCACATCGCGCTTCAACAGGTCCATGCGCAGCGTGTCGCACGTCAATATCGTTTCCACGCTGGTGCCGCTGCCCCGCCGCCGCATCAACAATTCCAGCCGGGCGAGCAGTTCGGCAAAGGCGAACGGCTTGACCAGATAATCGTCCGATCCGGCGGTCAGGCCCGTCACCCGATCATCGACCGAGCCAAGCGCGGACAACAGGATCACCGGCGTTTCGATGCCCCCGGCGCGTAACGCGCCCAGCACTGCCAGCCCGTCCATGCCCGGCAGCATCCGGTCCAGAATGATCGCGTCATAGCCGCCGTCCGTCGCCATGAACAATCCATCGCGGCCATTGTCCGCATGGTCGCCGACATGCCCATGTTCGGCCAACCCCTTCAGGATGAACTCGGCGGTGGTCCGGTCATCCTCGACCAGCAATATCTTCCGCCCCATCGCGCAATCCTTCTATCGGGCGCTGGCCCGTCTCACACCGGTCCCGGCGCGTCCCTTGCACTGCCAGATTCTGGCGTCATAGGAAATACCGTCGCGGTTCAATGTCAGCGTCATTGCACAGGGGCGGTGCGCATGGATCGTGCGGCGCATCGCATTCAACCCAGCCACCGGATGACCAGCCACGCGCTCCAGCCTGTCCCCCACCGCGATGCCGCCATGATCGGCCGGCCCGCCGCTGCGCAGGCTGGTGACGACGATCCGCCGTCCCCCATCCTCGCCCAGCGTCAGCCCGATGCCGTCGGCAACGACGACCGGGGTCGATGGCGGCCCGGCGATCCGCGCCGACAATAGCGGCGGCACGGATGCCAACGCCAACGCTGCCGCGTAAAAGGAACGGGAAGACCAGATCATGCCCTTCCTTACCAATGTCGCCCTGTCGCTGCGCTGGCGGGGACATGACATAAAGTTCATGCGGCAGTCAGCGAACGGATGGCCCGATGCGCGCAAGACGCTGTACGAAGATGGCAAGGGCGCGAGACAAGGTCAGATCGCATGAAACGGATAGGGGCAGGGCGGGCGATAGCGGCCATCATGGTCTGCCTGTTGGCGGCGATGATCGTGCATTTCGTGCGTATCGGCTATCTGGGCGACGATCTGTTCACGCCGCTGCGTCCGCCCGCCTATCGCGCAGAGCCGGGCGGGACGGTGGCGATCCTCTGGTCGGGCGACATGGGCTTCAACGTCGGGATGGGGCCACGCGTCGCGGCCAAGCTGGTCGACGACGGCGTTCCCGTGGTCGGCGTCAATTCGCTCAACTATTTCCGCACGACCCGGCGTCCGATAGAGGCGACCGCGCTGCTGGAACATGCGCTGACGCAGGCCCGCCTCATCAATCCGCAGGCGCATATCCTGCTGATCGGCCAATCCTATGGCGCGGACATGCTGCACGTGGCACTCGCTCATCTGCCGATTGCGGATCGGCGGGCGATTGGGATGGTCGCGCTCGTTGTGCCGGGCGCAACGGTCGAATATCGTGCGTCCCCGGCGGAAATCTTCACCTTCGCCATGGCCGAGTCGGACGCCCTGCCGACCGCGCGGCAACTGGTCTGGACCCCGGCCTTGTGCATTTACGGGCAGGAGGAAACGGACAGCCTGTGTCCCTTGCTGCACCAGCCCAATGTGCGATCGATCGCGCTGCCGGGCGGGCACCGCCTGAACCGCGATGTGGATGCGGTCTATGGCGCGCTCCACGCCGCCATGCAGCGCGTCCATCTGCTGGCGGGACGCTGAGCCATGCGTTTCCTGGCCCTGCTGTCGATCGCCGCCTGCGCGCTGACACCCCATGCCGCGATGGCCGATGTGCCGATCGAAGGCAACTGGATGAACCCGCATGGCTCGGTCATGGTGACGACCGGCGCGTGCCGGGGCGGCCTGTGCGGCTGGGTCCGCTGGGCCGATGACCAGGCGCTGGCCGACGCCGCCGACGCAGGCGTCGCCCATCTGGTCGGCACCGAATTGCTCCAGGATTATCATGCGCGCGGCCCCGGCCAGTGGGAAGGGCGCGTCTATGTGCCCGACATGGGTCGCAGCTTTTCGTCCGTCATTCGTCAGATCGATCCCAATAGATTGAAGATATCCGGTTGCCTGCTGGGCACGTGGATGTGCAAAAGCCAGATATGGACACGCCATCAGGCAGGATGATGATATGGCAATGACGGACGCCGCCCCATCTTCCCATTGGTGGGTGCGTCACCGCACCACCTTGTCGATCGGCGTGCTGCTGGCGCTGGCAGCGCTTGGCCTGGTGGCGCTCGGCCACCTGTTGCACGACGTCCATCTCAGCCAGGTGCGCCTCGCTTGGCGCGCCATACCCGCCTCCGCCCTGATCGCCGCCGCTGGCCTGACGGCGATCAGCTATCTGACGCTGACATTGTACGATGTGCTGGCGCTGCGGGCGATCGGGCGACCCCTGCCGTGGCGCACGGCGGCGCTGGCGTCCTTCACCAGCTACACGCTCAGCCATAATCTGGGCCTGTCGCTGCTCACCGGCGGATCGGCGCGTTACCGGGTCTATAGCGCGGCGGGGTTGAGCCTGGCCGACATAGCGCGCGTCGTGATGATCGCCAGCGCCACCTTCTGGGGCGGGATTGCCGTTCTGGCAGGTGCGATGCTGGCCTGGCGACCGGAAGTGCTGGCGATCGGCACACTGGCTGGGTTGGGCGGGCCGTTGCGCTTGGCGGGCATCGTTCTGCTGCTGGCGATGGCGGCGCTGTTGCTTTGGGCCGGACGCCGCGGCCGCACTTTGCGGCTGCGGGGATGGAGCGCCCCCGTACCCCCGGCGCCCGCCATGCTGGCGCAGATCGGCATCAGCATGATCGATCTGGCGGCGGCCAGCGCCGCGCTCTTCATCCTGGTGCCCGGTGTCGGCCCGGCGCAATGGCCGCTCTTCTTCATGGGTTATGTGCTGGCGATCATCGCCGTGCTCATCACCCATGTGCCCGGCGGCATCGGCGTGTTCGAGGCGGTGATGCTGATCGCCTTGCCCGGCGTCGATCGTCCCGAAATGGTCGCTGCGCTGCTCGCCTACCGGCTCATCTACTATATTGCCCCGTTGCTGGTGGCGATCGCGATCATCCTGTTTCAGGAAGGACGCCGCTGGCACGCCCCCATTGCCCGGACATTGAACGGGATGCGCGACGTGGCCTCGGTCCTCGCGCCCACGATGATCGCGGCGCTGGTGTTCCTGGGCGGCGCGGTGCTGCTGGTGTCCGGCTCCCTGCCCACGATCGCGGGGCGCGCCGCCACCCTGTCGACCATCGTGCCTCAGCCGTTCATTGAACTGTCCCATCTGGCCGGTAGCCTGATCGGCGCGGCGTTGCTGATCCTGTCGGCCGGACTGTACCGGCGGCTGGACGGCGCTTTCTGGCTGACGCGCCTGCTCCTGGTGGCGGGCGCGCTATTTTCCCTGCTCAAGGGGCTGGATTATGAGGAAGCCTCCATCATGATCCTGATCGCAGGCGCGTTGCAATGGACGCGCCTTGCCTTCTATCGCCGCACCCATTTTCTGGCCGAAGCCTTCACCCCCGCATGGCTCGCGACCGTGGCGATCGTGGTGGGCCTGTCCATCTGGATCGGCCTGTTCGCCTATAAGCATGTCGATTATCAGAACGACCTGTGGTGGGAATTTGCCGAACATGGCGACGCGTCGCGATTCCTGCGCGCCAGCTTTGCCGTCATCGTCCTGCTGGCGATCGTCGCCTTCCTGTGGATGTTTCGCCCCGCGTCCCCTGCGCGGCTTGACGCCAATGCGGCGGCCCTTCCGACCCCCGAAGCCATGGCCCTGGCGCAACGCACCGACGCCAACCTCGCCTATACCGGCGACAAGCGGTTCCTATTGTCGGACAGCGGCCGGGCCTTCCTGATGTATCAGATCAAAAACCATAGCTGGATCGTCATGGGCGATCCCGTCGGGGTGGAGGCGGAATGGGGCGACCTGCTCTGGTCCCTGCGGGAACAGGCCGACGCGGCGCAGGGGCGTCTGTTGCTCTACCAGATCAGCCTGGCCGCCCTCCCGCTGGCGATCGAACTCGGGCTGCAAATCACCAAATATGGCGAGGAAGCGCATGTCGATCTCGCCAGCTTCACCCTTGACGGGCCGGACGCCAAACCCCTGCGCTATGCGGAACGCCGCGCAGCGCGGGATGGCGCCGTTTTCGACATCGTCCCGGTGGAAGATATGTCTGCCATCATGCATGAACTTTCGGAAATTTCGGACGAATGGCTCGCGCTCAAACGCCATCGGGAAAAGGGATTCAGCGTCGGTCGCTTCGACCCGGCCTATATGGCCCATTTCGACTGTGCGGTGGTCCGCTGGCAGGGCCGGATCGTGGCCTTCGCCAACATCTGGAAGACGGCCGACAAGTCGGAACTGTCGGTCGATCTGATGCGCCATCGCGAAGCCATGCCCTATGGCGTGATGGATTTTCTGTTCGTCCGGCTGATGCAGTGGGGGCAGGCGCAAGGCTATGGCTGGTTCAACCTGGGCATGGCGCCGCTATCGGGTCTGGAGGCACGCAGGCTGGCCCCCCTCTGGTCGCGCCTGGGCGGCCTTCTGTATCAACATGGCAACGCCTTCTACGGCTTCGAAGGCCTGCGCGCCTATAAGGAGAAATTCTCCCCCAATGGGAAGGCCGCTTCGTCGCAGGACCGCAAGGCTTGGGCTTCCCTCGCACGCTGATGGATTTGCAGGCCTTGATCGGCAGCGGCAGCCGGGCGTCGCGCCATGAAAATGACGAAACTGTCATCCAGCCGTAAAAGCGGGAACAGGTGCCGACGCGTAGGATGCCGACCTGATTGAACAGGGGCTGCATCATGCGCAGGATCATTCGGAGTATCATCGTCCTATTCGTCGGCGGCTGGCTGATCCTGACCGGCGTCACCGCGCCGGTGCTGGCGTCGGGACGAAGGGTCGCCGCGCAGAGTGTCACGATCAGTTCCTACTATCTGGCCCCCTTCGGCGGCATCAGGGTCTATCGTCCAGGCGGCGCCCCGCGCGCGAATGTGATTTTTCTGTCGGGCGACGGCGGCTGGAACGGCAGCATCGCCGCCATGGCGGGTCGCCTGGCGCAGCGTGGCATATTGGTGGCCGGCATTTCCACACCCACCTTCATGCGGTCGCTGCAAAGAGGGCATAATCGCTGCATCAATCCCAACTATCCGTTGGTCGCATTGTCGCGGGACGTGCAACATCGCACGGGCGTGCGCGCCTATATGCAGCCGGTCATCATGGGCTATTCGGCAGGCGCGACGGTCGCCTATGCCAGCCTGTCGCAATGGGCAGACGGCGCCTATCGCGGCGTCATATCTCTTGGGTTCAGTGCCGATATTCCCGGCATCAAGCCGTGGTGCCGTGCGCCCGGCTTTGCCGCCCGGCCGATCGCCACGCCGTCGCGGGGATGGCTGTTCGCACCGAACCGCCGGATCACCGTCCCCTGGATCGTCCTGCAGGGCGCGCGCGACACGGTGGTCGATTTCACCACCGCGCGCCGTTTCGCAGCCGCCATCCCCCATGCCCGTTTCATCGCGCTGCCCGATGCCGACCATGCGTCCCTCAACGCCCCGCAGATGACGCCACGCCTGATAGCGACGCTGGCGCCGATGCTGAACAAGGCGCCATCGGCCGTAGCGGGCACCGGCTTGCCGACCGACCTGCCGCTGACGATCGTTCCACCGACCGGCCCGGCCCGCAACGATGTCATGGCGGTCTTCTATTCCGGTGATGGCGGCTGGACGGGGCTGGTCCGCGATGTCGCCGGACAATTGGCGGCCAAAGGCGTGCCCGTCGTGGGCGTCGACAGCCTGTCCTACTTCTGGAGCCAGCGGACGCCTGCGCAGGCGGGGCAGGATATGCGCCGCATCATCACGGCCTACGGCACCGCCTGGCATCGCCCACGGGTCATGCTGATCGGCTACAGCTTTGGCGCCGATACGCTGCCCGCCATGGTCGGCACCCTCGATCCGGCGACCAGGGCGCATATCGCCAGCCTGTCGCTGCTGGGCCTCAGCCCGACGGCCGATTTCCAGTTCCATCTCAGCAGTTGGCTCAACCTGGATTCCGCGCAGGCCTTGCCGACGATCCCCGCGATCCTGCGCCTGCGGGACATGGACATACGGTGCATCCAGGGCGCACAGGAAAGCGACAGCGCTTGTCCGACCATCCCGAACGGTGTCGCAACGACGATCATGGTGCCGGGCGGCCATCACTTCGCCCGCAACGCCGCCTTGCTCGCTGACCTTATCGCCCGGCCTGCGACGAAGACGGGCGGCAAGCAGATAGCGCTCGCGTCCTTGCCGCGCACAGGCGCAACCGGCTAACCCTGACCATTACCGATGCGTGCGCAGATAGGCCTTGACCCGCGCTACGGCGTTGGCGCGGATGTCCGCATAGAACAGGCCCATGTCATGAAAATGCATACTGCCGCCGGGCAGCGGCTTCATGTCCAGCGCAGGATCGGCGTCCACCACCAGGAAACCGTCATGGCATTCGGCAGCGACCAGCCCCTTGCGCAATGGGGCGACCGGGGACGCATCCGCTGCCCCCGGCACCGCGCCACGGCTGGCTGACCTGGGCGCGGCGGGCTTGCTGCGATCGAACGTCAGCGGGTTGATGCACAACAAAGCCTTGCCCGCATCGTCGCCATGCAATGTGACGTAGCGCTGCGTCATCAAGCCGCCCAGCATCGCCCGGTCGGCATCGCGCGTGACCGTGTTCCATCCCACGACGCAACCCGTCTGGGTGGGACGATCGCAGGTCTTCAGGCTGCGGTAGGTCTTGCCGAAATCACCATCGGACAGATTATAGCCGATGGCATAGGCCGCGATCATCCGATTTGACAGCGGGGTGCCGTCGATGCGTCTGGCCAGCAGCGTCGCGATATGCGCGCCACCCTGACTATGCCCCGCCAGGATGAACGGCTTGTCCCCGATCGCGATCAGAAACGCATCGAACGCCCGTTCGACGTCTGAATAGGCCAGGGCAAAGGCCTTGCCCCCTTCGCCATCCAATGCGCCGACCGATCGGGCGACGGCCTGCCGATACCGTGGCGCATAGACGTCGCAGCAGCCGTTGAAAATGGAGGCTTGACGCGCGATGACGCTGGCGTCGGTCCAGCGGTTGGTGGCGGCATCCGCAACGTCCTGATTCCACTGAACATCGTGACGGAATGTCGTGGGATGCACGTAGAAAACCGCCGCAGCGGCATGCTTGACGGCAGGCGTTGCGCCAGTCGGCACGGTGGCGGCGGCACTCGGCGCATCGGGACGCGCTGCCCAGTTGAGCGGCTGCGCATAGTCCGGAGCGGGCGGCGGCGGTGTCGCATCGAACGTCCCGGCCTGCGCATGACAGGGGGTGGCGACGAAGGCCGCCAGAATGAGCAAGGCGCGCATGCAGATATCCTGTATCTGGGTTTTCATAGCGAAAGAATCTCGATCGCAACCCGCTCGGACAATTCAAGCGCGCCTTCCAGTCCGCGCGCGTTGACGGCAGTATGTTCACCGCAAAAATGCAATCGCCCCGCTGGCTTGGCGATGGTCGGGGCAAAGGCTGCGATCTGGCCGGGACCGAAATAGGAAATATCGCCCATATTGAACCGCTCCGCCGTCCAGCTGTGGAGATAGGCGCCCTTGACCTTGCCTTTGGCAGCAGGGCGCAGGGTTTCGAGCCGCCGGACCGCAAAGGCGAGCGCCCCTTCCTTGCCCAACCGGTCCCAATATTGCGCCAGATGCCCCCGCGCCTGGATCATCAGGCCCGTAATCTGTTTGGGGTGGACCCCGAAACGCTGCGGCATCACGACGCCCATGGGGTCGTCGGTCCACATCGCCGGTGACAGGCCATCCTGGTCCCAAAAGGGTTCGGTGACGGTCAGGAAAGCGATGCTGATCGGCTGATATTTCAACTCGGCGACCGCCATCGCCTGCGGACCGTTCAGGCCTGGACGGATGGCGACATTGCGCAATGTCGAAAAGGGCAGCGAACAAATCACGCGCGGGGCGGCATAGACGGATCCGTCCGCGCAACGCACTTCGGCCTTGTCCGCCAGATTATCGATTGCGACGACTTCCTTGCCAAACAGGATGTCGCCTTTCAGCAGTGTCGCCATGCCCTTTGGCAGCTTGATATTGCCGCCCTTCACCGCCAGCGATCGCGGTCCCACCGCCATCTGCCCCTTGATGAACCCGTCATTATATTCGAGCATCAGCGCCGACACATCATAGCCCGACGTGCCGTAATAGGGCGACACCGTCGCAAGCTGGATCGCTGCGTCGCTTAGTCCCTGCGCTTTGAGAAAATTATAGAGCGAGATGTCCAGTCCGGCGTTCGACGGGTCGTTCCACAGGTTGAAATCGGCCAGTCGGTTATGGTCTGACACCATCTTGTTGACCACTTCCCACGGCATCGATCCTTTCAGTCGATCGGGGAAAGGATTGATCGACGCCGTCGCCCAGTCCTCCTGCGTGATGCGCTTGCCATCCAGATAGAGTTCCTGGGGCGGCCCGACGTAAAAGCGTGGCGCGACATTTTCCAGTTCCACCCCGGCCCGCTTCGCCGCATCGATGCCGCGGCCATAGCCTTCGCCCATCGAGTTGAAACCCATTTCGGGATAACCAGGCTGATCCATCAGCGTGAACACGCGCCCGCCAACCCGTTCGCGCCCTTCGAGTAACAGAACTTTCAATCCCTGCTGTTCGAGCAACCAGGCTGCGTTCAGGCCCGACATGCCCGCGCCAAGGATAATGACATCGACGTCCTTGGGCCTGCCCACCTTTGCGCTGGCCCGCTCCGCCATCAGCGTCACGCCCAGCGCCGCTGCCCCCATGCCGAAATCGCGCCGTGTCAGACCCACGATATTCTCCTTGCAACTAGGTCACCATTGGCGACGCGCAAACCAAGTCGATCGCTCCCGCCTAGGCGCAGGGGAGGGCGGCAATCTCCTGTCATGCGCGTCGCCGGTCGCTTATTTCTTCGCTGCCTCCAGCGCCTTTTGCCGCTGCTGTGCCAAGGGCGAGACATAGCCCCGCGTTTCGGGCGGCACGTCCTCGGCATAGGCTTCCAGCGTACCGCGCACGCCTTCGTCCGGCCCATCGGTCGGCTCTTCCAGCAGGTCGGGCCGATCGCGCTCGATACGCTTCAACACCACCTTGGGGATGTCTTCTACCGTGCCGGTGATCTTGTAGCTAAACATCCGGCCCATAAGCACGCCTTGCACGCCGCTCTGGCCCATCTTCATCCACGGCCACCATGGTCCCTGCCGGGTGAAGCCTGCATGGAAACGCGCCGACGGCAGCGATCGATCGTCAATCTCGTCCGTCGGCGTGAACACCACGAAATGTTCGGACGGATTGGCGCGCACGCCGCTCGACGCCTTGGGCCAGCCTTCGGGTGTTACCGGGTTGGTATATTCATGCGCATAGTCCCAGCCCAGCAGATATTGGTCGCCAACCCGGTTCCAGGGCAGCCGGAACGGCGCGCCCTTGGCGCTGGCGCCCTTGCCCATGTCGTTGTTGACAGTCTCGCCATCGCCGACCTTGAAGACTTTCTGCTCCAGCCCCAATGTGCCGCGCCAACGGTCATTGAGAAACGGAAAGACTTCGACCCTTTCGCCGGTCCAGGGATTGTCCCAATGGTCGATGATCTCGCCAGTCGCCAGATCCGTGAAATAGCCGCATTCCTTGCCCAGCACCTTAACCGAACCATCGGGCTGGATGATATTGCGGTTGTTGCCGAAGCCATAATAGCCGAACACCGGCATCGCCCGCTTCGACCCGACGATCGCATATTGCACGCCATAATAGCCCGACTTCACCGCCTTGGGTCCGATCGTCCCCCACAGCTTGGCAAAGCCGTAGAGATTGTCGCGCGGGTCCATGATGTCGAGCGGACGGATATTCGGGTTGGCGCTGGCCTGCGCTGCTTGCGCCGAAAGAGCAGGGGCCATTCCGGCCGCGGTTCCTAGGCCGATCAGGCCGCCCAGCGCCCCGCGCCTGGACACCGCATTCTGGATCGAATCGAACAGCATCCTCTATTCTCCAAAAAAGGGGGCCGGTTGCCCGACCCCCGATCCATCTGCGACGATCAGAATTTCGCGCCGACCGTAAGCCCGACCCGGCGACCTTCACCCTGGTAGATTTCCGGCACGCTGAATGCGAAGGGCACGCCCGCGCGCGGCTGTGCGATCGAATTGGCCGCATAGAGTTTGTCGAAGATGTTGTTGGCCCACAGCGCGATGCTGTACCGGCTGCCTTCCACCGCGATCCGCGCATTGGCGAGCGTGCGCTTGCCGAAATAGGCGGTGTTGGGCAGGTTCAACGGCGCGTCGCCGCTATGGTTGACGTCCACGCGCGTGAACAACTTCCAATCGTCCGACAGCGGCACGTCCATGCTGGCGTGGAGGTTCCACGACAGCTTGACCGCGCGCTGCGGCCGCTTGCCCTCTAGCGACGTCACCGCACGCGTGCCGCTCGGCGTCGTGATCAGGATGACATCGGGGCAACCGGGCGCCGCCGTCGCGGCAGCGCCGGTGCCGATGACGCATTGGGTGATGATCGATGCATCATAGGCGCCTGCCTGGAACTTGGGGTCGGTATAGACCACGCTACCGCCGACCTTGAAATAATCGGCCAGCGTCAGTTCGGTTTGCACTTCGAAACCGGTGGTCTTGATATTGCCTGCATTGCGCACGATCCGCGTCGGGTTCACCGTCGTGGGATTGAGCGTGTAGGCGGACACCTGCGCATTGGACCAATCGACATGGAATACCGATGCGTTCAACAGCAGCGCACGGTTGAAGAGGCGGCTCTTGACGCCCGCTTCATAGGTCCAGTTGGTTTCCTCCTCATAGGAGACTTCGTCGGCCAGGATGCCCGTGGGGCTGACAGGATTGGCCGTGTTGAACCCGCCCGAACGGATGCCCTTGGCCGCCGTCGCGTAGAAGAACATGTCCGGCATAGCCTGATAATCCACCGTGAAGCGCGGAGCGAAGCTCTCGAACGTCCGGGCGAAATGCGCGCTGGCGACCGGAAACTGCCCGGCGTCCGGCGTGGACGTGTCCGAAATGCCCTTGAGCAGGCCCGGCTGGCTCAGCGGGTTGGAGATGGAGAAGCTCTGCGCGCGTTTGCGGTCGATATTATACCGGCCTTCCGCACCGATGCGCAGGTCGCCGAAGCGATAGCCCAGCGATCCGAAGATCGACATCGTCTGGGTGCTGGCCGTCGTGTACGTGCTGTACAGCGAGTTGGACAGGCTGGACGAGATGAAAGGGTTGGCGGTGAAGTCATAGGCGCCGACGCCCGTGGCCGCTGGGGTCGTCGTCTGGCTCACCTGGACCAGCCGTTCGTTCGGGGCCAGATTGGACCCGTCCGTCGCGATGCCCAGGCCGGCCAGCGGGATGCGCGAATTGAAATAGCTTCCGCCGACGATCCACTGGAAGGGGGACGTGTTGTCGGACTGAAGCCGGATTTCCTGGCTGAACGTGCGCACCCGTTCACGATTGGAACTGAGCAGGTTGACGCGCTGCAGGCGGCTGTAGGCGCCGTTCGTCAGGCAACTGGCGCCCAGCGTGCAGACGCCGAACAACGTGCCTTCGGCTGTCATGTCATAATCATTATAGGTGCGGTTTTCCGCTTCGGTAAAGCCGGTGATGCTCGTCACCGACACGCCATCATGCGCCCAGTTGAGGTTCAGGGCGATTTGGCGCGCATCCGCCACCGTGTCGGGCGCGTCGGCGGTGATCGAACTGGTCTTCTTGGCCTTCAACTCGCCGCAATACATGGTGCGCAGACCGGTTGCGGCATTCAACGACCCGCAATTGAAATCGCCAAGCGGCAAACCGCTGACCGCCGACATTTCCGTTTCGGAATGCGATACGAAACCGGACAGGCGCGCCGTCAATTCTTCGGTGGGTCGAAACTCCAGCGAACCGGTGAACGCATATTTCTTGGTGCCGCCCAGATTGTCGTCGGGATCGGCCGAATTCTTGCCGAAGCCGTCATAGGTCATGTAACCGCCACCGACGCGCAGCGCGATCTTGTCGCCGATTGGCACGGACAGCGAACCACGCAGGCGATAATCCTCATCGATGCCGACGGTGGCCTGGACATTGCCTTCCAGCGTGTTGGCCGGGCGACGGGTGGAAATGGACATGGCGCCGGCAAAGGTCGATCGGCCGAACAGCGCGCTTTGCGGCCCCTTGGCGATTTCGATCTGACCGACGTCGAGCACCGAAATGATGTCGATCGTATTGCGGCTGGTCTGGTAGATATCGTCGATGAACACGCCGACATTGGCTTCGACGTTCAAATCGTTGGTCGTATTGGCGGGCGCCTGACCGCGAATATAGATGTTGGTCAGCGTACCGCCGGAAATATTGGTGATAGCAACGCCAGGTGTCGAATTGGACAGATCGCTCAGGCTGTTGATATTGCGTTCGGCCAGATCTTCGGCAGTCAACGCCGTGATCGCGATCGGTACCGTCTGAACGCTTTCCGCACGCCGCCGCGCGGTTACGACGATTTCACCGGAGGCGCCGCCTTCCTGGGCCGCCATGTCGACCTGCGCTGCCGCCGCGCTCGGCCAGGCCAGCGCAGCCATCATGATACCGCTGAGCGACGCTGCCCCCAGGCCCGTCTTTGCTATCTTCATATAATGTCTTCCCCGTTGATGATGCTTGAGCATCATTTTTTGATATTGCCCCTGACCGCGTTGCAGAATAATGGCGCGCCTTAACGAACAGCCGTTGGGCATGTCGTATCGGTGCGAGCATTCACGCAGCAACTGGTCGTTTATATGTTCGAGCGCCAAATCCGGCATATGGACTCTATATTCTGGCGATTGATCGCATGGTGGACATTTACGTTGAGCAATTTGTTCTGCGGACAGCGTCGTGAACACATGAGACAACTGTTTTTGTGGGGCATATTCGATGGCGACGCTGTTTCGAGTTAGCATATCTTTGAAAGCCGGCTTGGCCGTCGGCGCGCTTTGCCTCGCCAGTGCTGCTGTCACCCAATCGAATCAAGCAGCACCAGCTCCGCTCCGCAATCCCGCCTCCACGCCCGCATGGGAAGCGCTGTATAAACAACGGTTCGAAGCGCTGATGCGCGATCGTGGCGTCATGACCAGCTATGATCCGATGGAGCCAATAGCGGGCGCGAAATCCTACCGCTCGATCCCTGCCGTATCGCCGTCGCAGGGAACGATCGCGCCGCAAGCGCTGGATCAGGCCGCCGCCTATGCCGCCGCGAGCAATGCCCGCGCCTTCCTGGTCTGGCGCGATGGCAAGATGGAGCGCGCCGACTATTCCCGGGGCAGCGATAGCAAGACGCAGATGGTGTCCAAGTCCCTGTCCAAACCGCTCACCGCGATCGCCGTAGGGCGTGCAATCGCGCTCGGCAAAATCAAATCGCTCGATCAGCCGATGACGGACTTCATCCCGGAATGGAGCGGCACGCCGAAAGCGACGATGCAATTGCGCCATCTGCTCGACATGCGCTCGGGCTTCCTGGAGCAGGACTATAGCCCGGACCCGGACAATCCGTTGAACCGGGCCTATATCGACCCCGATCATGGCTGGCAGATCGTTCATAATTATCCGCTCACGCATAAACCCGGCACCTATTATGGCTATTCCAACGCCGTGTCGGAACTGGTCGCGTTGGTGATCGAACGGGCGACCGGAACCCGCTACGGTCCGTTCGTCAGCCAGCAGATCCTGCAACCGATCGGGGCTATGGGTGGCGAAATTTGGGTCGATCGTCCAGGCGGCCTTGCCCACTCGGGCTGCTGCATGACATTGCCAGCCGAAAGCTGGTTGCGCCTGGGCATATTATTGCTGAACGATGGCGTCGCGAACGGCAAGCGCTTGCTGCCCAAGGGCTATGTCGATGCGATGGCGACCGGCACGCCGCAAAATCCGCATTATGGCATGGGTGTCTGGGTGGCCGGACCCTATGCGGAACGGCGCGGTTTCGGCGCGCCGGGCCGTCCGGGACCGCAGGTGCTGCATTCCGCGCCTTATCGCGACAAGGATTTGTTCCTGTTCGACGGGAATTCCGACCAGGTCGTTTATATCTCTCGCGCCGCCAAGCTGGTTGCCCTGCGCATCGGCGACAGTCCGCCGGCAAAGCCCGAATGGGACAATAGCATCCTCCCTAACCTGCTGATCGACGGGATCAAGTGGCAAGCAGGCGAACGGCGTCCCATCCCCCAACCCAAGCCCTGACAACGGATGAAAGCGGCCGCCCTTACGACAGGGCGGCTGCATGACGCCCGTTATGCTACATCGTCTTCCACAATGGCTCGACCAATGCGGACGGATCGTCAAGGATATGAGGCCATTTCGCGCGGGTAGCGCGGGTCCATTTTTCCGGCAGCAAATCCATCGGCACGCCGAATTGGCCGGTGCCCGTCGCCATCAGATGGCCCGGATGATCGCCCATCTGCATCCATGGCCGCCACGCCACGACATTGGCGAAACTAGCCTCGCACGGGACACGCGGCAGGTCTGGCTTTTCCAGATCGCTGACCCGGGCGTGCATCGTGATCATCTCGCTATAGCGGAAGGGCTGCCCCGCGCCGGGCGGCTGCATGGCTACGCGGCTGACTTCCTTGAACCAGATATCGTCGCCCCGGACTTCCGGCGCGCGAATGTCATGATCCATCACCGTGCCGGGCATCATCTTGGGCACTTCCATATGCAGCGTGGGCTTCAGAATGATGCGATTGGGCGGCAGGTTGGTGCGCGGATCGACCGCCGTCTTGCCTGTATAGGGGATCAGGAACGCGCCCGGTGCCTCACCCGTCTTTGGATCCAGGAAATGCGCGATCTCGCCCGTCACCGCATCGAATCCACCGTCGCTCCGCTTTTTGAAGCGCGCGAAGGTGACGCCGATCACATCCCAAAGCGGCGTGACTTCGGAGCCGACGACTCCGAAATAGCTGCCGCTGATATAGCTGATCACCAGCTGCTCATCCAACGAGCCGCGCATCTTCATATAGGCCAGAAACTGGTCTTTGGGCGACGTAATATCCAGCTTGCCACGCGTCGCTGCCAAAGCGGCGGGCGATTGCACGCCTGCGATCATGGCGCCTGCCCCCAACAGGCCAAGAGCCTGGCGCCGTTCGATAATCGGCATCGTCATCATAAGCCTCCCCTCGACATCAAGAGGAACCTATGAACATGCGCGATCAAGACGATGGCGAAAGCCCGACTATCCGCCACGCAGTTTTTCGTCGATCCGCAAAGTTGTTACCGATCACGCTCAACCGGTCGGCCTATGCAAAGAGTGAATAGGTCGATTGGATCAGGCGTCGCTGGCGTCTGGCGCGTCCGCTATGCCAGCGACGATCATCTCCAGCACGCGCGTCGCCATGCCCATCTCTTCTTCGCTCAGCTTGGCGAATACGGACGATCGGATGTCGGACAGGATCGGCTGGACCTGTTCGACAACATCGATGCCCGCTGGCGTGATTTCGATATAGCGGGATCGCTTATCGCTCGGATTTTCCGTCCGGCGAATAAGGCCATCGGCTTCCAACGAGTTCAACGTCCTGATCAGTGGCGGCCACTGGATCGCCAGACGCGCCGACAGCAGGGATGTCGTCACCGGATGTGTCGCGACCCGCAGGACGAACAGGGTCTGCCATCTGGCCCGGGACTGGCCAGTCGCCGCCATCATCCGGCTTTCGACATGGGTGCCCCAGCGACGCGCCGACAGCGACAGGATGCGGGTCAGCCGGAATTCGACATCGTCGCGCGATCCTTCGGGAAAATAGGCGCGATATTGGGGCGTCGTGCTGTCGAACGGGTCCGCCGGATTTACAGTGTCAGAGGCCATGCCATTCCCATTGAAAACCGGGGCAATGCGATTTCTGCCCAAAAAACCTGCTTAGCCGCCCGCGCGACCCACGGCCAGACGCCAAATTTCCGCCATTTCTAAAAAATGATCAGGGGGCGTTGACAATATATGTACCTAGATACATAAATTGACCGGAGGCCACATCAGAAGGCCAGGAGAGGGAATGTGAAGATGCGATTGAACACGCAGTCTATGCGGACGAACGCAAGTGTCCTGGCCATGATGGCGGCCGCCATGACGGCATGTCCGCTAACGGTCGCCGCCCAGGAATCGACTACCGCCGCGCAGCCGTCGGCAACCCAACCGGTCGAAGAGAATAGGACCGAAACAGCATCCCCCACCGTGGCGGTAACGGACATCGTGGTGACGGGCACTCGCCTCGGTTCCAATTTCAACGCGCCGACACCGGTGACGTCGATCGGTGCTGAACGCCTGGACGCGCTGGGCATCAACAATGTCGGTGAAGCACTGAACCAGTTGCCCAGTTTTCGCGCATCGAGCGGTCCAGCCGCGCAAGCCAATCTGGGCGGCAATATCGGCGCGCGCCTGCTCGACCTGCGCGGCCTTGATCCGCAGCGCACGCTCGTACTGGTCGATGGCAAGCGGTTCGTGCCCAGCACGACGCAAGGGTCTGTGGACACCAACCTGATCCCGTCATCGCTGCTGCGCACAGTCGACGTCGTGACTGGCGGCGCTTCGGCGGCCTATGGTTCGGACGCCGTCGCGGGGGTCGTGAACTTCATCCTCGACCGCAAGAAGGAAGGGCTGGACGGCGAGTTTTCGGCCGGCATGTCTCAGCGCGGGGATGATGGCAACCTGTTCGCCAGCCTGTCGGGCGGCATCAAATTGACTGATCGCATCCATTTCGTCGGCGCTGTCGAATATGAAAAGCTCGAAGGAATGGGCAATTGCACGACGCGGAGCTGGTGCGACAGCCAGACACTGATCCTTGGCAACACGGCGCCCGGGGCGGGCGGCTTGCCCGCCAATCTGATCGTCGCTGGCGTCAATACATCGACCATGTCGCCGGGCGGCCTGATCAATCGGTCCTATAATGCCGCAGGACAGGCGATCGGCACGACGGCGACCGATCCGTTGCGCGGCACCAAATTCCTGGAGGACGGAACGCCCGGACGTTTCCAATATGGGACGTTGGTCGGCCCATTGTTCATGCTGGGCGGCGAAGGGCAGGGGGAAAATGGTTTCATTTCCGCCCTGCGGCTGAAAGTGCCGGTGGAACGCGTGTCCACTTATGGCGCGTTGACGGCGGATCTGACCGATGATGTCACGTTGACGGCGGATCTATCCTATGGCCGGGTGAAAGGCTCCGTGGACGGCGCGATCTTCCGTGACTTCAACGGCACGCTAATGGGCCGTATCAAGCGCGACAACCCCTTCATCCCCGCTTCCGTAGCATCGGCGATGGACGCCAACGGCGTCGCGTCTTTCATCCTGGGCAAGTCCGCGTTCGACCTTGGTCCCGGCCGTGCCACATCCACGACGGAAACCTATCGCGGCGTGCTGGGCATGGAAGCCAAGCTTAGCGACAAGTGGACGGTCAACGCCTTCTACCAATATGGCCGCACCAATTTCACGCAGCGCGCCACCAACCTCGTCAATCAGGCCAATCTGCTGAAGGCCGTCGATGCGGTGCAGTCGGGCGGGCAGGTCGTCTGCCGGGTGAATGCCGACGCCAATCCCAACAACAATGATCCCGGTTGCGTCCCGTTCAATCCGTTCGGAGAAGGACGCTTCAGTCAGGCCTCGGTCGATTATATTACCGGCAATGGGTTTCAACATACCGTCAATGAACAGCATGTCGCGGGCGTTGATCTGCGCGGCGCGTTGTTCGATCTTCCCGCAGGGCCGGTGACGGTCGCGATCGGTGCTGAATATCGCCGGGATACGGTGGACGGCATCGCCGATCCGATTTCCGCGGCGAACGGCTTCTACTCGCTCAACGGGTCTGCGCTGTCGGGCGGCGTCACGGTGAAGGAAGCGTTCGGCGAAATCGCTGTTCCCGTGCTGCGCGCTTCATCGGTCGGCTATGCGCTCGATCTCAACGGCGCGATCCGGCGTACCCATTATAGCACGACGGGATCGGTCACGACCTGGAAGGCGGGGCTGGTTTACGAACCGGTGGAAGGTCTTCGTCTGCGCGGTACGCGATCGCGCGATATCCGGGCGCCCAATATCTTCGAACTGTTCGGGCCGCAGACGCTCCGCTCGATCGGTCTGTCCGATCCGCTCAATGGCGGGTTGCAGACCAACCCCTTCGTCATCACCGGCTCCAACCCCGACCTGTCGGTGGAAAAGGCGGACAGCTGGACCGCGGGCGTCGTCTTCGCGCCGCGCAGTGGTCTGTTCCGGCGTATGCGCCTGTCGGTCGATTATTACGACATCAAGGTGGCGGATGCCATCGGCGCATTGGGCGCGCAGACGCTCGTCAACCGTTGCGCGCAAGGCGCCACCAATTTCTGTAGCCAGATCACGCGCGACGCCAATAACCAGATTTTGCAGGTGCGCGACGTCATCCTTAATTCCAATGCGCTCAAGACGAGCGGCTACGACATCGAACTGCAATATCGTCAGCCGCTTGGCGGCTTGGGCGAACTGAACGCGCAATTCATCGCGAACATCACGAAAGAACTGACCACCGTCGACTCGCTGGGTGCGGTGGATCGTGCAGGCCAGACCGGCGTGCGCACCGGCACGGTGGCGGGCGTTCCCGATTATGTGCTGGACGGCGTGGTGACATGGACGATGGGGCAGTTCCAGTTGACCGGCCATGGCCGCTATATCCCGTCGGGCATCTACTGGACCAACTTCGTCGGACCCGACCAGGATGGCTATTCCGTCACCTCACCCAACAGCGTCGACAATAATCGCGTACCCAGCCGCTTCTATCTCGACCTGACGGCGCGCGTGAATGTCAGCACCGGCAACGGCCAGACATTCCAGCTCTTCGCCACCGTCAACAATGTGCTGGATCGCGACCCGCCGCGTCTGCCGGGATCGGCCGGCGGCACCAACCAGATACTGTTCGATCCGGTCGGTCGCGCGTTCAAGGTCGGCGCCCGCTTCCATTTCGGCAAGTAGGGTAAGAAGGCGGGACGAACCGACATGACATCCAACGCAGCTGATCCTTCACCCCCCGTCACGATCGACGTGACCGACGTGATAGAGCGTCAGGGGATCAATGCGTTCGTCATGCGCCTCGTCGCGCTCTCGTGGACCGTGACCTTTCTCGACGGGTTCGACATGCTCGTCATTTCGTTCGTCGCCCCCTATCTGCGCGACGGGTTCGGCGCCGATGCGATTGCCTTGGGCGAACTGTTCGCGGTCGGCGTGTTCGGTGCCATGCTGGGCGGCATTGCGTTCGGCTGGCTGGGCGATCGCTACGGACGACGGCCGATCATCATTGCATCAGTTGCCGCTTTCGGCGCCACCAGCATGGCCATGGCGTTGGCCCCGGACATGCAGGCGTTAATGGTGTTGCGCTTCCTGAACGGTGTCGCGTTGGGCGGGTTGATGCCGCTCGCCTGGGCGCTCAACATCGAATATGCACCGGCGCGATACCGGGCGACCGTCGTGACCGTCATCATGATGGGCTATACGTTGGGAGGCGTGGTCGCGGGACCGATGACGGTCTGGCTCGCTCCCCATTATGGCTGGCAATCCGTTTTCCTGCTGTCGGGGGTCGCGACGTTACTGCTGATCCCATTACTCTTCATGCTGTTGCCGGAATCCGCGCGTTATCTCGCGGTGAAAGGGCGCTCGCCCGACAAGATCGCCAAGGCGCTCAACACCCTGCAACCGGGCCTCGGCGCAAGGCAGCAGGACCATTTCGTCGTCGCCGACGAAGCGCCCTCCGCGGCAAAGCGGCATTTCCGCATCGCGACCCTGTTTCAGGGCGGATTACGACCGGTCACCACGCTACTCTGGCTCGCCTATATCGGCAGTTCGATGGCGGTATATTTCAAATCGAACTGGGGGCCGATCATCTTCGAAGATGTGGGCTTCACCCGGACGCAGGCGGCCATGATCATGTCGGTCAGCTCGATCGCCGGATCGCTCGCGGGACTGGCGCTGATGCGCTTCACCGACCGGCTGGGTCCGATTGCGATCGCCGTCTATCCGCTGTTGGCAGCGCCCTTGCTGCTGATCATGGGATTGGCGCCCGTATCGCTCCAGGGTCTGGCGCTCTTTTCCCTGCTCAGCATGGCGATGATCAGCGGTACCCATTTCGGCATGCATTCCATCGCCGGTATCTTCTATCCCAGTGCGATCCGCGCCAATGGTGCCGGGTGGGCGACATCGATCGCCAAGATCGGCTCGATCTTCGCGCCGCTGCTGGGTGGCTATCTCCTGGCGATGCATATCCAGCCCCGGCTGCTCTTCGTCCTTCTGGCGGCCACGCCGCTGCTATGCGCGGGATCGCTCCTGCTGCTGGCCCGCGTCCGCAAGCGCCAGATCGCGCTACCCATCAATCCCACCGATCATGTCGTTTTTCAGGCGTCCGCCGCAACGACCAAGCCTTAAAAAGGAAACTCCAATCATGGCTTTGACTGCGACCCCCTTCACCCCCCGCTTCGGCGCCGAAATTTCCGGCATCGACGTTACCAAACCGCTGAGCTACGAAGACTTTGCGGCTATCAAGGATGCGATGAACCAATGGGGCGTATGCGTCATTCGCGGCACCGGGTTCGACAATGCCGCCCATGTCGCCTTCAGTCGCCATTTCGGCCATCTGGAAACCGCCCCGGCGGTCAAGAACCG
Organism: Sphingobium sp. HWE2-09; assembly: GCF_035989265.1. Taxonomy (GTDB): domain Bacteria; phylum Pseudomonadota; class Alphaproteobacteria; order Sphingomonadales; family Sphingomonadaceae; genus Sphingobium. The sequence continues at coordinate 184,657 of NZ_JAYKZX010000001.1, read as the reverse complement.
CCCGCGCCGACATCCGAACACGCCCGAGATATTCGACGCCAGCAACCTGACGCCATCCGGCGAGATACTGGTCGATGAAAATATGGTCCTGCACAAGAAGGGCGACCGGCTGTGGCATACGGACTCCTCCTTCATGGAATTGCGCTCGGCCTATTCGTTGCTCCTTGCTTATGAAGTGCCCAAGGAAGGCGGCCTCACCTATTTCGCGGATATGCGATCGGCCTATGAAGATCTGCCCGACGACATCCGGGACAAGATCGGCACGTTGCAGGCGGAACATTCGCTCTGGTATTCCCGCCTGCTGGCAGGCTTCCCGATCACTGAGGAGGAAATAGACAGCCGCCCCAAGGCGCGCCAGCCGATGATCATGCGGCAGGAGGCGACCGGGCGCACCGCCATCTATATCGGCAGTCACGCCATGGACGTGGTCGGCATGTCGCGCGACGAAGGCCGGGCGCTGATCAAATATCTGATCGAATTCGCGACCCAGCCGCGCTACATATTCGGCGTCTCCTATCAGCCGGGCGACATCGTTATCTGGGACAATCTGGCGACCATGCATCGCGGCGGCGATTTCGATATCTTCAACGAACGGCGCGACATGCGCCGGACGACCGTGCGCGAAGGCGAGCCGCCCGAGCAGGCCGACGATCCGTTCACCGCCTATTTCTCCGCCTCGACGGCGGCGAGCTGAGCAGCGGTCATGGTGGGCAGGGCGCGGATATTGGTCACACGCAAATGGCCTGAGCGGGTCGAGGCGTTAATCGCGGAGCGGTATGACGCGACGTTCAATGACAATGACACGCCGTTGACCGAAGCGGCGCTTATCGACGCGATGCGCGATTATGATGCGATCTGCCCGACCATTACCGACAAACTGCACGCCGGCATATTGGGGGTGGACGGTCGACGGGTCAAGATCATCGCCAATTATGGCGCGGGTTTCGAGCATGTCGATCTGGCGGCGGCACGGGCGGCGGGCATCATCGTGACCAATACGCCTGGGGTTTTGACAGACGCCACGGCCGACATTGCCGTCACACTGATGCTGATGACGGCACGCCGCGCAGGCGAAGGCGAGCGGGAATTGCGGGCCGGGCAATGGACCGGCTGGCGACCGACCCATATGCTGGGCACCAGCCTGCGTGGCAAGACGCTGGGGCTGGTCGGTTTCGGCCGCATCGCGCAGGCCATGGCGGAGCGGGCGCGCTTCGGTTTCGGCATGGACATTGTCTATTTCTCCCGTCGTCCAGGGGCGGAGCAGGACGTTCAGCGTCTGGGCGCGCGCTATGTGGCGTCCTTGCAGGCGCTGGCAGGACAGTGCGACGTCCTGTCGCTGCATATCCCCGGCGGCGCGGAAACCCGCAACATTATCGCTGCGCCGATATTGGCACAAATGCGACCCCATGCGATTCTGATCAACACCGCGCGGGGCGATGTGGTGGACGAAGGTGCGTTGATCGACGCGCTGGAAGCAGGGCGGATCGGCGGCGCGGGCCTGGACGTGTTTGCAGGTGAACCTCATGTGTCGGCTCGTCTGCGCGCCGCGCCCAATACGGTGTTGCTGCCGCATCTGGGCAGCGCCACGCGGGAGACGCGCGAAGCGATGGGATTGCGCGCGCTTGCCAATCTGGATGATTGGAGCGAAGGACGGATACCCCGGGACGCCCTGGGATGACTGATCGGATAGAGGCACTGATCGCACAAGAGCGCCTGCCTGCATCCTATATCGATACGGTCGATCGATGGTGGCGGCCGCTGGGCGAACGGATCGCGCAATGGCGCATGATGGCGGGTCACACGCTGGTCGTCGGCATCAATGGTGCCCAGGGCAGCGGGAAATCGACGCTTTGCCGTTTCCTTGCGGATGTTTTGCTGCCCGAACGCGGGCTTTCCGTTGCGACGGTGTCGCTGGACGACTTCTATCTTCGCCTGGCGGATCGGCACCATATGGCGCGGGACACGCATCCGCTCTTCCGCACGCGTGGGGTGCCGGGCACGCATGACGTTGCGCTGGGCATCGCGGTACTCGATGATCTTGTCGCCGGTCGCGATGTCCTGCTGCCCCGTTTCAGCAAAGCGCTGGACGATCGGTTGCCGCAATCCGAATGGATGCTGCAATCCGGTCCCGTCGATGTCGTCCTGTTCGAAGGATGGTGTGTCGGCGCGCGCCCGCAGGGGGCAGACAGTTTGACTGCACCGCAGAACAGGCTGGAGGCGGAGGACGACCCGGACGGCGTATGGCGCCAGCATGTCAACCGGGCGCTCGGATCATCCTATGCGCAATGGTTTTCCCGTATCGATCGTCTGGTAATGCTGAAGCCGCCCTCGTTCGATGCGGTTCTACGCAATCGCTTGCTGCAGGAACATAAGCTGCGCCTGACGTCGCAGGACGCGCCCGGCGTCATGGACGATGACGCAGTGCGTCGTTTCGTCAGCCATTATGAGCGCCTGACCCGCCATATGTTCGCCGACCTGCCCCCTCATGCGGACATGCTGTTCGACCTTGATGCCGCACAGGCCATCGTGGCAAGCCACGTTAACGCCATAGACGCCAAATGACATGATGCACGATGGCGTCGGTCGGTCGTGAGACAGCCTGTCGGCGGCTTTGGGCAGGAGAGGGAAAACATCTTGATGACACAAGAATTTGATCCCCCCGCCGATGCCATCAGGCCGGGCCTGGAATTCGTCTATGCCGCGCAGGCCGAATTAGCGGACCCCATGCCGATCGGCGAAACGCCGGACGGCAGCCGCCGGATCATCCCCATCCTGTCGGGTCAGGTGGAAGGACCAGGCATCCGTGGGCAGATATTGGGCGGCGGCAGCGACTGGCAGGTGCTGCGCCCGGATGGCGTGACCGTCGCGGACGCGACCTATGCGATCCGAACGGACGAGGGCGCGGTCATCCAGATCCGCAATCGCGGTCTGCGCCATGGACCTGCAGACGTTATGCAGCGGCTTGCTGATGGCGAAGCGGTCGATCCTGCCGCCTATTATTTCCGCACCGTGCCGGAATTTATAGCGCCGGTCGGACCCTATGATTGGCTGAACCGCAGCATCTTCGTCTGTACGGGCGCCCGCTATCCCGCATCGATCCGCCTCTGGGTCTGGCGGGTCATTTGATAGACCGTATCTGTCAGACAAATAATCAAGTACCGGTCGTCTCACCAGGGGTATAGCTGACTTTTAAACACCTATACCTCATGTTACTCCGACAAATAGGAAACATGATTCGAGGATGGGTGCGTAATATGGTGGGAAGAGGCACGGCAATCCTGCTGATCATATTGACATTGCTCCTGCCCGTCGGTGCGACCTCCGCGCAAAATCGTCCTGTAGTGCCCCAGTCCCCGCAAATCGACGCCAGCCGCCCGGATTGGGAGAATCCCGCGATTTTCGAGCGGGGCAAGGAACCCGCCCGCGCCACGGGCTTTCCGTTCGAAAGTCGCGACCTCGCACTGGCGGGCGATCGCACCGCGTCAAAGCGCTTCCTTTCGCTCAACGGCCAATGGCGCTTTCACTTTTCGCCCAATGTCGATGGCGCTCCTGCCGATTTCTATCGGGAGGATTTCGATCTGTCGGGCTGGAAACAGATACGCGTGCCAGCCGACTGGCAGGCGGAAGGCTATGACCAGGCCCGCTATAATAATGTCACCTACCCTTTCCCGGCCAATCGACCGCTGATTGCGCATGATCGCAATCCGGTCGGCTCCTACCGTCGCGACGTGATGGTGCCGACAGACTGGACCGGACAGGACGTCATTCTGCATATCGGCGCGGCAGGCTCCGCCTATTATGTCTGGGTCAACGGGCAGCAGGTGGGCTATAGCGAGGACAGCAAATTGCCGTCCGAATTCGACGTCACCCGCTTCCTGCGGCCAGGGCAGAACAGCATCGCGATCCGCATCTATCGCTGGTCCGACGGTTCCTATCTGGAGGACCAGGATTTCTGGCGCGTGTCAGGGATTGAGCGCGAAGTCTTCCTGATGGCCGCGCCCAAGACCCGGATTCGCGATTTTTCGGTGCGCGCCGGTCTGACGAACGACTGGCGGGACGGCACACTGGACGTGGTCGCCAAGATACTGCCCGGCGCCAAGACAACGACTGTCCGATACACGTTGTTTGATGGCGATAAGACGCTGTCGTCTCGGTCGGCATCGGTCCGCCCAGCCAAGGCCGAGCAGTCGGTGCGGATCGGCGATCGGATCGCAGGCGTGCGCCCCTGGTCGGCGGAAACGCCCAACCTCTATATATTGCTGATCGAACTGCTGGATGCCGACGGCGCCATCCTTCAGGCAACCCGGCAGCGTGTCGGTTTCAGGGACGTGGCGATCCGCAACGGTCAGCTGATGGTGAACGGCCAGCCCATCTATATTCGCGGCGTCAACCGGCACGAGCATGATCCCGACACCTTCCATGTCATCTCCATGGACTCGATGCGGCGCGATATCGAGATGATGAAGCGCAACAACGTCAACGCCGTGCGCACGTCCCATTATCCCAATGATCCGCGCTGGTATGATCTGGCGGACGAATATGGCCTCTACGTCATGGACGAGGCGAATATCGAATCCCACGCCTATATGGAAATGGGGTGGAAGGGCGATGCGGAACGCGAACTCTACCAGCTTGGCTATGACAAGGCCTGGGAAGCGGCGCATATCTCCCGCGTCGTCAACATGGTGGAGCGGGACAAGAACCATCCCTCCATCATCTTCTGGTCATTAGGGAATGAAGCCGGGATCGGCCCAACCTTCGAAAAAGCTGCGGCAGAGGCCCGTCGTCGCGACCCGACACGCCTGATCAACTATCTGGGCTGGGGCACGTTGGAACAGCCCAAACCCAACGCCTATGCCGACATCTTCGCGCCCATGTATTACAGCGTCGCCCAGACGATCGAATATGCCAACGACCCCCGTTTCACCCAGCCGCTCATTCAATGCGAATATGCGCATATGCAGGGCAATAGCGGTGGCAACATGGCCGATTATTGGGACGCGATCTATGCGCATCCCAAATTGCAGGGCGGCTTCATCTGGGACTGGGTGGACCAGTCGATGCATGCGCGCGATGACAAGGGCGAACCCTATTGGGGCACTGGCGGCCTCTATGGTCCCAATCCGGGTGGCGATATCGAATTTGGCGACGGCCTGATCCAGCCCGACCGTACGCCCAACCCCCATCTGTTCGAAATGCGTAAGGTCTATCAACCCATCGCCTTCCGTGCGCAGGATGTCGCCGCGGGGCATTTCACCGTTCTCAACCGACATGATTTCCGCAATCTGGCACATTTCGACTTGGGCTGGCTGCTGTTGAAGGACGGCATAGAGGTCGCACGGGGCGAATTGCCCGCGCAACCTGTGGCAGCGCGAAGCGACGGCGTGTTGGCCGTGCCACTGCCGCAGGATCGCCAGCCCGGCCATGAATATGTCCTGACCCTGACCGCGCGCGCCCGCGCCGGGACGGAGGCGCTGCTGCCTGCGGGGCATCTGGTGGCATGGGACCAGTTCGTGCTACCGGGGCAAGCCTCGACAATAGCGGCGGCGGCGACCGGGCGGGTCGCAGTGCGCGACGCGGGGAACGACATCAGCCTGTCGGCTGCTGGCGCGGAATTACGAATTGACCGCACCACCGGCCTGATCGACTATCGCAAGGATGGGCGACCAATGCTGTCGGGTGGTACGCCCAATTTCTACCGCGCGCTGACTGACAACGACGTCGGCACCAAGGTTGGCCGGACGCATGGCGTGTGGAAAACCGCATCGGACGAACGCAAGGTGGAGGCCGTGACCGTGCAATCAGGCGACGGCGACGCCAGCATCATCGTACGATTTGCCGTGGGCGATGGCGCCGCCCGGTTCGAAAGCCGCTATCGCATGCGCGGCGACGGTAGCGTAGCGGTGGATGCGCAATTCACGCCGCTCGCGACGCCCTTGCCGGACCCGCTGCGGGTCGGCCTCGCCTTCCAGATGCCGACCGACTTCACCGATGTCGAATGGTATGGAAAGGGGCCGCACGAAAGCTATGGGGATCGTCAGGCAGGGGCGGCGCTGGGCCGCTGGGCGGGCGCCATCGCCGATCAGAATCACGACTATATGCGCCCCCAGGAAACGGGTAACAAGGTGGACGTGCGCTGGCTCGCGGTGCGCGGCGCGAACCGGCCGACCCTGAGCATCAGGGGCGATCGGCCGCTATCCGCCAACATTCTGGCCTTTCCCTATGACGATCTGTCCCGCCGCGCGCTGGGTACGCGCAAGAGCAGCGACATCGTCCCGCATGGGCATGTCAGCCTGATGATCGATGCGGTGCAAAGCGGCGTGGGTGGTACCGACAGTTGGAGTCCGCTGGGCCGACCGCTGGAACGCTACCGCATACCCGTCGCGCCGCTTCACTATGGCTTCACCATGCAGTGGATGCCGGATAAGGTGGCGGAGCGCGGGGCGAAATCGGCAACGGCTACCGGTTCACCGATCGATTTCTAATACGAAAATGCGTTGACGGGAAATGATGGCCTGTTGGGAACCCGCTCAGGCCAACGCCCGCCGCTACAGAAGCGGGACAACCGCCAACCTGTCCGACGATGTCAGGAACAGGCTTTTCCCGCCCGCACCAAAGCAGCAATTGGCGACCGCCTTGCCGGTGCCGACGATGCCCAGCAACACCCCGTCCGGCGTCACAATATGCACGCCGCCCGGACCAGTCGCAAAGACATGGCCGTCGGGCGCGACCTTGATCCCGTCGGGCAGCCCCGGCATCCCCTGCGCGCGCTGGCTGCGCATGTCGTGGAACAGGCGCTGGCCGATGGGACGGCCTTTGGCGTCCAACCTGTAGGCGCGCACCTCCGGCTGCGTCTCGTCGGACAAGGCCAGATACAGCGTACGTCCGTCAGGCGACAAAGCCACACCATTGGGGCGGTGATGACTGCCATCCAGCAACGCAACGTCGCCGTCCGGCGTCAGCGCATAAAGACCGTTATGGCCGACCTCACGCAGCGACGGCGCATCGCCATCGGCAAAACCATAAGGCGGATCGGTGAAATAGATGGTGCCCGATGGCGCGATGCATAGATCATTGGGGCTGTTGAACCGCTTGGACTGGAACCGGTCGGCCAGGATGGTGCGCTTGGTCGTTCGCAGGTCGATCCGCACGATCGCTCGCGTGCCGCTGTCTGCCGCAACCAAACGCCCGGCCTTGTCGATGGCAAGGCCATTAAGGCCAGCCTCGCGAATGCCGGACGGGGTGGCGGTCTGCAATCCGGCCGGTGACAGAAAAGGCTTCGCACCTTGGCCCGCCCGCCAGCGATAGACGATATTGGCGGGCGGATCGCTGAACAGCAGATAGTCGCCCTGCGGCACCCACACCGGCCCTTCGGCCCAGCGGAATCCATCGGCCACTATCTCGATCTCGGCAGATGGCGAAATGATCCGATCCAATGCCGGGGACAGGCGCGTAACGCTACCCACCTTCGTGGGACCAGCGGCCATCGCCGCGACCGGCATGGCGGCCAATGACGCCAGCACGGTCCGGCGCGTGATCAAGCGCCGATCCTGACGCTGCGGCCCTGCGCCGCGGACTGGTAGATCGCCTCGATCACGCGCAGGTCGGCCAGCCCCTCTTCGCCAGGCACGATCGGCGTCTTGTCCTTCAGGATGCATTCGGCGAAATGATCGAGTTGCCCGGCAAACTGCGTCTTGGCGGCCGGGGGCAGGGTGCGCGGCGCGGTGACGCCATCCTTGCGGATCGTCATGCTCTGGCCCGCATAGGGTGTCGCCGGGTCCATCCCGATCCAGCCCTGCGTCCCATGGATGCGATAGCTATTATGCCCGCTGCTGTAACTGGAAATACAGTCGGCCACGATCCCGGACGGAAAGCGCAGCAGGAAGCTGATCCGGTCCTCCACCGTGCGGAAACGCGGGTCGGACCGGTCGGTGGACTCGACCGCGCTCACCTCGACCGGTTCCTCGCCCGTCAGATAGCGCGCGGCGTTCAGGCTGTAGATGCCGATATCCATCATCGATCCGCCACCGGACAAGGGCTTGTCCAGCCGCCACTGGCCCGGCTTGATCGGAAAACCATGTTCCGCCGTAATCAGCCGCGTGGGGCCGACATGCCCGCTGCGCGCCAGATCGATGGCGAGGCGGTTATACGGTTCGAAGCGCGACCGATAACCGATCATCAGCTTTTTGCCCGCCGTCTTGCAGGCCGCGATCATCGCCTGGCAATCGGCGACCGATGTCGCCATCGGCTTTTCGCACATCACATGTTTGCCCGCCTTGGCGGCGCGAATGGCATATTCTGCGTGCAGGCTGTTGGGCAATATGATGTAGACGGCATCGATATCGGGATTGTCGCGAATACGATTGAAATCGGCATAGCTGTAGCGATGCGTCTTGGGAACGCCATATTGGTCGCCGAAGCTCTCCAGCTTGGCAGGCGTGCCGCTGACCAGCGCCACGATCCGGGCGTGGTCGCAACCGGCGAAATTCGGCATGATCTGGCGCGTGGCATAGGAGCCCAGCCCAACGATCGCATAGCCGATCTTGCGCGATGGCGCCGCCGCCACACCGCTGCCGACAGAGGCCAGCATCAAGCCCGCGCCCAGACCGCCGATTACCTCACGCCGCGAACCGATCGTCATCTCTGTCTCCCTATAGGCTGATCTGTGTCGCCTTCACTACGCAGGCCGCAGGCCAGGCCTACGCTGCCCGAAGCCAGCCCAGATTGCGCGCGGCGATCGCGGCCTGCGTCCGGTTGCGCACATTGAGTTTGCGCATCAGCGCCGTCATGTGCACCTTCACCGTGGCTTCCGCCATGCCCAGTTCATAAGCGATCTGCTTGTTCAACAGGCCGGAATGGACACAACGCAGCACCTTCATTTGCGTGGGGGTCAGCGCAGGCGGCTCGTGGGGTCTTGCAGGCTGTCGAAAATCCTGCTGCTCGAAACTATCGTGCAGGTCCAGCGCAATGACCATCCGTCCTCTCCCTGTTCGATCCGCCTTGGATCAGCCAGCCTGTTTTGGCCTGCCAGCTTAATCAAGATCGTTAGCGCTAACAATAACGGGATTGGTCCGACAGGTTCAAGTCGGAAATGCGATATACGACGTCGCGACCATAGAATATCCTGAAAAGACGCGATATCTGTCTAACAGCTTTATGAAGACGCTTATGCGGAGCGCCGCTATTACGGCAAGCCAGAAGGGGAGAAGGATGACGTTAACATTGCGTCGGCCGACCGGGGTCGATCATCGCCCGACCAGACTGTCCAACGGCGGAGCCTTCGGGCGATGACACCGGCGGACTATCGCCTAATCCTGTCAGCCGTCATCGGCATAGCGCTCTCCATCTTCCTTATCATCCGGGGCCGCCTGCATCCGTTCGTCGGCCTTCTGTGCGGCGCCTTCACCGTGGGCTTGCTCGCGGGCCTGCCCATGGAAGAAACCGCCAAGGCGGTCGAAAAGGGTGCAGGCGCTATTCTGGGCGGTACGGGTCTGGTCGTCGCGCTCGGCCTCGGCCTCGGCGCGATGCTGCAATTGTCCGATGGCGCTGGCGGCATGGCCCGCGCCGCGTTGCGCCTGTCGGGGGTGAAAGGCGCGCCATGGGCCAGCCTGTTCACCGCGATTGTCATCGGCCTGCCGCTCTTCTTCGAAACCGGTCTGGTCTTGTTGCTACCAATCGTCGCCTCCGCCGCGGCTGCGTTGCCCGCAAGCCAGAATGGCGATACCGCAAAGTTGCGCCTGATGCTCCCCGCGCTGGCGGGCCTGTCGGTCGTCCATGCGCTCGTGCCCCCACATCCTGGACCGTTGCTGGCGGTCAATGCCTTGGGCGCCAATCTTGGCCTGACCCTGCTCTACGGTCTGATCATCGGTATCCCGACCGCGATCATCGCCGGGCCACTACTGGCGCGCTTCACCGCGCCCGGCGTCAAGCTCAGCCCGCCGCTGCTCGATCCGGTCAAGGTCGATGTCGCCACCCCATCCGTCGCCCGCTCGCTGGCGGCCGTGCTGCTGCCGGTCGTCCTGATCGCGGCCGGGCAGGCCGTCGCGCTGCTGCCCCCTGCGGTGGCTGTGCATTTCTACTGGCTCAGCTGGGTCAGCGATCCGGTGGTGGCGCTGCTGGTCGCCGTCCTCGCCGCCTTGCCGTTGCTGTTCGGCGGCCGCATTACCGATCGCACGATCCAAAATGCAATCTGGACCGAAGCGATGACGCCTGCTGGCGGCATCATCCTGGCGATCGGCGCTGGCGGGGCGCTCAAGCAGGTGCTGGTGACGGCCGGGCTGTCGGACATGCTGGTGCGGGTGGCCGATGGCGGCGCGATTTCGCCGCTCATCCTCGCCTGGGGCGTGTCGGTCTGCATCCGCTTGGCCACCGGCTCGGCCACCGTGGCGACGATCACGACCGCAGGCGTCATGCAGGGGCTGGTCGCGGCATCGGGCGTGGAGCCGGAATGGATGGTCCTTGCCATCGGTGCCGGCTCGCTCTTCTTCTCCCACGTCAACGATCCCGGCTTCTGGCTGGTGAAAAGCTATCTAGGCACGGATATGGCGGGTACGTTCAAGACCTGGTCGATCATGGAAACGGTGGTCGCGATCGTCGGACTGTTGCTGGTGTTGCTCGCCAGCAGCATTTTCTAAAATGGCGAACCATTTCTTCTCGCGCCCTGCCCATGGCCCGTTGAACCAGACGCGTCTGTCCGATCATGTCTATGCCGCGATTGTGGACATTATCAAGGGCGAAGCGCTGGATGTGGGCGACCGCCTGCCTGCCGAAGCGCGCTTGGCCGAAATGTTCGGCGTGTCGCGCGCGATCGTGCGCGAAGCGCTGATGCGGCTGGCGTCGGACGGCATTACGGAGGCGCGGCGGGGCGCCGGCTCCTTCGTCAAGAGCCGCCCATCGGACCGGCTCGCCGCCTTCATGCCGTCCACCGAGTTACCGACGACGCTAGGCAGCTATGAAGTGCGCTTCGTGCTGGAGGCGGAGGCGGCGCGCCTGGCGGCCAATCGCCGAACGCCGCAGGACATGGCGGATGTAGAAGAGGGCATGGAATTGCTGCGCGCCGCCCTGCTGTCGAGCGAACCGGCCCATGTGGAGGATATGGAACTCCACCGCCGCATCGCGCAGGCGACCGGCAATCCTGCCTTTCTCGTCGCTTTCGACGCGCTTCACGCCGATGTCGACAAGATCATGCGCGCGGGCGTGGATATCAGCCGGTCGCGCCCGCCGGAGGTGATTGCGACGATGCTGCGCGAACATGACCAGATCGTCGCGGCCATTCGCGCACAGGACGCCGAAGGTGCGGCCCTCGCCATGCGCTGGCATTTATGGGAAGGGCGACGGCGGCTGATGTCGTGACTTATCAGCTGCTGTATATCCAACTAAGTGATTGATTAAAAAGAATTGGTTGGTCCACGCTACTGTTCAGGACCAGCGCTACCTCATCGGCTGAGGGCCGTTCCCGACCATGTTCCAGCAGCACGAAGCGCACCGGCGCGCCGATGCCCGCACGCAGCCGATCCCGGTAGCTTTTCCGCGGGGCGCAGCAGGCCGTAATAACCGTTACAAATGTCTCCATCGCTGTCACACTGGCCTGCGCCAACCGGTCGAGCCAGGGTCAGCGATCCTCGTCCATCAGCGGATCGCCACGCCGCATCTTCTCGACCGCGTCGGGCGCATGATAGTCGTCGCCTTCCAGAAACGGGCACGCGAACGCGTCGGCCAGTAACGCCCCCAGTGTCGATTTGCCGCAGCCGCTCACTCCCATGACGATCACGGCCAAAGGCATTGGGGACAGGGGATCGGCAAATGGCGGCAAAGCAACGTCTTTTGTAGAGTAGGCGACGGTCTGACGTGCATCGCAATGGCGCAGACCCTTGTACCAGCCCGGCCGAGGCCATGAAAACTACGACCTTGGTCGCAAGTGCCAAAGGCAGCCTCACCTTATAGCCGTGCGACGCAGCAAGATAACAAGATGGAAGGTCGGCTATGATCGCACGCAGCATGACCGCCGCTTTATTGGCGGCGACCACTCTGGCAACACCGGCTTGGGCCGCGACCCAATCGGTTTTCCCTGTAGCACCCGAAGAACCGACCGCCGTCACGGTGAAGGCCAGCGGCGACGGCCGAGCGGACGACAGTGCCGCGATCCAGCAGGCGCTGGACCAAGCGCGCGACACGACCGGCCATGGCATCGTCTTCCTGCCATCGGGCACCTACCGCATCAGCCAGACGCTGGTCGTGCCCGCGGGCGTCCGCGTCTATGGCGTCGGGCCGACCCGCCCGGTCATCCTGCTGGGCGCCCGCACGCCGGGTTTCCAGAAGGGCGTATCGACTATGATCGTCTTTGGCGGCGGCGATCAATATCGGGTGGGCAAGGTGCCCGTCCCCGTGCCCACGATCGTCCCCCGCGACAAAGTGGTGCGCGACGCCAATTCGGGCACCTTCTATTCGTCGATGAGCAATGTCGATATAGAGATCGCACCGGGCAATCCGGCGGCGGCGGGCGTGCGTTTCCGCATGGCGCAACATGCCTTCCTCAGCCATATGGAGTTCCGTCTTGGGACCGCCTTTGCCGGCGTCTATCAGGCCGGCAATGTCATGGAGAATGTCCATTTTCAGGGCGGCCGCTATGGCATCGTCACCGAAAAGACGTCCCCCGCCTGGCAATTCACCCTGCTCGATTCCAGTTTCGACGGGCAGAGCCAGGCCGCGATCCGCGAGCATGAGGTGGACCTCACGCTGGTCAACGTCGCCATCCGCAACACGCCGGTCGGCATAGAGATCGACCGCGGTTACAGCGACAGCCTGTGGGGCAAGGATGTGCGCTTCGAAAATATATCGAAGGCGGGCGTCATCATCTCCAACGAGAAGAATGTCTTCACCCAGATCGGCTTCGACAATGCGCTGGCCGTGAACGCCCCGGTCTTCGCCCGCTTCCGCGATAGCGGCCGGATGATCGATGGCAAGGGCAAGGCCTATAAGATCGCATCCTTCTCCTACGGCCTCGCCATCCCCGACCTCGGCCACACGGGCGATTACAGGACCGACGCGGACATCCAGCCGCTATCCGCCATGCCCGCCCGCCGCGCGCCAGCCATTCGCGACCTGCCCGCCATGGCCGATTGGGTCAACGTCCGGTCGCTGGGTATCATGGGAGATAGCAAAGCGGACGACACCGCCGCGATCCAGAAGGCGATCGACAGCCACCGCGTCCTCTATTTCCCGGTCGGTTTCTACAAGGTGACGAACCCGCTGATTCTGCGCCCCGACAGCATCCTGATCGGCCTGCACCCCGCCATTACCCAGCTCTACATTCCCGACGACAATCCCGCCCATGCAGGGCTGGGACCGGTGCTGCCGATCCTGGAAAGCCCCAAGGGCGGCGACAATATCCTCTCGGGCCTTGGCCTCTTCACCGGGCGGGTCAATCCTCGTGCCTCCGCGCTGCTGTGGCGGTCGGGCGAGAACAGCCTGGTCGAGGACGTGAAGATCATGGGCGGCGGCGGCACCCCGACGGCGGACGGCAAGATGCTGGGCGCCTTGCGCGTCAACGCGGGTGACCCCATCACCGACGGGCGGCTGGACGCGCAATATCCCAGCATCTGGGTGACCGACGGTGGCGGTGGCACCTTCGCCAACGTCTGGAGTCCCAATAGCTTCGCTCAATCGGGCCTGCACGTCACCAACACCAGCACGCCCGGCCATGTCTATGAAATGTCGGTCGAACATCATGCCCGCAACGAAATCGTCCTCGACAATGTGCAGAATTGGGAATTCCTCGCCCCGCAGACGGAGCAGGAGGTCGATGACGGTCCCGACGCTATCTCGCTCGACATCCGCAATTCGAAAAACCTGCTGTTCGCCAATTATCACGGCTATCGCGTCACCCGCACCTACGCGCCGGAGGAAAGCGCGGTGAAGCTGACCAATTCCAGCGCCATCCGCTTCCGCAACGTCCACATTAACGCCGAAAGCGGCTTTGCGACCTGCGACGACGAGGGCTGCGGCACCTTCCTGCGCGCCAGCAAATATCCGTTCGACAATGCGATCGAGGACGTGACGGCCAAACGCTTCGTGCGGGAACGCGAGTTCGCGCGCCTCGACATCGGTGCAGCCGATCGCGCCATCCCGCCCGCCTCGCCCAGTATCACGCCGGTCGAAAAGCTGGAGGACGGCTTCTGGTCGATTTCCGGCGCGACCGTCGATGCGCAGGGCGCGCTCTATTTCATCGACCGCCGGTTCCAGCGCATTCATCGCTGGAGCGAGGGCAAGGGGCTGGAGATCGTGCGCGATCAGGCGCTCGATCCGGTCAATCTGGCGATCGACGCATCGGGGCACCTGCTGGTGTTGTCGTCGCTCGGACCAAAGGCCGGCGTCTATTCGATCGACCCGAACGGCCCGCCGGACCAGATGACGCTGATCCAGCCAACGCCGGTCCGCGCGAACGGCACGGCGAAGACGCTGCTGCCGGTCAACTGGTGGAACAATGGCGAGTTTCGGGACCAGCTTGATCCCAAGACTTACACATTCACGACGCTCGCCGACATGTTCGCTCGCGACGTCGGCACGCCCAAGGCGCGCGAATATGTATCTCCCGACGGCAGCCTGTCGCTGCCCGCCTTCCGCGTCTGGCAACAGGGACCGGTCAATCATGTCGGCTGGCGTTGGTCGGACAGCCTGAACGCCAATGGCCTGGTCGGGGGCAAAGCAGGTGAACGACTGTTCGTCACCAACGGGTCGGAGAATATCACCTATAGTGGCACGGTCGGCGCGGGCGGCACGCTGACCAATCTCAAACCCTTCGCCAATCGCGGCGGCGAAAGCGTCGCGGTGGACGGGCAGGGGCGCGTCTACGTCGCGAATGGCCAGATCTTTGTCTATGGCGCGGATGGCCGGGAAACCGGCAGGATCGACGTGCCGGAACGGCCCTTGCAGATCCTGTTCGGCGGCCCCGACAAGCGCACGCTGTTCATCCTGACGCACCACGCGCTCTACGCCGCCAAGCCCTAAAAATGGGCGGGCGGCACCCAGACCTGTATCCGTTGATGGCATCGTTAACCGCATACCGGATAGTATCTCGTCCCTCATCGTGGCAGTGGGCAACAGCGTTCAAATGGCGTTTGATCCTCTGCTATAATGGTGAGAAATGGTTGCTTCCAAACATGTCGTGATTGTCGGTGGCGGGATCGGCGGCATGACTGCCGCCACCGCCATCGCCCAGGCGGGCCTGCCCGTCACCCTGCTGGAAGCCGCGCCGCAATTCGGTGAGATCGGCGCGGGCGTCACCCTGTCGCCCAACGCGATGAAGGGGCTGGACCATATCGGCGTGTGCGAAGCGGTCGCCGCCGTGGGCATTGAACCCTCGCGCCAACGCATCCAGCACTGGCAGGACGGGCGCACGTTGATCCCCATCAACCGGGAAAGCCAGCGTGCAAAATATGGCGCCCCTTACGTCACCGTCCACCGCGCCGACCTGCACACCGTATTGCTCGACGCCGCGCGCAAAGCGGGCGTGACGCTGCGCACCAATGCCGCCGCCGTGGCGACCGAAGGGACCAGCGTCATCCTGAAGGATGGCAGCCGGGTCGATGGCGACGTGATCGTCGGCGCGGACGGCGTGAAGTCGGTCGTGCGCGAACGGTTCGAAACCAGGCCTGCCCAGTTCACCGGCCATGTCGCCTGGCGTGCACTCGTCCCGGTGGAGGGGGCGGTCAAGCCGCTGGCCGATTATCCGGGCATCCATATCGGGCCGGGGCGGATGGTCACGCGCTATCCGGTGCGCGGCGGGACATTGCTCAACATCGTCTTTTTCGCGCGCCAGTCCGGCTGGACCGACGAAGGCTGGGCCATCCCCGCCGACGCGGCTGATCTTGGTGCGATCTATGCCGACTGGTGCGAGGACGTACAGGCGCTGATCGGCGCGGCGGCCAAGGTGCCGCTGTTCAAATGGGCGATCAACGCGCGCCAGGCGCTGCCCGACTGGGTGGTGGATGGCAATGTGACGCTGCTGGGCGACGCTGCCCATGCGATGACGCCGTTCCTGGGCCATGGGGCGGCCTGCGCGATCGAGGATGCGATCGTGCTGTCCCGCGCGCTGGCGGCGGGCGACACGGTGGAAGACGGCCTGCGCCGTTATGTCGCCGCACGCCATGAGCGGGCCAGCTTCATCCAGGCCGAATCCAACGCCAATGCCGACCGCATGCAGGGGCAGGAAACCAACAGCTTTGGTCTGGGCGAAATGCGCGACGAGGAATTGCTGGGCCTGTTCGACTATGATTGCCGCACGGTGCCGGTATGAGTGACGCCGTGATGAATGACGCAGCAAAGCCTTTCGACGGCCATGCCATCGCGCCGGAAACGGCGGCCTTCCTGAACGGACCGCACCGGTTGCTGATCGATGGCGCATGGGTCGATGGCCATGGCGGCACGCGCGTAACCACCGATCCCGCGACCGGCCTGCCGCTTGCCACCGTGCAGATGGGCGACGCGTCGGACATCGACCGCGCCGTCGCCGCCGCACGCCGCGCGTTCGAGGGGCCATGGCGGCGCATGACCGTATCGGAACGTACCGCCCTGCTGTTCCGCCTCGCCCGTATCATGGAGGGCAACAGCCAGTTGCTCGCCGAACTCGACGTGCTCGACAATGGCATGCCCATGTTCATCGCGGGCCTGACCGTCGCCAACTGCGTCGAGATGGTCGATTATTATGCGGGCGCGATCATGCGGATAGAGGGCACGACCATCGCCCCACCGCGCCATGTCGCGGCCGAAGCCGAAGCGCTGACCTATACGCTGCGCGAACCGGTCGGCGTCGCGGGCCAGATCGTGCCGTGGAACGTACCGCTGTCCACCGCCATTTTGAAACTCGCGCCCGCGCTCGCCGCCGGATGCACCGTGGTCATCAAACCGTCGGAGGAAACGCCCCTGTCGATCTTGGCGCTGGGCGCGATGATCGTGGAGGCGGGCTTCCCTTCTGGCGTGGTCAACATCGTCAATGGCCTGGGCGCGACCGCCGGGGCGCGGCTGGCCGAACATCCCGATGTGGACAAGATCAGCTTCACGGGCTCCACCGCCACCGGCAAGCGGATCGTGCAGGCGGCGCTGGGCAACCTCAAGAAAGTGTCGCTGGAACTCGGCGGAAAATCGCCGGTCGTCGTCATGCCCGACGCGGACCTCTCGCTCGCCATCCCCGGCGTAGCGCTAGCGACCTTTTTCCTGCAGGGTCAGAACTGCATGGCTGGCACGCGCATCTTCGTCCACGACGCGATCCACGATCAACTGGTCGAGGGGCTGGCTGCCTTTGCAGGGTCGATGGCGCTAGGCCATGGCCTGTCGCTGGCGACGCAGCAGGGGCCGATGATCTCCGACGCGCACACCGCCAAGGTGATGGGCTATATCGACGGCGCGATAGCCGCGGGCGCCACGCTGGTGGCGGGCGGTAAGCGGATCGACCGCCCCGGCAACTTTATCGAGCCGACGATCTTCACCAACACCACCCCCGACATGGCGGTGGTGCGGGAAGAGATTTTTGGCCCGGTCATGACGGTGCAGCGTTTTGCGGACAACGACTTGGACAGTATCGCAGCATTAGCGAATGACACGCCGTTCGGCCTGTCGGGCAGCGTCTGGACCCGCGACCTGTCCACCGCCCACCGCCTGGTCTCTCGCATTCGCGCAGGCCATGTGTCGATCAACTGCCATGGCGCGGTCGGTACGAACATCCCCTTCGGCGGCTACGGCCAGTCGGGCTGGGGCCGCGAATTCGGTAAGGAAGGAATGGATGCCTATCTGGAAACCAAGGCGGTCACCGCGCGGCTGTAACCGCCGCCACGTCGCCCTTGCCCATACCGTTCCCCGGCGAAGGCCGGGGAACGGCAACGTCGCGAATTAACTGCCAATCAGCTCGATCGCCGCCGCTTCGCTCACGACCTCGGAATATTTTGCCTGAAGGTCGAACAGATTGGCCTCATGCGGCGCAGGATGCCGATCGCCGCACGCTTCGCGCACCACGAACGGCACGAACCCATGTTGCAGCGCATCTAGCGCGGTGGCACGGACGCAACCCGACGTCGAAAAGCCGGTAATCAGCAACGTGTCGATCCCCTGCGCCGCCAGCGTCGATGCAAGCGAGGTGCCGAAAAAGGCCGACGCATATTGTTTCGACACGATGGTATCGGCTTCAGCCGGTTGCAGCGTAGCGGGAAAAGCGCCCATCGCCGACCCGCGCTGGAAAGCGGAGAGGGCAGGCACTTTGCGGTAGAACAGTCCGCCATCCGCGCCGCCCGGCTGATAGACGACATTGGTGAAGATCACCGGCAGCCCCGCCGCCCGTGCCGCCGCCACCAGACGCTCGTTCGATTCCAGCGCGACCTGAAACGCCGGATCGTAGAGCGGCGATCCGGGCGTCAGGTAGGCGACGACCACGTCCACGATCAGCAGCGCAGGCTTGGCCCCAAACCGGAGCGCGCCGTCGAACGCGCCCCGATAATTGTCGGTCAGATCCCCTGTCATCGCTTATTCCGCCGCGATGGCGTCGGGTGTTGCCCACAGCCGCTGGCGCGGCGCGGGCAGGCCGGTTTCCGCTTCGCAATTGGCGCGCAGCGTTTCGATGTTTGGGCCGAAATCGAACACCATGTCAGGATCGCGCACATTGGACGCGACCATGCTGGCGCGCAGTGCGGCGGTTGCACCTTCATCGACGCAGCCATCGACGATCACCACACCATAGGATCGCGCGCCCTGCACCGTTACCAGACCCTGGCGGATTTCCTTGGCGACCAGCGCCGGGTCGCGCTTGAGCGGATCGCCCCAGCCGCCGCCACCCCAGGTAATGAAGTGCAGCACGTCGCCGGCCTCGACCTCATAATCCTCCAACTTGTTGCCCACGATCGTCTGGGTGCCATCGGGCTTTTCCAGGACTTTGCGCGCGCGCGCACCCGGATGCCCGCCATTGACACCCCATGGCGGCACGAACCAGCGGTCGTCATGAATGGCGATCGCGCCAGCTTCCAGGAAGCGATAGGAAACCTTGATCCCGTTGCCGCCGCGATGCAGCCCCGCGCCGCCCGAATCCGCGACCGTTTCATAGGCTTCGATGACCAGCGGGAAATAGCGTTCCAGAAACTCGTTGGGCACGTTGGTGAAGCCGGGGAACAGCGAATGGCCGTCCGGCCCGTCGCCCATTGGTCGACCCGGCACGCCGCCGAAGCCGATCTGGAACAGCTGGAAATATTTGCCGTTCCGGTCCGTCCCCGAATAGAAAAGATGCGGCGAGGACGAAAACCCCGCAGCGTTCAGGAACTCGGGCGTCTTCTGCCCCAGCAGACCGCCCAATATGTCGAAGATGCGGCCCAGCGCATGGGTCCGCCCCGACAGCGCGGCGGGGAAGTCGGGCTTGAGCAGCGACCCCTGCGGAATACGCACGTCGATCAGGTCGTAAAAGCCGTCGTTAAACAAGATCTGGGGATCAAACACCATGATCATGTAGATGCCGAAGAACATCTTGAGCATGTTTTCGTTGAGGAAGAAGTTGATCGACGCCGGGCTTTGCGGGTCGGTGCCATCGAAGTCCAAGATCACCTTCTCGCCCTCGCGCCGCATGGTGCAGCGGATCCGATAGGGACCATAGCCCATGCCGTCGTCGCAGATATAGTCCTGGAAGCTGACCGGTTCCTCACCCACAGACGTCGCGATCAGATGCTTCATCGCCCGATAGTTGCGGGCCAGCAGTTCGTTCGTCGCTGACACGAACACATCGTCGCCAAAACGATCGGCCATTTCCACCACGCGGCGCGCAGCTACGCGGCATGCAGCAATCAGCGCGTTCAAATCCGCCGAACACCATTCGGGGGTGCGCAACTGCGTCATGATCAGCTTGACGAGGTCGGTGTTATAGACGCCCTGCTTGTACAGCTTGATCGGCGGGATGCGCACGCCTTCCTGGAAGATGGAGGTGGCGTCGATCGGCATCGATCCGGGCACCTTGCCGCCAATATCGCTCATATGGCCGAACATCGAGGTATAGGCGATCAGGCGACCGTCCTTGAACACGGGCAGCAGCACCAGCCAGTCGTTGCAATGGCTCACCGCGCCGCCGACCGAATAGGGGTCCGACAGCATGATCATGTCGCCTTCCTCGACCGTGCCTTCATAGCCTTCGAGGAAAGGGCCGATATAGGAGCCGAACTGGCCCACGATCATGCGGCCCTGATGATCGGCGATCAGGGGGAAGGCGTCCCCCTGTTCGCGGATGCCGGGCGACATGGCGGTACGGACCAGCGTGGCGTCCATTTCGACGCGGGCGTTGCGCAGTGCGTTCTCGATCACCTCCAGCGTAACCGGATCGATCGGGCTGGGGTTGAAGGGGGCGTCGTTGCGCTGAATGATGGTTGCGGGCATCGCTAAGTCCTTCAGGCCTGGGTGGTCGGGTTGATAAGGATGTTGCCGACACGGTCGACAAGGCCGGTGCAGTCCGCTTCGATCAACGTCGTGGAATCCATTTCGATGACGATCGCGGGTCCGGGGATGGTGTCGCCCTGGCACAGCTTGGCCCGGTCGTAGATGACGGCAGCGCGCAGTTCCCCGTCGATCCACAATTGATGGTCGCGGATCTTGGCATTGACCGGATCGCCATTGCCGACCGGCAGGTCGGCCGCGGGCAGGTCGGGCGCCTGGCCCAGCGCTACGGCGCGCAGGTTCACCAGTTCATGCGCGGATTCCATGTTGAACGTGAACAGCCGCTTATGCTCCGTATCGAAGCGGGCGGTGATCCCGGCGAGGCCATCCTGCGCCAGCGTTTCTGGGTCGATCGACAGCGGCACTTCGAACGCCTGGCCTTCATAGCGCACGTCGATTTCGAACAGGCTGGTGATCTCCGCTTCCGGCACGCCATCGGCGATCAGCGCGTCGCGGGTCTGCTTGGCCATTTCGTCCAATATGCCGCGTACTTCGGATTCCTGCGTCTCGCTGAACCGGCGGGAGAAGGAGCGGGCGGTTTCGGCGCGCATCTGCGTCGTGGCGTCGCCCAGCGCGCACAGCACGCCGGGGCTGACCGGCGACACGGCGGGCCAGCTGCCCATCAGCCGCGCGACCGCATTAACGTGCAGCGGACCTGCGCCGCCAAAGCCCATCAGTGCGAAGTCGCGGGGATCATAGCCCTGCTGCACCGAAATCATCCGCAGCGCGCCGAACATATTTTCGTTCACGATGTCGATGATACCGCGCGCCGCTTCATAGAGGCCGATGCCCAGCGCGTCGGCGATGGTCTGCACCGCCTTTTCCGCGCCCGGCTTGTCCAGCTTGAACGTGCCGCCCAGCAGCGCTTCGGGCAGATAGCCCAGCACGACATTGGCGTCGGTCACGGTCGGCAACGTGCCGCCCTTACCATAGGCGACCGGTCCCGGCACCGCGCCGGCCGATTGCGGGCCGACGCGCAACGCCTTGGTCAGTTCGGGCACATAGGCGATCGATCCGCCACCTGCGCCCACCGTCTTGACGTCCAGCGCCGACGCGCGAACCGACAGGTGCCCCACTTCGGTGGTGCGCACCCGGCGCGCTTCGAGATTTTCGATCAGTGCGACGTCGGTCGACGTGCCGCCCACGTCCAGCGTCAGGATGTTGCGGATACCGGCATTCTTGCCGACCCACAAAGCCCCGGTCACGCCGCCCGCCGGACCCGACATCAGCAGTGCGACAGGCTGTTCCTCGGAACTTTCCGACGACATCAGCCCGCCGTCCGACCGCAGCAGCGACAATTGCCCGTTCATCCCCGCGTCGCGCAAACGGTTGCGCAGATTGCTGACATAGCGGCTGACGATCGGGCGGACGGACGCATTGGCGACGGTGGTCAGCGTGCGCTCATATTCCTGCATTTCGGGCAGCACCACATGGCTCAGCGAAATGGGGATGCCGGGCAGGATTTCCGCCGCCAGTTCGCCGACACGCTGTTCATGCGCACCGTTGATATAGCCGTTGACCAGGCTGACCGTCAGCGCCTCGACGCCGCGCGCCTTCAGCGTTTCCAGCACGGTGCGGATGTCGGCGTCGTCGATCGGGCGCAGTTCCTTGCCCTGCGCATCCATGCGTCCCTTGATCTCGAACGTATCCTCCAGCGCGGCGAGCGGCACGGGCTTGGGCCATACGATCCATCCGGCCAGGCCGCCGGGCACGAAGCTGCGTGCGATCTGCATGACCTGGCGATAGCCCTCCGTCACGATCAGGCCGACGCGCGCGCCCTTGCCTTCCAATATGGCGTTGGTCGCGACGGTGGTGCCGTGCAGGAAAATCTCGATATCGGCCGGGGTAATGTCCGCCTTGTCGCAAATGGCGGTCACGCCATTCAGGATACCTTCGGAACTGTCATGCGGGGTCGACGGCGTCTTATGCCGCCAGAAAGAGCCGCTATCTTCCTCGAACAAGAGCAGGTCTGTGAAAGTCCCGCCAACGTCAACGCCCAACCGATAGGCCATAAGCACCCCATGTCCAACAGCCGCCGGGCGTGCGTCCCTCCATTCAGGGGAGGGGCCGCACTGCCGCAGGGCCAGATTACCGAAATATCGTCGCGATCCCGCAGGACCATCGCCTGACCGCAACCCACCGCATCGGCGCCGCCGGGACCAGCCTCCGCCGCCGTTTGACCGCCATGCGAGCAAGCAGGGCTTTTGAACGCAAAAACGCAACGGCCCGCGCTCCATTTTGGGGAGGCGCGGGCCGCTAAGGTGAGCTATTCGACGCTCCTGATCAGATCACTGCGCAGACTGTCTTCCATTCCAGATAGCTGTCGAGCGCCTGCTTGCCGCTGTCCCGGCCCCAGCCTGATTGCTTGACGCCGCCGATCGGCAGGCTGGCGTCATACATGGCGTGGCAGTTGATCCACACCGTCCCGGCATGGATCGCGCTACTCATGCGATGGGCGGTGGACAGCGACTCCGTCCACACGCTCGATGCCAAGCCATATTGGCTGTCGTTGGCCGCCGCGATCACTTCATCCGCATCGTCGAAACTTTGCGCGACCAGCACCGGCCCGAACACTTCTTCGCGCACAATCGCCATGTCCTGCCGCACGTCCGTCACCAGTGTCGGCGTGATGAAGGTGCCCGCTTCGCCCAGCCGTTCGCCGCCAGTGACGATCGTCGCGCCATCCGTGCGCGCGCCGTCGATGAAGCCTGCCACCCTTTCGGCATGACGCGCCGATACCAGCGGTCCCATCTGTGTCGCGGCATCCAGTCCATGGCCCAGCGCCAGTCCCTGCGCATAGGCGGCGACCCCCTCGATCACCTGATCGCGGATACTGCTATGCACATAGAGACGCGATCCCGCGATGCACACCTGACCGCCGTTGAAGAAGATCGCGTTGGCGACCCCGGGGATGGCAAGGCTCAGGTCCGCATCGGGCATCACGATGGTGGGCGACTTGCCGCCCAATTCCAGGGTGACGCGCTTGAAGTCGATCTTGGCTGCGTCCAGGATCGCGCGGCCCGTCGCGGTGGAGCCGGTGAAGGCGATCTTGTCCACGCCCGCATGGGTGGATAGCGCTGCGCCGGTCTTGCTGCCCAGGCCTGTGACGATGTTCAGCACGCCCGCGGGCAAGCCCGCCTCCAGCATCAATTCGCCCAGCCGCAGCGCCGATAGCGACGTATCTTCGGCGGGTTTGAGGACAAGGGTGCAGCCCGCCGCCAGCGCCGGGGCCAGCTTCATCGCGGTCAGCACCAGCGGGGAGTTCCACGGCACGATCGCCGCGACCACGCCCACCGATTCGCGCAGCGTCCAGGTCGACACTTGCTTGCCCTGCGGCTGATAATCGATCGAACTGTTGAGCGTCTGCCCCTCAATCGCCATTGCCTGCCCGGCAAAGAAACGGAACTGGTTGACCGCGCCGGGAATCTCTGCCCAGCGCCCCACGAACAGCGGCTTGCCCTGGTCCAGCGTTTCCAGTTCCGCCAATTCGTCGATATGCGCCTCGATCAGGTCGGCGATCGCCCACAGGATGCGGGCGCGGGCCACCGGCGTCGTCGCGCGCCAACCGGGCAGCGCTTTGCGCGCGGCGGCCACGGCTTCATCGACGTCGGCTGTCGACGCATCACTGATTCGCGCCAGTTCGGCACCAGTCGCGGGGTCCAGCGTCGCAAGCGTGGCGCTACCTTGGGCTTCGCGCCATTCGCCATCGATCAACAGGCCGTTGCCCCCGCCGCGACGGTCGATGAACGCTTGCGTATCAGGGCGGAGCGTGGGGCGGGAAATGTGCAACATGGGCATGTCCTTGCAGATAAAGCGTAAATGGCACGGGTTAGGCCGCAACGGCGACGGGCGCCTACCCATCAAGCAGAACCCAAGCGTTACAACGCAGCGTCACGCCAACAACGCTTTTGGTTCCGGGTTAACCGGAAAAAGAGCAAATCTATCCGACTGTCGGATAATCATTGCCCGACTATCCGATCTATGAGAATTTCATGTTCCCTTATCTGCAATGGAAATGTCACGAGGGAGTCGCAAACATGGAAAAGGGTGTACCTATCCGATCGATCAGCCGGTCGATCTCTGCGCTGCGGGCCATCAACCAGCATGGCTCTCTTTCGATGATGGAAATATCCCGGGCATCGAAAGTCCCTTATCCCACCGCCTGCCGCATCGTGCAAACATTGCTGTATGAAGGGCTGATCGAACAGGAACCGTCGCGTAAGCGCTACCGGGCCACCGCCATGGTGCAGACGTTGGCGCAGGGGTTCCAGCATGGCGACCATCTGGTCAACATCGCACGGCCCCATATATTGGCGCTCACGCAGGAAGTCGGCTGGCCGATTTCCATCGCCATCCGCGTCGGCCGCCGCATGATGCTGCGCGACAGCACCCATGCCAACACGTCGTTAACCTTCGAAAATTACTATCCCGGCTTCACCCTGCCGATCCTCGACAGCGCGTCGGGCAAGCTGTCGCTCGCCTTCGCGCCTGATGAAGATCGCGACATGATCCTCAACTGGATGCGCATATCGCAGGACATCGACCTGGATTATCTGACCACGGCGGAAGCCAGCTTGGACGTGGACAAGATCCGCCAGAACGGCTTTGCCGTGCAGGGGCGCAACCATTTCAACCGCACGCCGGGCAAGACCAGCTCGATCGCCGTTCCCATCTTTTGCGACGGCATATTTGAAGCGGCGATGACGATGGTGTTCTTCGTCACCGCGATGAAGATCGACGCGGCATTGGAGAAATATTTGCCGGTCCTTAAATCCTACGCGGCCGCCATCAGTCGTGATCTCAGCGAACCGGCGGGGCAGGCCTGAAGCACAAAGGGCGCGGTCCATGCTCGCCTGCCGGACAAGCATTGCGTCCCGCTATGGTCGATCGGTCCGCCGGATAGGCTGCGGGATATGAGCTTCATCCTTTCCCGGCGCGCGATGCTGACGGCGACAACCGCTGGTCTCGTCTGCACTCTTCCTGCCTTTGCGGCCTCTGTCAGCAAGGCAGCCCAACTGGCGCTGACCACGTCGGACGGGCGAGAGGTGCAGGTGTGGCGCTGGACGCCACGCAGCCGCCCGATCGGCACGATCGCCTTTTCCCATGGCGCGGCATCTGCCCCTTGGAAATATGATCGGCTGATCGGTCCCTGGGTGAAAGCGGGCTATATCGTGCTCGCCCCGCTCCATGTGGATTCGACCGATCACCCCCGCACCGCTGATTTCAAGGGTCTGACCAGCTGGAAGGCGCGGATCGAGGATATGCGCGCCCTTTCGCAGCATATCGGCGGACCCTATATCGCGGCGGGTCACAGCTATGGCGGACTGACGGCGTTGACGCTGGGCGGCGCAGAAGCGGTCGTGCCGGACGGCGTCGTCGCACCATTGCGCGATGCAAAAGTGATTGCCGTCGTCGCCTTTTCCCCGCCTGCGCCCATCCCCGTGCTGATTACGGCGGCGGGCTATGGCGCGCTCGCCGTGCCTGCGTTGATCCAAACCGGCACGGCGGATCTGCTGCCGGGCATGGACCAGAACGGCGAAGGCTGGCGGGGTCATCTGGCAGCCTATGACGCCGCCGCGCCGGGAGGCAATCGCTATGCGATGGTGCTGGACGGGGTCGATCATTATTTCGGCGGCGCGATCTGCGAACCCACGCGCCCCGGCCCGCTCAAGCTGCGCGAGATCGCCCGGGCGGCGGACACCTCCATCCTTTTCCTACGTGCCTATGGCTCTGCCTCCACCGTTGCCCGTCGAATGCTGGACGCGCGGATCGGTCGCCATGACGGCATGGACATCACGCATAAATAGCGGGCCGACCGCTCAGACTCGTTCAACTATAAAGGGGAATAATCGATCATGACGAATGATGGCATTACGCGACGCCAGGGTTTGGGTCTCGCTGCACTGGCTGCCGGGGCGATCGCAGCCCCGCGCGTCGCGACGGCGACGACGGGGGTGCCGTCCTTCGTGACGAAGATTGATTTCAAGGATCCGGTCTGGAACCGCGATACCTTCGCCCGCCTGGACGGCGACCTTAATCCCGCCAAGGAAAAGATCGGCTGGCTCAAGGGCAAAGCCTGGGGCGTGCGCGACAATGAAAAGGTCCGTCCGCTGTTCGGCGTCGACGGGTTCAGCGTCGTTCGTGTCAAGAAGCTGGAAGATGGCGGCTGGCGCCGGATGCTGCGCGAAATCGTTTTCTATCGCGATCTGGAAAGCGGCGAGATCCTCAAGACCTGGCGCAATCCCTACACCAATGAAGATGTGCGCGTGGTGCCGATCGCCAACGATCCGTTCAACTTCACGATCAGCGAGTTCGTGCCGCAGGCGCCCTCCTATGGCGGATTGCAGAAGACCGTCGCTGCGCCCAAGCCCTTCCTGCTCGACTGGAGCGAAGGCCCGGACGACACGCTGGTGTGTCAGACCGGCATCGACATGATGTATCCCAATGCGCTGCAGCCCGATAAATGGCCGCGCGAAAGCTCAGGCGTCATGAACCGCGTATCCGAACAGTTCATCTATTCGGTCAAGCGCGCCGACGTGCTCAACCCCCGCCTGACCCATCTGCCCCATGTCGGCGCATGGCAGCGTATCACGCCCTGGTTGCCGTGGATGCTGATGGGGCAAGCGCCCGGT
Organism: Sphingobium sp. HWE2-09; assembly: GCF_035989265.1. Lineage (GTDB taxonomy): Bacteria > Pseudomonadota > Alphaproteobacteria > Sphingomonadales > Sphingomonadaceae > Sphingobium. The sequence continues at coordinate 157,574 of NZ_JAYKZX010000001.1, read as the reverse complement.
CATATCAGCTATCTGACCAGCTTCGGCACCATGCCGACCATCGAATCGCTGCCTGCCGACCTGGTGGCCGCCGCTCGGGCAATGGACCCCAAATGGCTGTCCGCGCCCACGACCGACTATGGCCCATCGCTCTCCAGCCTGGAAAATTATGCGCGTGAGCAAAAGCCCGCGCCCGTACCCGCTGGCTGGTCGCCGCCGCAGCCTCCCGCAGCGCCCACCGCTGGACCGGGCGCGCGATGAGCGGCGCGGCCGCCATCGTCGAGGGGATCGAACCGGTCGAAAAGGGCGAAAACGCTCTCGGCCTTGGCGGCCAATTGGCCTATGGCGCAGGTCAGGTGGCGGGACAGGTGTTCCGCGACCTACCCTCGCTCCTGCTGCTTTTCTTCATGACCACCGTGCTGGGCATCGAACCGGCGGTGGCGGGCGCGGCGATTTTCGTACCCAAAATGGTCTTTGGCATTGGTAGCGACATCGCCGTTGGCGTGTTGTCCGACCGATGGCAGCGGCGCGTCCACCGTCGCTGGTGGTTGCTCGCGGGCGCATGTGGCGCGCCGGTGGCGATGCTGTTGCTCTTTCATGTGCCTGAAGGCTCCACGACATTGCGCATCGCTTATGTCGCGGCGATGTTCAGCCTTTACATGATCGTCTTTGCCAGTTTCTCGGTGCCTTATCTCGCGCTGGCGGGCGAACTGACGGCTTCCCCGCGCCAGCGCAACGTCATCATGGCGTGGCGGCTGGTGTTTACGGCGCTGGGCGTGATGGTATCGGGCGGGTTGGCGCCTGCGCTGGTCCAACATTGGGGCGGCGGTCAGGCGGCCTATGAATTGATGGCGATGGTGCTGGCGGTCATTTGCCCGGTGGCCTTGCTATGCGCCTTTTTCGGCGCCAGCCGGGTAGCCCAGATCCAACGCAACGCCCCGCCCAGCGCGCCGCGCGTTCGGCTGACCATGCGCGAAGCCGTGGCGGTCCTGGCGCACCGTCGCTTTTCGATATTGCTGTCGGCCAACCTGCTGCAATTGATCGGCCAGGGCATGTCCTATGCCTCGATGCTCTATTTCCTGTCCTATAATATGGCGCGGACCGATGCCTTGACGTTGATCGGGCTGCTGGTGCTGACGGCGTGCGCAGGCATCATCGTCGCACAACCCATCTGGGTTGCAGCGGCAGCGCGTTTTGGCAAGCAACGTTGCTATGTCGTCGCAGCCCTTATCCATGGCGCCTTCTTCGCGCTGTGGGGCTTTGGCGCGCAATGGGGTGCGACGGCTGCGCTCTTCTTCTCCTTTGCCGCAGCTGTGGGCAATTCGGGTTGGGCGATGCTCGGCTTTTCCATGGTGGCAGACATATCGGCGGACGACGATCGTCATGCGGGCCTCTATTCCGCAGTATGGATCGCGGCCGACAAGATCGCGTTCGCGCTGGGCGGCACGTTGCTGACCGGGCTGCTTCTGTCCGGCTTCGGTTTCGACGCGGGACGGGCCGTCATGGGGCTTCCGCAATCGGCTGGCGCGCTGACGGGCGTGATGTTCGCGTTCGGTATCATCCCCGCTCTGCTCAATCTGTGCGGCGCGATCATCATGGGCCGGAGCCGGATGGCCCGCTCCGCCTGAACCAACATCCTATATTTCCGGGAGACTGGCCTTGGCTGGCATGATTCCTCGCCTCGTGTCCTCATGCGCCATGGGCGCGCTCATCTGTGCGGGTGCGCAGGCGCAGGACGATAAAGCTGCGCCGGACGCGCGCGCGGCCAAGGCCGTCGCGCAGATGACGCTGGATGAAAAGATCGCGATGCTGCACGGCAATTTCGGATCGATCCTGCGCAAGACGCGCCCGAACGAAAAGCGCATCGGCGCGGGCCATGTCCCCGGCGTAGCGCGCCTTGGCATCCCGGACCTGTATGAAAGCGATGGTGGCTTGGGCGTCGGCAATGGCGGTTCGCTGCGGCCGGGCGACGTCGCTACTGCGCTACCGTCCGCGCTCGCGATCGGGGCGAGCTTCGACCCCGCCATCGCCTATGCGGGCGGCGCTATGATCGGCGCGGAAGCGCGGGCCAAGGGCTTTAACGTCCTGCTGGCCGGCGGCGTCAATCTGACGCGCGACGCATGGGGCGGGCGCAATTTCGAATATTTCGGCGAAGACGTGCTGCTGAGCGGCGTTATGGGCGGCGAAAGCATTCGGGGCATTCAGTCCAACGGGATTATCGCCACAGCCAAGCATTTCGCGCTCAATTCGCAGGAAAGCGGCCGTTATGTGTTGGACGCAAAGATCAGCGAAGGCGCACTGCGCGAAAGCGATCTGCTGGCGTTCCAGATTGCGATCGAACGCGGTCAGCCCGGGTCGGTCATGTGCGCCTATAACAAGGTCAATGGCGACTGGGCCTGCGAAAATGCCTTTCTGCTGACAGACGTATTGCGTCGCGATTGGCATTATCCCGGTTTCGTCATGTCGGATTGGGGCGGGGTCCATTCAACAGTCAAGGCGGCCAACGCGGGACTCGACCAACAATCGGGACAGGAACTGGACAAGGCGGTCTATTTCGGTCCGGCGTTGAAAGCCGCGGTGGAGAAGGGCGAAGTCGCGCAATCCACGATCGATACGAAGGTGCACCGCATACTGCGGACCATGTACGCCAGTGGTATCGTCGATCATCCGGCACCAGATACCCCCCAGCAGATCGACTATGCCGCGCATGAGGCCGTTGCGCAGAGCTCCGCCGAAGCGGGGATCGTTCTGCTGAAGAATGAACGCGGCGTGCTGCCGTTGGCGGCCAGTGCAAAGAAGATCGTGGTGATCGGCGGTCATGCCGATATTGGCGTGCTGTCGGGTGGCGGATCGTCGCAGGTGCAGGCGGTCAGCGGATCGCCCCTGCGCATTCCGATCCCGAACGGGCCGAAAAATCTGAGCTTCATCAAGACCACCTATCAAGGGAACGCCCCGCTTGCGGCCATCCGCGCGCGTGGCGCCGATGTCACCTATCTTGACGGCAGGGACGTGGCGGCCGCAACCGCAGCGGCGCGAGACGCGGATGTCGTGCTTGTGTTCGCCGAACAGTGGCGGACCGAAGCATTGGATATCGAGACGCTGGCGCTGCCAGGCGACCAGGATGCGCTGATCGATGCGGTCGCCGCCGCCAATCCGCGCACTGCCGTCGTGTTACAAACCGGTGGCGCGGTACTGATGCCCTGGCTGGACAAGGTCGCGGCCGTGGTCGAGGCTTGGTATCCGGGCGACCGCGGTGGTGAAGCCATCGCGCGCGTTCTCTTCGGCGAAATCGATGCATCCGGCCGCCTGCCGCTCAGCTTTCCTGCTCACAACCGCCAGCAACCGCGAGCCGAGATTCCAGGGCTGGGGAATGTGAAGGCGGCGATGATCGCCGAAGCCAACAAGCCACCGACGCAGGGCGCCACGACGATCGATATCAGCGGCGGTGTTGAAGGCTTCCCCGTCGATTATGTGGAAGGCGCGGACGTCGGCTATCGTTGGTTTGAACGGACGGGGGAAAAGCCGCTCTTTCCGTTCGGCCATGGCCTCTCCTACACCCGTTTCGCATACTCGGCGCTCAAAGTGTTTGGCGGCGCAAAGCCGATATTGACCTTCACCATCCGCAATGTCGGCCAGCGAGCAGGTACGGATGTGCCGCAGGCTTATGCCGCTGTGGCTGGCGCCGATGGAAAGATGATCCGTCGCCTAGTCGGCTTTCAACGTGTTGCGCTGAAACCGGGAGAAAGCAAAAGCGTCAGCCTGACCGTCGATCCGCGCCTGATTGCGCGGTTTGATACGGCGAAGCGCATCTGGCAGGTGCAGGGCTGCGACATGACGTTCGCTATCGGCACCGATGCGGAGACGATGGTGCTGACGGGGCATGGCCGTATTGCCGCAAGCCGTTTGCGGCCCTGACCTTACACTCTGCCCAACGCGTTGACTGCGATCTGCTAGTATAAGTGCAGATCTCCTGCTGCGGTAAGAAGCCTTGGGACCCTGGCTTTCGCCGGGGAACATAAACTGACCCAATGACATAAAAGCCCCCCGATGCCGCGGCATCGGGGGGCTTTTTATATGGTGTGTGGAATCTGATCGGCGGAAAGGTCAATCGCGCGGTCACACCTATTTTGTTTGTAAAGCAGGCACGAAAAAGGGCGCGGCGATGATGCCGCGCCCTTCTTTGTGGATATCCTGGGTTAGAAGGACAGCTTGGCCTGTACGCCTGCCGTCCGCTTTTCACGCAGGCCGACGACGATCGCCGAATGCGTGCTGGTATAGGCGAAGTTCGGCGTGAACTGATAATTGTCGGCAATCGACGTGTAAGCGTCGTTGTTGAAGACGTTGTTGACGAACGCCTGCAATGATAGCTGATTGATGGTCACGCCCACACGGGCATTCACATTGTAGAATTTGGGCGTCCGTACAATGTTGGCGGCGTTCGAATATACCCCGGACTTGTAAACATAGTCCGCACGGGCGAACCAACTCGATGCGTCCTGACCGCGAATGTCACCGCCGAACTGGATGCCCGCGCTGGCCGACCATTTGGACGTATTGGGCATTTGCTTGCCATTATAGTCGAACAGCCCGGACAGCTGACTAACGGTGGGCGACACATATTCCTTGATCTTGGAATCGTTCAAAGATCCAGCGCCGTTGATGGTGATGAGGTCGTTGACGGCAAAGCTGCCTTCGAACTCGATACCCTTCATGTCAACATTGCCAGTGTTGGCCGTACCCTGGATAAGCTGCGGTTGACCGGTAACCGGATCCTGGACCGCAAGAGCGATCGTGTTGATCTGATCCCGCCATTGCGCGAAATAACCGTCGAGGGCGTAACGGATGCGACCGTCGAGCAGCTTTCCCTTCAAGCCGATTTCATAGTTTGTGACCTTCTCAGGGCGCACGGTGATGCCGATGCCCGCTTCAATCGCCAGAGCGACGGTGGAGGCCGGAGCCGTCAGGAAACCGGTGTTGAATGCGCCCGGGTTCACACCCTTTGACCAGGATGCATAGACCATCGTGTTGCGATCGATATCATATTGACCAATGATACGCGGCAGGAAGTTCTTGTACGTTGCTGTGATCAGCGTGTCGCCATAGGCATAAAAGCCCGGTGTTGCGATCGCTGGATTTTTGATTTCAACGCCGGTCGGCTGGGCATAGGCATATAGCTTATCGATCTGATAACGACCTTCAGCATTGATCGTCAGCGCATCGAAGAACTTGTACGACAGGGCGAAGAAGGCACCCTTCGTGCGCGATTGTGTTTTACCTGACGTAGAGGCCACGAGGTTGGTCAGATCACCCGTATTGCCGCCCAGGTCAGCGGTGACCCAGTTATTCAAATAGCTTGCGCCGAGGGTTGCCCGCAACGGGCCACCATTGTCGAAGGTCAAACGGCCTTCCTGCGAAAAGTCGCTGTTCTTGCGTTCGACCAGGTAAGGGAAATTCCAGAACGTCACGCCAGCTGCAATATTTGCAGCTGCGGCGGCCTGTTGCGCAGCAGTGGCTGTCGGGAAAGGAATGGTATCCGAACCCATATTATCCAGGTCTACGAACGTGCTATAGAGTTCGCGGTTCATGGACGTGATCGAAGACGCCGTCAGTCCCGTGTCGCCAATTTCATAGTCGATCGCCAAATGGGCATGATAATATTTACGGAACAGACCAAAGTCCTGTGTGCCGTCCTTCGCATCGACAATGCGCCCGGTTGATTTTGCCAGCCATTGGGCGATGTTCGGCGTTAGTTCGGTGTTCTGCGAAGGCGCCAATGCGCTCAGCTTGGGTGCCACGCCGCAAATATAGGGGCGCTGAACCCGGATGCTGGCACCGGCGGATCCAACAGTGCCGGACTGTACGGCATTTAGCGTGCAGTTTGACTGGTTGGTCGTGATGGCCTTGCCGCCGGCGCTGTAACCAATGGCAGAAATCAAACCCTGCGCCGCCGGACCGTCATTATCTTCCGAGTATAGGCCGAACGCCTTGATTGTCAGACCGTCCACTGGCTTGGCGACGAGCAGGCCGTTGACGCTCTTGCTCGACTGATCGCCCAGTGTGTTGGTTCTTACCGGGCCGTAATTGCTGCCGTCATATTTGTTTTTGTACGAACCGCTCTTGGAGAATTTGTCGCCACCAACGCGGAAGGTCAGGGCATCGCCGAAGATTGGACCTTCAAGGTCGGCATGGAAACGATAATTGTTGCGCGTGCCACCCATGGCGAGCAGCGAGCCATGCCATTCACCGGTCGGCTCCTTGTTCACGACGTTTACAGCGCCAGCGAAGGTATTACGACCGAAATAGGCGCTCTGCGGACCCTTGAGCACTTCGATCCGGGCTGGATCGGTGATCGAGGTGAGGGCGGTCGGCGAGGAAACCGGGGCGCCGTCAATGAAGGTGGAGACGGTGGTCGACAGCGATGTCGAAGGGGTGAAGCCACGGATGATGATCTGCTGGAAGGAGCGATCGGCGCGGCCCGAGCTGTTGTTGTTGATGTTCATGCCGGGCGTGTTCGCTGCAAGCTCGGCAACCGAAGTAATGCCCTTGTTAGCGATGTCTTCGCTCGTCACGACCGACACGGCGACCGGCGTCTTGAGGACGTCTTCGGAACGCTTGCGGGCGGTGACGACGATTTCGCCGGCTTCGGGGGCATCGGCGGCCACCTGCGCGTGCAGCGGTGTTACCGCGCACATAATGGCCAAGGTCGAACACATCGTCGCCCCGATGACCAACTGCTTCCCCGTCTTATTCATTATATTCCCCTTCTAGAATACGAGCAGAAATAAAAATATTGATTAAGTCAGACTTTTCCTGACACTGTATTCGATGATCAATCGCGCCAGCCCTTGACTGGCGCTCGACACGTCCACAATTCCTGCTCGGGCAGCCATGTCTATGCAAAGCTTGCTCGTATGTGGGGTCCGGGCTTTCGACCGTGTCCCACATATGTGCTGGACGTATGTCGAGACTTTAGGAATTGCAGGCTGGCGGCAATTTGCATCCCCTGATTCTCCGCTATGCGGATAGTGGCTTCACCTAGTCCGGAAGCGACATCACGCCGTAACAATGACTTGACGCAAACGGCCCCGCCATCATCGATGGCGAGGCCGAAGTCGGGGCCATGGCTGGCAGGTCAAATGCGTCTATCGGCGGCTCGACAGACCCAGATGGCTGCGCAGAGTCGCGCCTTCATAATCGCGCCGCAGCAGGTTTTGATCCTGCAGCAACGGCACGACATGATCCACGAACAGTTTCAGCTCTTCAGGCATGAAGCCGGGCTGCAGCGTAAAGCCGTCGCAGCCGCCTTCTTTGATCCAATGGCCCATCCGGGCCGCCATCTGTTCAGGCGTGCCCACGAAGATCGCGTGACCGCGCGGTTGCCGAGCATAGCCGCGGCAATAGTCGGCAATCGACTGGCCGCGCTCGACGCCCGGCGTCAGCATCCGGCGAATATCTTCGGCCGGAAATTCGCATTCCGCCACGATCGTATCGATCGGGATCAGGTCTGTCGCATCGTGGCGAGTGAGGTCATAGCCGATCGATTCGCTCAGATATTCGATGCACAGGCCATCGTCCGCCATCTCCAGCAGTTCGCGCTCCTTGGCGATCGCGCCCTCTTCCGAATCCGCCAATATAAAGGCGAGGCCGGGCATGATCTTGACCCCATCGGGATCGCGCCCGGCGCGCGCCACGCGATCGCGAATGTCGGTCCGAAACGCCTGACCAGCCTCCAGCGTCGCTGCCGGGCAGAAGATCGCCTCTGCCGTCCTTGCGGCAAAATCGCGCCCGTCGCCCGACTGGCCCGCCTGCACCAGCACAGGTCGCCCCTGCGGCACATAGGGGGTGTCGAGCCGCCCTTCGACATCGAACCATTGCCCTTTGTGCGCAATGCCTGGCCGCGCCGGATCGTCCACCGCGTCCCACAACTGAGTCGCGACGTTCACAAACTCTTCGGCCCGCTGATAGCGCAGGCCTTTTTCCATCAATTCACTCTCGCCGAAATTGGGCGCGGAATTGGGATGGGCGGTGGTTACGATGTTCCAGCCTGCCCGGCCACCGCTTGCCAGATCCAGGCTGGCGAAGCGCTCGGCGACGCCGATGGGCGCATTATAGGTGGTGGACACGGTGGCGACGAGGCCGACCTTGTGCGTCACCGCGCCCATGGCCGAGAGCAGCGTGAAGGGATCGAGCGTCGGGATCGCCAGCCGTTCTGGCGTGCGTCCGGCGGCATCGCGCCCCTGCAACTGGTCGCCAAAGACGATCGCGTCGAACCGACCTCGCTCGGCCAGCTCAGCCACCTCTTCATAATAGGACCGGTCGAACACCGATCGCGGTTGCGCCAGCTTGTGCCGCCAGCCGCCGGGATAAAATCCGATGCCCTGCAAAAAGGCCCAGATGTGCAGTTCGCGTGGGGCCGTGCTCATGCCGCGACACTCCTCTTGGCACTATGGGGGTAGGGGGCACGGCCAGCGTGAGCCGTGCGCGCAATGTCGGGCCGGTCGGAGCCGCACCCATGGGACGCAGCGTCGCCAGCGCCGCCGGCGCATCGGTGGCGATGATGTGGAACCCGTCGGCCCCGTCAATATGGCTCGCCTGATCCAACGGGCATGCGCCGGGCACGCCATCGGGCGAGACCTTCGCCAACACCCGACCCGCAAATCCCCGCGTGCGCCATGTCGCAATCACGGTGGACAGGCTGGTGGCGTCATCGCCCCCGACCAGCAGCACGTCCGGCTGATAATCGGCCGCCGACATAATCGCGTCGTCCTCATCCGCCACCAGCACCGGATGCCCCTGCGGCGGACGGGCCGCGTTAAGCGGTCCCATCACATCGAAATGACTGCCGCGATAATCAACGCGCCGAACCCGACTGGTGTCGAGATAGCGTCCCGCCGCCTGATCGATCACCAGCGCATCGGCGTCCCAACTGTCCCACAGCGCCTGCGTCGCGCGCACCATATCGCCCGCCTTGGTCGGGATCTCTTCTTCGGTAACTGCATATTCGCTGCCGAATCCCGTCGCCCGCGCGTCCGTGTGGATCGCGCTTGGCAACCATCCCATCGTGCCGCCGGTCAGAAAGTCGGTCGCCGACAGCGCCCGTGCGACATGGAAGGGCAGGCTGAACAGCGCGGGCAGCACCGTAACCAGCGCCGCGCCATCAGCATCCGCCGCCAGCGTCGGCGCGCCGATCAGTGCATCCAGACGCCCCGGCACGACCGTCGCCCCATCCTGCCGCCCCAGCAGGAGCAGGTCCGCGCCCGCTTGCTTGCTTGCGGCTAGATCGGCGCGCAGCCGCGCCATCAAATCGGGACCGGCGGCGTCCGCTGCCAAGTCGATGCAGGTGGATAGGATCATGAAAAGTGTCCCGGTTCAGACTGTGACCAGATGGTCGGAAATGCTGTGGATCGGTTCGGCACCATCGGCGGTGATGAGCATCAGGTCTTCGACATGGGCCGATCCGCCCAGTCCCGTTTCGACCACCGGGCAATCCACGCTCAATATCATATTGGGCTGGAGCACCAGGTCGTCCTTGCGGTAGAAGCCGCCGCCATCGAGCGAGGGTTCGTCCGAATGCATCAGGCCCACGCTATGCGGGCCGAAGCCGACGAGGTGATCGAACCCAGCCTTGCGCACCGCGTCCGCACCGATCGCCACGATTTGCGAATAGCGCAGCCCCGGCTTCAACTGTTCGCGGATGGCGTTCCATCCGGTCCGCACCGCATCCGCCGCACGGCGTGCGCTGGCTAGCGGTTCGCCGACGAAGACGGTGCGCGCATAGTCGCCATGATAATGCTGGAAATGCCCCACGCCATCCAGGAACAGCGTCTGCCCGTCGCGAATATAGTCGCTGTCGATCAGTTCGGTAGATACTCGGTCCACCGTCATGAAGACCGCCTGATTGTCCCGCCGCGCGCTCTCGATCGCAAACTGGCGACGCAACTCGCCATAGCCTGCGCCCGCGCGCACGCTGGCCATCACTGCGTCCACCGCATCGGCATTGGCCTGCGCCGCGCGGCGCATCAGCGCGATTTCCAGCGGCGACTTGATGATGCGGATTTCGCGCAGGATCGTGTCGGCCGGGCCATGGCTGCCCGGACGGCCATGCCGTTCGCATACCGCCGCGATCACCTCATGGTCGATGGCGATCCGGCCTTCCCATAGGCCCAGTTCCCGCATGGCTCCCGCCAGCGCGCCGCCCGCATTGGCAAAGCGTCGCCCTGTGCCGACACCGTCCATCGCCGTGCGCCGCCGATGCTCGACCTCGCCCGCAGCCTGTTCAGTGCGGTCGGTAAAGCCCCACATCGGCTGGGGGTTGATCTCTGCGCTGCCGTCATTGTTGGTGTCGGCGAACAGGAACGGTGCGAGCGCAGGCTGGAGCGCGCCATCGGCAAAGCTGTAATAATAGATGAAGTCGGACGTTACGATCGCGGTCGGCCGCGCCGGATCGCGCGGCAACAGCGCAAAGGTGGTGGGCGGATGGCCGAGCTTGGTATTGGCGATCTGCGGCCAATACCCCAAAACATGAAACACGTTGATCGGATCGCCGACGACGATCCCGTCCAGCCCGTGCCTGGCCATCACCGCCCGGGCGCGCTCTAGATTGATCGGCCCGCCCTGACGCAACGCCATGCGCAGGGCGTCGTCGCCCGGATAGCCGATCGCGCCTGTGGATGCCATGATGCGTCCCATATCCTTTGCAATGTCCCTGTCATTTTTTGATAGACCCAATTCACCGGGCGGACCGAAATGCTGATCCGCCCTATCCGCCTGTCGGGAATCGGGGGGTGCAATGCTGCCATCGCCCTGTCGTCGCCGCACTGTGCGATGGGCATGGATCAGGAGAAGAAACTGGTGACTTACCCCGTGGATAGAGCGTTCATACGCATTGCCGAGGGGCAGGTGCATCTACACGCTATTGAAGCACCGGAAGCCGATCGGCCGCCGGTTTTGCTGCTCCATGCGTCTCCCGCTTCGTCACGCTTCATGGTGCCATTGATGCAGGCGCTGGCCGATGGTCACCGCAGCGTGATCGCGCCTGACACGCTGGGCAATGGCAACTCGCCAGCGCCTGTGGGGGAAGCGCCCGACATCGCCTATTTCGCCGACAGCATGGTCCGCCTGGCCGACGCGATGGGGATCGACCGGTTCGACGTCTATGGCAGCCATACCGGCGCGCGCATCGCCTGCGAACTCGCCGCCGCCCATCCCGATCGCGTGCGCCGCACCGTGTTCGACGGCATCACTGAATATGATGCGGACGTGCGCCAGCGCATCCTGGACAATTATGCGCCCACGGTCGTACCCGACGATTATGGCCAGCATCTGGTCTGGGCGTTCAATTTCGTGCGCGATCAGGCGCTCTATTTCCCCTATTTTGACCGGCGCGCCGAAAACCGCTTGCCGGGCGACATTCCTCCCGCCCATATTCTTAACGATGTGGTGATCGATGTGCTCAAGGCGCTCGACACCTATCACAAGCCTTATCTCGCCGCCTTCCGCTATCCCGCGTTCGAACGGATGAAGGCGATCGCGGGACCGGTGCTGCTGCTGCGCGCGGCCAAGGAACTGGCTGTGCTGAACATAGCGATCACCACGGCGCTCGACTCGCTGCCCGATGGCCGCAGCGTCGCCGTCAACTCCAGCCCGTCCGCCAAAGCGGCGGCGATGCTGGAATTTCTCGATGCGGCAGACTGATCCGCGCCTATATTCGATCTGAACCAACGGAATTGCCATGACACGTTCGACCAAAAGATTGCTGCCCATCCCCGGCCTCGCCAGCGCCGATGAACAGACGATGGCGATGATCGTCGCGCTGACCAGCGAAGTCACCGTGCTGCGCGCCCGCCTCGATGCGTTCGAACGCATTGCGGAGGCGGCTGGGCTGGTCAGCCGGTCGGATATCGATGCCTTCGTCCCCGATGCAGCGGCCGATGGCGAACGCGCCGCCCAGCGCCGCCGCACCCTGTCTCGCGTCTTCCGCGCGCTGCGCGAAGCGGGCGAGGCGGATCTGGCCGCCCAGCAGGCCGTTTGACCCCATTATCTTCAGGAGCGAACCGATGAACGCACCAGCCCCCCATCCGATGATCCCCGAACCCTCGCACGACGAAATGGCCGAACAGCTGTTCGTGCGCGACCTCAAACTATTCGTCATGGGCGATCTTGAACCGGTCCAGCGCACGATGGCGATGCAAGTGGCCGACGCCGTCGATGTGCGCGCCACCAACGATCCGGTCGGCAATCTGCGTAGCGAAATGATGGAGCGCGCGTCCTTCCGCCAATGGCTAGGGCTGCGCCGCGAATCGCAGCGGCTATTGTGGGACGTGGTCGGCGACAGCCTGGATCGCCGCGCGGACGAACTGGCCGATCGCGCCGCTATCGCCCAGCCCAAAGGCTCCGTCCGCACCAACCCCGATTTCCGCGCGCCCGGCTATCTGGTCGATGGCGACGTCCACCTGATGCCCGGGGGGTATGAAGCCGACCCCGGCGAAGGATCGGTCGCGCAGGGCGCGCTGATGGACCGCGGCGGCGCGATCTACATGCTGGGTCGCAACGGCGGTTATCTCAACGATTTTCGCGGCCAGACTGCGATGGCGCACGTCCTCACCTGTTATCCCGACCTCAACCCGCAAAAGATCGTGGAACTGGGCTGCGGCGTCGGGTCCAGCACCGCGCCGGCGGCCGTCTGCTTCCCGGACGCTGAAGTGCATGGCGTGGACGTGGGCGCTTCGATGCTGCGCTATGCCCATGCCCGCGCCGAACGGCTGGGCGTTGCCGTCCATTTCTCGCAGCAGAATGCGGAAAGCACGGACTTTCCCGATGGCAGCTTCGATCTCGTCTATACCTGCGCCGTCCTGCACGAAACGTCGCAGTCGGCGGTTATCAATATCCTCAAGGAAAGCCGCCGGCTGCTGCGGCCCGGCGGGGTCGCGGTCCATCTGGAAGTACCGTTGCTGATGACCATCGGATCGCTGTGGGACGAACTGTCCGCCGAGCTGGAGGCGGACTATAATAACGAACCCTATTGGCGTGGCGCGCTGACCGCCGACTATGATGCGCTGATGCGGGGCGCGGGCTTTGCGGATGTGCGCACCGGCTACCAGCGCGCATCGATGGGTGCGGCCCGTGACGCGAACCTACATTTCGGCCCGGACAGCGAAGGCGTCTTCCGCAGCTGGTTCGTGGCGTCCGGCCGGGCGTAGATCGCAGGCGATGTTGGGGAAGGGCGGGCAGCGATGCCCGCCCTTTTTTATGTCAGCGCGTGACGCGATGGCAAACGATATAAAGCAGCGCCGATGCAATGAAGGCCGGCACCGCGACATAGACGATCGCCGGACCGACCATAGCCGGATCGGCGAACACGCGGTCGGTCAGCAGGGCGACCAGCAGCGGCCCGATCGCCGCCCCGATGACAGTGTTGACCAGCCCGGTGGCCGACACCGCAACACCGCGCATGTCGGCTGGCATCGTCGCCTGAAGCCAGGCCAGCGTCATCGTCCCCATGATCGCTGCCGCCCCGCCCAGCGTTCCCACGAGCAACACGCAAGCCCATAAAGAGGGCAGGGCCACAGCCAGGCAGAAGAGTAGCCCGAGCAAAGGCGCGAATCGCAGCAGCGCCAATATGCCCCGTGTGCCCGATCGCTTGACCGCCGCATCGACCAGCGCTCCGCCCACCAGCGGCCCGGCAATGCCGAACGCCAGCGACACGGGGCTGAGCATCACCGCGACGCTGGCGGCATCCACCCCGAACCGCCGCGACAGCATGACAACCTGCCAACCGAATGCGGCATAGGAGCCAAGGAAGAACAGCGCGAAACCGCCATAGAGGGAGAAGAGGGACAGCCGCTGCGCATTGAAATAGCGGGCGACGGCGCGGAACTGGCCGACATCGGTCGCTACCGCCGTGCCTTTGCGGGGCGGTTCGCGCACGGTCAGGCAGGCGATCACGACGATCACGCCTGCCATGCCGCACATCAGGAACATGACGCGCCATGGGGCGAGGCCATCCAGCACCGGCACCCCGGCAAAGCCGCCCGCACCCGCATGTTTCAGTAGGACGCCCGCGATAAGGAAGGACAGACCGGTCGCGACCGACTGGCCCATCAGATAGACGCCGATCGCCTTGCCCCGCTTGGCTGGCGGAAACAGATCCGCGATCAGCGATATGGCGGCAGGCGCCAGCGCCGCTTCGCCCAGTCCCACCAGGATGCGGCACAGGAACAGCGCGCCGAAACTATGGGTGAACCCGCTTGCCGCCGTGGCGATGCTCCATAGCGCGATGCCCGCCGCGACCAGATTGCGGCGCGAAAGGCGATCGGCGACGAAGCCCAGCCACACGCCGACCACCGCATAGAAGAGGCCGAACGCCAAACCCTGCAACAGGCTGATCTGCACGTCGGTCAGGCCGATATCGGCCTTCACCGCATCCACGACGATCGCCAATATGCCCCGGTCGATGACCGACAATATGGAGGCGGCGAACAACAGGGCGACGGCCCACCAGGCGCGCGCCGGGCGATAGTCGTCCACGATTGCGGCGGTCGTCGCCTCCATGCCTGTCATATCCTTACAGCAGGCCGAGCGGACGGGCGCGCGACTTGATATAGTCGGCCAGCCAGTCCATCCCCTGGAACCGCAGCGTGCCGCGACCCACGCTGTTGGACGAATGGGCCATGCCTGCGACCAGGCGAAATGCCTTGGCCAGCAGGAACAGTTCCTTGCTTTCCTTCTCCCGCGCGCTGAACGGACGGACGCTATCATATCCCGCTTCGAACGCTTCGCCATAGGAGGGGGAGAAGCCGTAGAAGAGGTTGCCCCAGACAAAGTTCTGCACGTCCTGCATCATATAATCTTCGCCCAGACCGTCGAAGTCGAGGAAGGTCATGCTGCCGTCTTCGGCGACATGGATGTTGCTGGGGTGGAAATCGCAATGGCAGATGCCGATCGGCATTTCGTCGCCCTGAATCTCGCGCAGCCGATCGGCCAAAGTGCGACCGATAATCTCATAATCGCGCCGATCTTCGGGCCGATCATAGGTGAAGTCGAGTAGGGCCGGCACGGTCACCTGGAAACGCACGGCGTTGTCGGTGGTGAACACATGGTCGGGTCCGGCATATTCCAGCCCCAGCAGATGCATCTTGGCAAACAGCGCGCCCATGCGGTGCGCAGTATCAACGTTCAGGCAATTGCCGAACTTGGTGCCTTCCGCCCAGTCATACAAAGCGACCGCGCGCTCGCCTTCCGGCGCGTCCAGCTTGAAATAGAGCGATCCGTCGCGCGCATGGATCGGCGTGGATGCTGGGAAGCCGCGCTGCCGCAGATAATCGAGGAAGTTCAGTTCATAGCTGACCTCGTCCGCGTCGCGATAATCCTTGCGCCATACCCGCAGCGCGTAACGGGTGTCGGCAGTCTGGATGATATAGACGTCGTTCATGCCGCGATAGAGCAGCAGGCCGGTCACCGTTCCTTTGACCGAATAACGTTCGGCGACTTCGCGCGCCAGGAAACTGGCATCGACGACGGAATGGGCGACCTGCGCCCGGACTAAAGTAGTGGTCATTGCGAAACTCCTGAAGAAAGAGGATTGTCGAGATAGCGGCGCATCGCAAGGGCGAGTGCGGCGACACTGTCGGGAATATGGAAAATATCGCGATCGAACCCGGCCAGCCGCTCGACCGTGGCGTTGGGGATCAGGCCCGCCGCGGCGATCGACGCCTGCGCAATGTCTTCATCGGGTTGCAGTAGCAGCACCGGCTGCGTCACCAACGGCAGCCGCGCTTCATAGTCGTAATCCCACACGCCCAGATAGGCCCAGGCCGCCCGGTCGAGGGGCTTCAACTTGTCGATCCAAAGCGCGGCTGCATCGTCCAGCGTCATGCCAGCGCGACGCTGCGCCACGACATAGTCCCACAGCTTGGCAGCCAGATCGAGCGCGACCGAACCGCTCTCGTCCAGCTGCGCAAACTCCTGGGCGGCGCGCAGCCGTTCGGCCCGCTCCTGCGCTGGCCGCATAGGGATGCCAGACAATATCAGCCGCCGGATGTTACGCGGCATCGCCAGGGCCAGTTCCATCGCCAGCAATGTGCCGGTGTGAAATCCGTAAACATCGAACGGTCCGCGCAGCAGTGGTGCAAGCGCATCGAGCGCTTCGGAAAAGCAGGCGGCATAGCCTGCCATGTCGATCGGCGCGGGTGGTGCATCGGACATGCCATAGCCCGGCGTGTCGAGCGCGATCACCACCCGGTCCGTTCCCATGGCGGCGGTCAGGTGGCGATATTCCAGGCTGGACGAAGGATTTTGATGCAGCAGCACGAGCGGCGGCGCGTCGTTGCGCACGGCGGGCCGGGACAGGCGATAGTGAATCTGGCCGTATCGGCCCGGCGCATAGCCCCGCTGCACAGCAGGGGCGTCGGATCGCCCGGCAATGATGCTGCTGGTCATGGGTCGAGGCTCCGTTGGAGCGCGACGCTGGACCTTAATGCCGCGTCGCGAATGTTGAAAACTTATGACAAGCCCCGGACCGAACAATTCGCCACCCTTGCATGTCCACCAGGCGGATAAATGGGGGTGGGTCGGGCCGGGGTGCGACTTCCGCTCTGTCCGTCCTTCGGATAATGACGGGCGTGCCGATGCCACGGCCCTGCGCGGCCCCCACCATCCGCGCAAATGGGAGGCCCAGACCAATGATGCGATATGCGATTCCGACCCTTTTGATGGCGATGGCCGTCGTGCCTGCCGCGCAGGCGCAGGGTGCGCCGTCTGCCCCCTCAGCCGAAGCGGTGCCGCAGCGCTTGACGCTGGCCGAACTGCGTAAACGCTATCAGAAGCCGGGCGATCGCTATGTGAATGTCAGCGGCGTGGACATACGCTATCGCGACGAGGGCAAGGGGCCGGTCCTGCTGCTGCTGCACGGATCGCGCAGCACGCTCAACGCCTGGGACGGCGTGACCGCGCGGCTCAAGGATCGTTATCGCATCGTCCGCTACGATCAACCGCCAACGGGCCTGTCGGGTCCGCTCAGCGACGCGGCGCGGGCCGCCATCGGATCGCCCGAAGGGCTGGTGCGCGGCTTCCTCGACAAGCTGGGCGTGGACAAGGTGATCGTCGTCGGCGTGTCGAGCGGCGGCACGGCGGGCTATTATTTTGCCGCCGCCTATCCCGACCGGGTGGAGGCGCTGGTTCTGTCCAATACGCCGTCGGACCCTGTCCCCAACCTCAAGGTCAAGACGCCGCCGAAACTTGAGGCGGCGGTAGAGAAGTTCAAGCGCACTGGCGTGGAAGGCCTGGATTTCTGGACCGAATATCTTGCCTCCCTCTATGGCGAACCCAGCCGGATCAAGCCGGGCCTGATCGACTATTATTACAACATCAACCTGCGCCAGAAAGAGCCTAACATGCTGGGCCTCTATGCGCTGACGGCCAATGCGGACGTCACGATGGCGCGGCTGGCGGCGGTGAAGGCGCCCACGCTCATCCTCTGGGGGATGCGGGATCATGTGCTCAAACCCGAAAATGGGCAGGCGCTCTATGGCTATCTGACCGGGGCTAAAAGCCGCTCCTTCGTGGCGCTGGACGATGTCGGCCATTATCCGCCGATGGAATCGCCCGAACGCATCGCCGACCTGATCGACACCTATCTGCGGGACGGCCTCAACTTTCGTAAGAGTCCCAAATGATGGTCAAGCTGCTGCGCCTGATCGGCATTGTGCTAGCCGTCCTGATCGTGGCGTTCCTCGGCTGGTTCGGTGCGGCGAAAGCGGGCTGGCTGGCGACGGATCGCGCCGCGATGATCGCTCGCTATGCCGGGCCGCCCTCCCGCTTCATCACCGTCGATAGCGTGCCCATGCATGTCCGGGTGGAGGGGCAGGGCTATCCTGTGCTGATGCTCCACGGGTCCAACCAGAATCTGCAACAATGGGATCCGCTGGTCGAGCGGCTGGGCGGGCATTACCGGATCATCCGGGTGGACTGGTCGCCCTATGGCCTGAGCGGTCCCGACCCGAAGCGCGAATATAGCAATGTCCGCGCTGCCCGGCTGGTCAGCGGCGTGCTCGACGCGCTCAAGGTCGACAAGGTCGCTGTCATCTCGACCTCCAACGGCGCGAATGTCGCGCTGCAACTCAATGCCGACCAGCCGGATCGCATATCGGCCATGTCCTTCTCGATCCTGCCGCTCGAACGGCCGAGTCAGACGCGCGCGATCAACTGGAAGATCAAGGCGGCGCTGGCGTTCCACGAAAAATGGCTGCCTTATTATCATCCGAAATTCTATTATCGCTGGATTTTCGAGGATACGTCGCATCCCGGTTGGGACGTCCCCGACGCCCTTCCGCAGATGATGTATGACATGGCGAACATGCCCGGCGTCATCCCGCCCCAAAAAGCCTATATCGCGTCCAATACCAAACTGTTCAAAACCACCGATGTCGGCGCGATCGCGCAGACGGTGAAGGCGCCCACGCAACTGATCTGGTGCGAACTGGATACGGTGATTTCGCAGGGACCGGAAGCGACGACACGCCGCTTCACCAACACGCAGGTCGATGTCGTGCGCTATCCTGACGTGGGCCATTGGCCGATGTGGGAGCAGCCCGATCGCTTCGCCAAGGACGTGAAGGCGTTCCTGGATCGCACCGTGGGGGCGCAAACCCCCACGGCCGCTGCGGATCAGGCGGGGAGGTAAACCCAGGGGCGACGTTCCGCGTCGGCGGCGCGGAACGCTGTTATCTCCTGCCGCCGTTTGAGGGTCAGTTCGATCGCGTCCAGTCCCTCCATCAGCATCTCGCGCGGTTCGTCAGCGAGGGTAAAGGACCATGACGCCTCGCCCGCGCGAACGGTCAGGGTGGCTAGGTCTACTATGACCTCGGTATCAAGCGCTGCGATCTGCGCGATCGCCTCAGCAACTAGAACCACCGGTGCGACGCCGTTGCGGATGCAATTACCCTGAAAGATCGGGTTGAACGACGGCGCGATGATCGCGCGAAATCCATATTCCGCCAGCGCCCATACGGCATGTTCCCGGCTCGACCCACAGCCGAAATTGGGACCGCCCAGCAAGATGCGGGCATCGTGATAGCGCGGCTGGTTCAGCACGAAGTCCGGATTAGGCTCCCGGCCCCCCACCCGGGTGTAGCGCCACCCGGCGAACAGCCCGTCGGCAAGGCCCGTCTTGGATACCGACGTCATCTCGCGCGACGGGATGATCGCGTCGGTATCGATATTCTCGCGCAGCAGCGGCGCGGCAATGGCGGTCAGGCGAACGAGCGGTGTCATGGCAGCGCCTCCAGTGCGCGAGGATCGGTGATGCGCCCGGCCAGTGCCGATGCGGCAACGGTTTCGGGCGACGCCAGATGGGTGCGCGTGCGCGGTCCCTGCCGACTTTCGAAATTCCGGTTGGTGGAACTGATGACCCGTTCTTCCGGCCCAAAACTTTCGCCCCCTGCAAAGAAGCACATCGAACAGCCCGACTCACGCCATTCGAAGCCAGCGTCGGTAAAGATGCGATCCAGCCCTTCCGCTTCGGCTGCCAGCTTCACCTGACTGGACCCAGGCACGCAGATCGCCCGCACGCCATTGGCGACCTTGCGCCCTTTCAGGATCGCGGCGGCGCGGCGCAGGTCGGTGATGCGGCTATTGGTGCAGGAACCAATGAACGCCGCGTCGATGGTCAAGTCGCCCAGCGCCTCGCCAGCAGCAATGCCCATATAGGACAAGGCGCGATCATAGGCGTCGCGGCTGTCGCGTGCCGATGCAGTGGTAAAATCGGGTACGGTATCGCCCAGCGCCATCGCCTGCTGCGGGCTGGTGCCCCATGTCACCATCGGCGTGACGGCGGCCGCGTCGATCACATGTTCGGCCGCGAACATCGCGCCGACATCGCTGCGCAATGTGGACCAGAGCGCGACCGCCTGATCCCACATATCCCCGGTCGGGGCATAGGGGCGGCCCTTCAAATAAGAGAATGTCTTGTCATCCGGCGCGATCGTTGCGCCGAAAGCGGCCAGTTCGGTCGCCAGATTGCACAAAGTCATGCGCGCTTCCATGTCGAGCGCCTCGACCGCCGTACCGGCAAATTCGACAATATGCCCCTTCGCGCCTGCCGACCCCAGCGTCGCGACGATATGCAGCGCCAGATCCTTGGCGGTGACGCCAGCCGCCAGTTCGTTGTCGATGCGAATGCGCATATTCAGTGGACGCGCAACCCGCAACGTCATCGTCGCCAGCGCATGCTCCGCCTCGGTCGATCCGATGCCCCATGCCAGCGCGCCGAACGCGCCCTGCGTGCAGGTGTGGCTGTCGGGACAGACCAGGGTTACGCCTGGCAGCACGATGCCTTGTTCGGGCGACACGACATGGACGATCCCCTGTCGCGGATCATGCAGGTCGAACAAGGTGATACCCGCCGCCAGCGCCCCTTCGCGTGTCGCGGTCAAGAAGGCAGTGCCCGTCGGCATCAACGTCTTGTCCGATCGTCCCGGCAGCGTATCGACGATATGGTCCATCGTCGCAAACACTTGCTGCGGGGCCATAACAGAGCGCCCGGCATCGGCCAGGCTCTTCAGCGCCACGCCGCCGGTCCGCTCATGCAGCAGGACGCGATCGATCAGCAGCAGGTCGGTGCCGCCGTCCAACTGCGCCACGCTGTGCGCGCGCCAGAGCTTTTCGGCTAGAGTGAGCGCCTCTTCAGTCATGCGAGCGCTCCTTCCTCCGCACCGATCACGCCGCGGTCACGCAGCGCCGCGATGGCGGTGGCGTCCAGCCCAATGTCGGCCAGGATTGCGGCAGCATCTTCACCGGCGCGCGGCAGACCACGCTCGCCATGCGGACGCTCGCCGTCCAGTTCCACCGGCAGGGCAGGCAGGCGCGTGCGCGTGCCATTTTCCAGGTCCAGTTCGACCAATCCGCCACTCTGGTTCAGATGCGGATCGTCGAACAGATCCTCTGGTCGTGCGATCGGCGCGAAGGCGACGCCGGACGCTTCCAGCCGGGGCACCAGATCGGCGCGCGGATGGCGGGCGAAGAGCGCGCGCACGACCGGCAGAATGATGTCGCGGGCGCGTACCCGGTCGTTATTCCTGGCATAGGCCGGGTCGCTGCCGATCTCACCCAGATCGAACGCCTTGACGAACGACGCCCATTGCCCGTCGCTGACCACGCCGACGAACAATTGCTCGCCCTCGTTCGCGGTTTCGAACACATCGTAGATCGCCCAGGCAGAAATGCGCACCGGCATGGGTTGGGCGGCGACGCCCGTCACCGCCATCTGCGCCATATGCTGACCGACCAGGAAGGCGGTGGTTTCATAAAGCGAGGATTTGACTTCGCCGCCAACGCCCGTGCGATGCCGCCGCTCCAGCGCCGCGAGGATGCCGATGACGCCGAACATGCCGCCCGCCACATCGATGACCGACGCGCCCGCGCGCAGCGGTCGTCCGGGCGGACCGGTCATATAGGCCAGGCCACCCATCATCTGCGTCACTTCGTCCAGCGCTGTGCGGTTTTCATAGGGGCCGGACAGGAAACCCTTGGCCGAATAATAGATGAGGCCAGGATTGCTCTGCTGGAATTGGTCGGGACCAAGGCCCATTTTCTGTAGCGCGCCGGGGCGGAAATTCTCGACCAGGACGTCCGCCAACTCGACCAGTTGAACAGCGAGTTGGACACCTTCTGGCGTTTTCAGGTCGATGCAGATGCTGCGCTTGTTGCGGTTGAACATCGGGAAATAGCCAGCGCCCGATCCCAGCAAGCGGCGCGTCTGGTCACCGCCGATCGGCTCGACCTTGATCACTTCGGCACCAAGATCGGCCAGGATCACGCCGGTGGATGGCCCCATCACCATATGGCTGAATTCCACCACGCGGATACCTGCCAGCGGTAGCTCCCCTTTTGTCGTCATCTTGCCCAACCTCGTCTGACCATCTATATGGCTTAATTGATATACAATTATACCAATTAAGCAAGCAGGAGCGAGAAGGCGATGACGGACGTGCTGATCAGCGAGGTCGGGCCGCGCGACGGATTGCAAAGCATCAGTCGGATCATGGCGACCGCCGACAAGAAGGCGTGGATCGACGGCGCTGTGGCCGCGGGCGTGCGCGAGGTGGAGGTCGGCAGCTTCGTGCCCGCCAAGCTGTTGCCGCAATTGGCCGACACGGCTGAGGTCACCGCCTATGCCGCGACCATTCCCGGCCTGACCGTCGCCGCACTCGTCCCCAACCTCAAAGGCGCGCAGGCGGCGATCGAGGCAGGCGCGCACAAGATCACGCTGCCGCTGTCGTGCAGCGAAACGCATAGCCTCGCCAACCTGCGCCGCACCCATGACCAGGTGCTGGCCGAAGCAAAAGCGATCGGTGACCTGATCGCGACGCTGCCCGCCGACCGCCGCCCCCATTTCGAAGGAAGCCTCTCGACCGTGTTCGGCTGTACGCTGGAGGGGGCGATTCCCGATGCGCAGGTTGCCCGCTTGGCCGAGGCTTTGATGACGGCGGGATGCGACGAGGTCGGGCTGGCCGACACGACCGGCTATGCCGATCCGTCCGCCGTCCGCGCGATCGTGAAGCTGGTGCGCGGCGTCGTGGGCGATGCGGCGTTGACCGGCATCCACCTGCACAATACGCGCGGGCTGGGTCTTGCCAATGTGCTGGCGGCGCTGGACGCCGGGCTGACGACCTTCGACAGTTCGCTGGGTGGCCTTGGCGGCTGCCCGTTCGCGCCGGGTGCGAGCGGCAATATCGTCACCGAAGATCTCGTCTTCATGTTCGAGGCAATGGGCCTGCGCACCGGCATCGATCTGGACGCTCTGTTCGCGGTGCGGAGACTGGTCGCCGCCGCGCTTGAGGGCGAGCCGCTCTACGGCTTCACACCGGAAGCAGGCCTGCCGCTTGGCTTCCATCCGGCGAGCGCCCGCAGCCATGGAGTAGCGGCATGACGATAATCGGCACCCATATGGTCAGCGACGGCCGCACCGCCCGGCAGATATTCGACGACGTGATGGCCAACCCGGCTCGTACCAAATTCGGCTTCGGCACGAAGCTGGCGATCGTCAATGTCGATTTCCAGAACGCCTATACGCGGATCGACAGCTACAAGACCGCCTATGAAACCGATCCACGCCAGATCGAGCACGTCAACACCATATCCCGCCTGGCGCGCGCAAAGGGGATGCCGGTCATCTGGACCCATGTCGGCTATATGGACAATGCCGCCGACGCGGGCGTGTGGGGCACTCGTACCGATACGCCGGACTCGCTCCAAAATATCAAGGTGCCAAGCCCGCGCCATGATTTCGACGAACGCTGCCGGATCGATGCGTCGGTCGATGCCATCTACGTCAAGCGTATGCCGTCGGCTTTTTTCGAAACGCCGCTCAACTCCTATCTGCGCTGGCACAAGGTCGACACGGTCGTCGTCACCGGCGGGTCGACATCCGGCTGCGTGCGCGCCACGGCGGTCGATGCGCTGTCCTACGGCTTCCGCACCATCGTCCCCATTGAAACGACCGCCGACAAGCATGAAAGCTATCATTTCGCGAACCTGACCGACCTTCAGCTGAAATATGCCGATGTCGAACCGGTGCAGACGGTGATCGACTGGCTGGAGGCGCGCTGATGCGTGAAGGCGCAGCCGATCCCGGCCTTTATCCCTACAGCCCCTATCGCGGGCGTCCGAAGATCGCATGGCCCGACGGCAAAAAGGTTGCGGTGTGGATTTCGCCGAACCTGGAATTTTACGAACTCGATCCGCCCGCCAATCCGCATCGCAAAAGCTGGGCGAAGCCGCATCCTGACGTGGTCGGCTACAGCCATCGCGACTATGCCAATCGCGTGGGCCATTGGCGCATGGCCGAGATGATGGAAAAGCACGGCTTCAAGGGTTCGGTCTCGCTCTCGGTCGCGCTGTGCCAGCATGTTCCCGAAGTCGTCGCCAACGCCAATGAATTGGGTTGGGAGTTCTTCAGCCACGGCATCTACAACACCCGATACAGCTACGGCATGGACGAGGCTCAGGAACGCGCGATCATCGAGGATTCGATCCGCACCGTGCGCGACGCGACCGGCCAGACGATCAAGGGCTGGCTCGCCCCGGCGTTGACGCACACGCCGCGCACGCTTGATTTGATCGCCGAATATGGCCTGACTTATACCTGCGACCTCTATCATGACGACCAGCCTGGGCCGGTGTCGGTCGCAAAGGGTCGGCTCATCTCCATGCCCTACAGCCTGGAGGTGAACGATCATTATGGTTTCTTCATCTATAATATGTCGCCGCGCGACTATGCCGAAACGCTGATCCGCCAATATGACCGGCTGGCCGAAGAAGGCGAAGCGTCCGGTACGGTCATGTGCATTCCGCTGCACAGCTATCTGATCGGCCAGCCGCACCGCATCGGGGCGTTCGAGCGGGTGCTGGAACATATCGTAGCGGACGGTCGTGCCTGGATCACGCGCAGCGGCGACATCGCCGATCATTATCTGACCCACTATTATGACGCGGCGGAGGCGCAAGGCGCATGACTCTGGACCCCGCCTATCTGGACTATCCGCATCGCCAGCAGGGCATGGATCATGACCTGTATCCCTGGTCCAACCTCTTCACCCGACCGCCGATCGCATGGGACGACGGCAAGCGCGTACTGACCTGGATTGTCGTCGATCTCGAATGGTTTCCGATCACGCCCGAAGACAAGCCGTTCCGCGCGCCGGGTCATATGCAGACGGCCTATCCCGACTATCGCCACTATACCGCGCGCGATTATGGTAGTCGGGTCGGCATCTATCGCCTGCTCGACGCGGCAGAGAAGGTAGGCGCTCGCATTTCTGTCGCCGCCAATGGCGCCATCGCGCAGCGCTATCCCGAACTGATCCGCGATATTGTGGCGGGCGGGCATGAGATCATCGCGCATAGCACCGACATGAACGGCACGATCGCCACCGGCATCGTTGAAGACGCTGAGCGCGCCCTGATCGCCGGATCGCTCGACGCGATCGAGGCGGCGTCCGGCACCCGGCCCACCGGCTGGCTCTCCATCGCCCGCTCGCAAAGTTTCGATACGCCGCGCCTGCTGGCACAGGCGGGGCTGACCTATATGTGCGATTGGGTAAATGACGACCTGCCCTATGCGATGCAGACAGGCGCGGGGCGCATCCTCAACCTGCCGCTCAACCACGAACTGTCCGACCGGCAGATATTGACCGTGCAGCAGCAGTCGGTGGACAGCTATGTCGAGCAAATGCAGGACGCTTTCCACTGGCTGGATGGAGAGGCGAAGACGCATGGCGGGCGGATGCTGCCACTCAACGTCACCCCCTATATCATGGGCCTGCCCTATCGCATCGCCGCGTTCGAGCGGTTGCTCAGCTGGCTCGCCGCGCAGGACGCGCATGGCTTCGCGCGCGGCGACGCCATCGCCCGGCAGGTGTCCTGACGATGGCGCGCACGCTCTATGACAAGTTGTGGGACGCCCATGTCGTGGCGGAAGGGGCGGATGGGCAGACTTTGCTCTATGTCGATCGCCACCTGCTGCATGAAGTCAGCACGCCGCAATCCTTCGAGCTGCTGCGCGAGGATGGGCTGCCCGTCCATCGCCCCGCGACGCAATTGGCGGTGGCGGACCATAGCGTTCCCACCCATGATCGCGACCAGCCGATCGCCGACCCGCAGGCCGCCGCCCAAGTCGCGCTGCTCGAAGCCAATTGCGCGCAGTTCGGCATCGAATATCTGGCGCTCGACGGGCCGGGGCAGGGCATCGTCCATGTCATCGGTCCCGAACAAGGCTTTACGCTGCCGGGCATCAGCTTCGTGTGCGGCGACAGCCATAGCGCGACCCATGGCGCATTCGGAACGCTGGCTTTCGGCATCGGCGCCAGCGAATGTGGCATCGTCATGGCGGCGCAGGCGCTGTGGCAGGTGAAGGCGAAGCGGATGCGCGTCACCTTCACCGGCGCGTTGCAGCCCGGCGTCACGGCCAAGGATATGGCGCTCGCCATGATCGGCCAGATCGGCGCGTCCGGCGCGGTTGGCTACGCTATCGAATTTGCAGGCGAAGCCGTGCGGGCCTTGTCGATGGAAGGACGCATGACGCTCTGCAACATGGCGATCGAGGCCGGATCGCGCACCGGTCTGGTCGCCCCCGACGAAACCACCTTCGCCTATCTGAAAGGCCGCCCGCGCGTTCCGCAAGGCGCGGATTGGGACGCGGCTCTCGCCTATTGGCGCACCCTGCCCAGCGATACGGATGCGTCCTTCGACACCGAAGTGACGATCGCCGCCGACGCCATCGCGCCCCATGTCACCTTCGGCACCAGCCCCGATCAGGTGCTGCCGGTGACCGCCGCCGTGCCGCAGGGCGAAGCCAAACTTGCCAAAGCGCTGGCCTATATGGACCTGCAACCGGGCGAAGCGATGGATGGCTTGGCGATCGACCATGCCTTCATCGGCAGTTGCACCAATGGCCGGATCGAAGATCTGCGCGCCGCCGCCGCCATCGCATCGCGCGGCCATGTCGCGGCGGGCGTCCGCGCGCTGGTCGTGCCGGGATCGGGCGCGGTCAAGCGGCAGGCGGAGGCGGAGGGGCTGGACCGCATCTTCATCGACGCCGGTTTCGAATGGCGCGATCCGGGCTGTTCGCTGTGCGTCGCGATGAACGACGATCGCTTGCCGGCGGGCGCGCGCTGTGCCTCCACCTCCAACCGCAATTTCGAAGGACGGCAGGGGGCGGGCGCGCGCACGCACCTGATGAGTCCGGCCATGGTCGCCGCCGCCGCCATCATGGGCCGCATCGTGGACGTAAGGACCATGGCATGACGCCGCTTGTCACCGTTACCGGCCCGGCGCTCTCGCTGCCGGACGCCGATGTCGATACCGACATCATCTACCCCGCCCGCTTCCTGCTCATCACGGAGAAGAAGGGGCTTGGCCGCTATGCCTTCCACGATCGCCGCGATGCCCCTGGCTTCCCGCTCGCGCCCGGCATCGATCAGGCGCCGCCGGTGCTGGTCGCCGGCCCCAATTTCGGCTGCGGGTCCAGCCGCGAACAGGCGCCATGGGCTTTGGCGGGGCTGGGCATCCGCGTGATTATCGCGGAAAGTTTCGGCGAAATCTTCTTTTCCAACTGCTTCAAGAACGGCCAGCTGCCGATCCGGCTGGACGTAGCGACCGTGGAGCGGCTGCACGCTGCCGCCGGCGCGGGCCTGCCCTTCGCCATCGATCTGGAGGCGCGGACGCTGACTGTCGGCAACGACGCGCCGATCCTCTTCACCGTG
This sequence comes from Sphingobium sp. HWE2-09, assembly GCF_035989265.1. Lineage (GTDB taxonomy): Bacteria > Pseudomonadota > Alphaproteobacteria > Sphingomonadales > Sphingomonadaceae > Sphingobium. The sequence continues at coordinate 130,338 of NZ_JAYKZX010000001.1, read as the reverse complement.
GACGATGGACGGCGCGAAGCGCTGCTCAACGGCTGGAACGACATATCGCGCATCCGCGCGTTGCACGGAGCGGACATCGCCCGCTTCGAACAGGCACAGCAGCAGGCTGCGCCCTGGCTCTGGACAAAAGGATAGATAATGGCCGATTCCCGTTTGCGTGAGAAACTTGCCGAAAAGCGGTTCTTCGTGGTCCCCGGCGTGCAGGACATGATCGCCGCCGTCACCGCCGACCGCGTCGGTTTCGACGTGATCTACGGCACCGGCTATTGGCTGACCGCTTCGGCCTATGGCCTGCCCGACGCCGGGATCGTCGGCTATTCCGAGATGGTCGATCGCATGGCGACGGTGAAGCGCACGTCCAAGGCCGCGCTGATCGCCGACGCCGACACTGGCTATGGCGGGCTGCTCAACGTCCATCACACGGTCAAGGGTTATGAAGCGGCGGGCATTTCCGCGATCCAGATCGAGGATCAGGAATTTCCCAAGAAATGCGGCCACACCCCCTATAAGCGCGTCGTCTCGATGGAGGACATGGCGGAAAAGGTGAAGGTCGCGGTGGACGCGCGCGAGGATATGCTCGTTATCGCCCGCACCGACGCGCGCCAGTCCGAAGGACTTGACGGCACGCTCCGCCGCCTCGAAGCCTATGCCAAGGCGGGTGCGGACGTGCTGTTCCCCGAAGCGTTGCAGAGCGAGGAGGAAATGCATCTGGTCTGCAACGCCTTCGACCTGCCGGTGATGGCCAATATGTCCAATGGCGGCCTGACCCCGCCCTTGCCCGGCAACGTCCTGTCCGACATCGGCTTCGCCTTCGCCATCTATCCTTCGCTGACCAGCCTGGTGGCGGTGACGGCGATGGAAAAGGCGCTGACGCGGTTGAAGAATGAAGGCATCGGCGAACCTGACGCCTCGGAACTGTTCGACTTCAAGACATTCTGCTCGATGATCGGGTTCGAAGATGTCTGGGCGTTCGACAAGAAATGGGGGCAGGCAGGCTGATGCGCATCACCGCCGCCGTTCTGGACCGTTCGGGCGACAATGCGCGCCCCTATGGCGACACGCCGCCGCTGCGCATCGCCGAACTGGAGCTGGACGCCCCGCGCCCCGGCGAATTGCTGGTGCGGGTCGATGCGGCAGGCCTGTGCCATTCGGATCTGTCGGTGGTGAATGGCGATCGCCCGCGTCCCATGCCGATGGCGCTGGGCCATGAAGCGACCGGTATCGTGGAAGCGACCGGCACGCCGGACGACAGCGGCTTTGCCGTGGGCGACCGGGTCGTGCTCGCCTTCCTGCCGTCCTGTGGCGAATGCGTGCGCTGCCGATCGGGCGAACCCTATATGTGCGGCGTGGGCGCGGCGGCCAATGGCGAGGGGCGACTGCTGAACGGCGGCCGTCGCCTGCACGATCATGGCGCGGAGGTGCATCATCATCTGGGCTGCTCGGCCTTCGCCACCCATGCGGTGGTCGATCGCCGATCGGCCGTGAAGATAGACCGCGACATTCCACCCGAAATCGCCGCTCTGTTCGGCTGCGCCGTCCTGACCGGGGCGGGGGCGGTGATGAACTCCGCGCAGCTGCGTCCGGGCGAGACGGTCTTGGTCTATGGCCTGGGTGGCGTCGGCCTGTCGGCGCTGTTGGCGGCCCGCGCCAGCGGCGCAGCGACCATCCTTGCCGTCGATCCTTCGGCGGAAAAGCGCGCCATTGCAGAGGAGCTGGGCGCGCAGGCTGCCGCTCCCGAAGATGTGGCGGCGCTGCTGACCGCTCTCTTCCCCGATGGCGGGCCGGATGTGGTGATCGAAACGGTGGGCAAGGCCGTGGTGCTCAAGGCCGCCTGGAACGCCGTCCGCCGTGGCGGTCGCGTCGTGACGGTCGGCCTGCCCAATCCCAAGGAGATATTCGACATCCCCGCCATTTCGCCAGTGGCCGACGGCAAGACGCTGATCGGCAGCTATATGGGATCGTCCGTCCCCGCGCGTGACATCCCCCGCTACATCGCCCTGTGGCGCGCAGGCCGCCTGCCGGTCGAAAAGCTGCTGACATCGGTCAGCCCCTTGAGCGACATCAACAGCCTGCTCGACACGCTGGCCGATGGGCAGGCTATCCGCCAGGTGATGGTGCCATGAGCGTGGCGATGCGCCGTGGCTATGCCGATGGCCGGTTCGGCCAGATTCATTATCAGGCCGCGACCGGAGAGGGCCGCCCGCTGGTGCTGCTGCATCAGGCGATCATGACGTCCGATCAATTTTCGAACGTGTTCGCGCCTCTCGCCGCCCACGGCCTGCGCCCGATCGCGATCGATCTGCCCGGCTTTGGCATGTCCGACGCACCAGCGACGCCGCCGACGATCGCGGATTATGCGAGCAGCGTCGTGCCCGTCCTCGATGCGCTCGGCATCGCCCGCGCGGCGGTGGGGGGCATCATACCGGCGGCCTGGTTTCGACCGAAGTCGCGCTGGCGCATCCCGCCCGGATCGACGCGGTGATTCTGCATGGCGTGATGATCATGGGCGACGAGGCGCGCGAAGCGCTGACCGCCGACATCGTCGCACGGGAAAAGGCGTTCCGGCCCTTGCCGGGCGCGGCGCATATGGTCGAGATCGCCCGCATCCGCGATCATCTGTCCGATGGCGAGCTGGGACCGGAACGGATCAGCGACTATGTGTGCCAGGCGATGATGGCGTGGGATCGCGGCGCTTACTGGTATGGCCACGCCGCCGCCTTCGTCTATCGCCATGAAGAACCACTGGGCCGCATCACCCAGCCGGGACTGATCCTGACCAACACTGGCGACATGATGCACCAGTCGGCGCTGGCCGCCCACGCCCTGCGCCCCGATTTCGCCTATGCGGAGATTGAGGGCGGCGGCATCGATATCTGCGACCAGAAGCCGCAGGCATGGGCGGACGCGATCGCCACTTTCCTGAAGTCGCTAGACTGAGCCAGCGGAGGGGCCGCCATCGCGGCCCCTCCACTCTATTCAGGCCGGATCGACCAGCAGGCGGGTGATCACCGTGCCCGCGCCCTCGCGCAGTTTCGCGCCCGCCAGATATTCGGGCGACTTGGCATAGCCGCGGGCCGCTTCGGCGGTCGGGAAGCGCGCCACGACGATGCGTTCCTCGGCATCGATGTCGCCTTCCAAGATTTCCGCCACCTTGCCACGGACGACATATTCGCCGCCATGCGCTTCGGACAGGCCGGCAATAGCTTTGACATATTCGCCGAACTTGGCGGGGTCGTCGATGCGGACGGTGGCGACGATATAGGCGGCCATACTGTGCTCCTTTTGGAATGATGTGCCCTGGAGCCTAATCCGCCATTCCGCCGCCATGCCCCCTTCGTCGCGCGCGACCGTCAGGCGGATAGTGGAGCGACGAACCCTTTGCGTACCGGTGGCATGGCTATCTTTTTTCCGAACAATCCGGACAGGAGAGCCGCATCATGCCCGTCGAAATCAATGGCCTGCTCAATCATAATCTGGGTAGCGAACTCGTGCCGACGCCCATGTCGCATTTCGACATGGACGCCATCGCCAAACAGGCGCGCCTGCATGACGAGGGCGGCTATGACCGGGTGCTGATCGCCAATGCCGCGACCATGCCCGACAATATCAGCATCGCCGCCTATGTTGCCGGGATCACGGAGCGGCTGGGCGTCATGCTGGCGCACCGGCCCGGCTTCATCGCGCCGACCATGGGTGCGCGCCTGCTCGCGACGCTGGATCATCTGCTGGAAGGACGACTGGCCGTCCATATCATCAGCGCGGCGAGCGATATCGAAACGCAGGCCGATGGCGATTTCCTGACCAAGGAAGAACGCTATGCCCGCAGCGGCGAATATATCGCCATCCTGCGCGCCATTTGGGGCAGCGATGCGCCGATCGATCATGACGGCGCCTTCTATCGCTTCCGCGCCGGGTTCGCCGAAGTGAAGCCGCTGCAAAAGGCAGGCGTTCAGGTCTATTTCGGCGGCATGTCGCCCGCCGCGCTCAGCGTCGGCGGCCAATATGCCGACACCTTCGCCACCTTGAGCGATACGGTGGAGGGCATGACGCAGGTTGTAAAAACCGTGCGTGCCGCCGCCGCGCCATATGATCGCGATCCCGCCTTCCTCATGTCGATCCGCCTGATCGTCGCCGATAGTGAGGCGGAAGCCTGGGCGCGTGCGGACATGGTGCGCGAACAGATCATCGCCGCCTCGCCGCGCCTGGCGCAGAATGTCGTCGCGGCCAAGGCGGACGGGTTCCAGCGCACCGCCGAACTCGCCGCGCGCGGCGATCGGCTCGAAAAATGCTTCTGGAACGGTATCAACCAGCTGCGTGGCGGGCAGAGCAACAGCGGCACGCTGGTTGGCGATCCCGACCAAATCGTCGATGCGCTGCTGGACTATTATGATGCGGGGGTCGCAAAATTCATCCTGCGCGGTTTCGAGCCGGTGGACGACACGGTGCGCATCGGTCGCGACGTGATCCCGCTGTTGCGCGCGCGCGTGGCCGAACGCGACGCGGCAAAGGCGGCCGCCTGATGCCGTGCGAGATTGTCGGCCTGCACTATTTTGCCGATTCGTCGGAAGTGCATCCCAAGCGCGGTGTATTCGACCCCGCCTTCCTGCGCGATTATGCCATCGCCCATGAAGAGGCCGGGTTCGATCGCATCCTGATCGGCCAGACTGCGACATGGCCCGACGGGCTGGCGACCGCCGCCCATGTCGCCGCCGTCACCAGTCGCCTGAAATTCATGATCGCCCATCGCCCCGGCTTCGTCGCGCCGACCATGGCCGCGCGCATGTTCGCCACGCTCGACCGGATCAGCAATGGCCGCGTGGGCGTCCATATCATTACCGGCGCGAGCGACATCGAAACGCAATGCGACGGCGATTTCCTGACCAAGGACGAACGCTATCGCCGCAGCCGCAATTATGTCGACATATTGCGCGCGATCTGGACCAGCGAAAAACCGATCGACCATGACTGCCCGCATTATCGCTTCAACGGCGGCTATGCCGACGTGAAGCCGGTGCAGGACGCCATCCCGATATTCTGGGGCGGCGCGTCGGACCTCGCCATCGCGCTGGGCGCGCAATGCGCCGATGTCTATGCCGTCGGTCCCGGTACGCTGGCGCAGACGGGCGCGCTCGTCTCCCGTTTTAAGGCGGAGGCAGCCAGCCACGGCCGCGACCCTGGCATCTCCATGTCGATGCGCATCATCGTCGGCGATACCGAAGAGGCCGCCTGGGCCAAGGCCGCGCAAGTGCTGGAGGCCGTGACGGGCGTGCAGGCTGGCGGCATGAAATTGGGCCGCGAAAAGGAAGCGGGCGATCCCGGCACCCGCGATGCGCTGGCGCTAGCGAGATTGGGCGCGCGCGTGGATGAGCGCCTGTGGACCGGCATCACGCAGGCGACGCAGGGCCGTCTACACGCCACCGCGCTGGTCGGCACGGCGGAGCAGGTCACGCAGTCGCTGATGGCCTATTACGACATCGGCGTCGATCGCTTCCTGCTGAACGGCTTTTATACGATCGAAGACGTGCGGCTATTCGGGAAAGCGCTGATCCCGATGATCCGCGCCGCCGTCGCCGATCGCGATGCCCGGGTTTAATCCCGGGCGGCGCGGGTCAGTGCCAGTTTCCCGAACGTATAGCGGCTGTTGTAATTGAGATAATGGCCCTGCGCGCTCTGGCCGTCCGGTTCGAAGACATAGCGCACCAGCCCGAAGAAATCATGGTTCGCCGTCGCCTCATGGGCAGGGTCGGCGACATAGTCGTAGAGCAATGTCGATCGCCCGTCCGGCATCGCGCGCAGCTGCGCGCCGGTGCTGACGGCGCGGGATGACTTGCCGCCCTCCGAATCGACGGTCACCTGAACCCTGTCGCCGTCCTCCGGATCGATCCGCACCCGCGCTGCCCAATCGTAAAGCACAGACCCGTCCTGGTTGAGCGCCTGCGCGGTCAGCACCCATTGCCCGTAAATATCGGTCATTATTGCGCCCCTCCATGAACCTTGGTCAAAAAGGCGTCCAGGTCGTCGCCGGTTTTGCCGGGCAGCTCGATCATCGGATAATGGCTAACGTCAGGATAGTGGATCAGCGTCACCGGCGCGTTGCTGAACTGTGCGACCGCCTTGTCCGCGAGCGGCGCGGCCAGCACGGGATCGCGGTCGCCCCATTGCAGCAGTACCGGCACCTTGATCGACGCGGCTTCCTTGCCCGCGCCCTTGGACCAGACGGCCTTCTTGTTGGCCTCATAATATTCCCGGACGCGCGCAAAGCCGCCGGGGATATTGTTGGTCTCATAATACCAGTCGACCACTGCGGGCTTCAGTCGCGACGGCTCGCCATACAGGCTGGCCATGACCGACTTATAATAGAATTTGGGATAATAGTTGGGCACCAGCGTTTCGTGGGTCCAGATCATCGCCTGTTCCCAGCGGGAAAATTCCGTCGGTGGCGGCGCGGCCAAGGGCAGGGTGGACAGCGCCAGCGCCTTGACCCGATCGGGATGCGCGGCCGCATAGAGCACCGACAATGTCGCGCCGCTCGAACTGCCGATCAGCGTGAACTGCCCTAATTTCTCCTGATCCACGAAGCGCTCGACCAGCTTGACCACGCCCTGCATCCCGGTGGACGGCTTGGGATCGACGCTCAGGCCATAGGGCGGCCAGTCCAATCGGATCACCCGATAGCGGCCTTTGAACCGGTCGGCATAGGCGTCCCAGATGCGCAGGTTGCTCATCGAACTGTGCAGCATCAGCAGCACCGGGCCTTTGCCCTCATCCCGCACATGCAATAGCACGTCGCCGACCTTGACGAATTTGGATGGTGGCGTCGCCTGTTTGGCCTTCACCGTCTCATAGCTCGGGTTCCACAGGCCTAGCCGCATCGATCCCAGAAACAGCGCCAATATCAACAGCAGCGCGCCCAATCCCAGGCCCGTCCATCGCAAGATCTTCATGCCGTGCTCCCCATGTCGTGATGGGTTGAGACTATGGCGCGAACCGGGCGGGGCGACCGGCCCTGCGTCTCTCCCCGCTTGCCGGATAAATATGACGCCGCGCGTGGCGGCTCGCGTCGCTGTGCCAGCCTGATCGCCAAGCGAATTAGCGGGAGACAGGCATGAGCGGGGCATTACAACAGGGCGGCGGAGCACAATCGTCGGCGGCCAAGCCGAACTGGTCCCTGCGCTTCGGCTTCATCCTGATCCCGATCAGCCATTCGGCGGGCATGAACATCATCACCCTGCTCGCCTTCCGCTTCCTGACCGATAATCTGGCGATTTCGGCGGGCGCTGCGGGCATCATGTTCGCGCTGGTCAAAATCTATGACGGCCTGCTCGACCCGGCGCTGGGCGCGTGGAGTGACAATGCGCGCACTCGCTGGGGCCGTCGGCTGCCTTTCCTGTTCGCGGGCGGCATATTGATGCCGCTGGGCATCGCTATGGTGTTCAACACGCCCGATTTCGGATCGGTCATCGCCGCCCAGATCTTCGTCACCATCGCCCTGATGCTGCACGCCAGCGCCTATACCGCGCTCACCATTCCCAGCATCGCGATGCTGGTGGAGGGGTCGGACGATTATAACGAGCGCACCACGCTGATGGCCTATCGCGTGTTCGGCAATTCGCTGGGCGTCGTGATCGGCTCCACGCTTCCGGCGGTGCTGCTGGGTTATTGGGGTGCGACGCGGACCGGCCATGCTTGGATGTCGCTGGTGGTGGCGGGCATCACGCTGGTCGGCGGGATGGCGGGCATCTGGCTGCTACGCAACGCCCCCCGCACGCAGCCGGAGGACGGCCCGCGCAAACGCTACAGCTTTGTCGATCAGGCCAAGCTCGCCTGGGCCAACCGCCCGTTCCGCATCCTCGCCATCGCGCATATCTTCGTGCTGTTCGGCACCGCCATCACCTCGATCGGCAGCGCCTATTTCAGCAAATATGTGCTGCTGCTGCCCGATGGCTGGCTCGGCACCTATTATATGATCGCCACCGTCGGTTCGGTGGGATCGATGCCGATCTGGGTTCGAGTTTCCAAACGCATGGGCAAGAAATGGGCCTATATCGCTGCGATGACGATGTTCGGCGCTTTGCATCTAGCCTGGTTCACCGCGTTGCCGGGCGAGGCGGACTGGCTGCTGTTCCTGCGCGCCATCACCATCGGCATGTCGTCGGGCGGGGTTATCCTGTGCGCCTATTCGATGATGTCGGACGCAATGCGCTACGACTATATCCAGACCGGCCTGCGGCGGGAGGGCGCGTTTGCAGGCTTTACTACCCTGTTCGACAAATTGTCGGCGGCGGCGGGCATCGCCATCATGGGCGCGTTCTTGAGCGGCATGGGCTATGTCGCTTCCACCACCGGCACGGTGCAGCAGCCGCCCAGCGCGATCATGGCGATCTATATCTGCCTCGCCGTCGTGCCAGCCCTGGCGATGGTCTGCGCGATCCTGGCGCTGACCCGCTATGATCTGGACGAATCGATGCTGGTCGAACCGGCCTGATGCGCACGCTGGTTGCGGCGGTGCTGGCAGTCTTGCCGCCCACCGCCGCCGGGGCGCAGGACGATGTGATCCGGTTCGGCCTGACCGGCGATTATCCGCCTTACGCGCTGCGGGGGACGGATGGCATCTGGACCGGCGCGGATGTGGTCACGGCACGCCGGGTGGCCGCCCGCCTGGGCAAACGCGCGATGTTCGTGCCGACCAGTTGGCAGGCCTTGTCGACGGATTTGCGGGCCGGCCGCTTCGATGTGGTGATTGGCGGTCTGACCGTCACGCCGGATCGCGCGGCGGTCGGCACCTATTCGCTTGTCCTGACGGATGATGGTAAAAGGCCATTGGCGCGCTGTGCCGAACGGCGGGCCTATGCCGACCTGCAAGCTATCGAGCGTCCGGGCGTGCGGGTGCAGATCAATCGCGGTCCGGCTATCGCCGCGCTAGCGAAACAATGGTTCAGGCAGGCCAGCGTCATCGTCAATCCTGATGATGACGAAGACCTGCCAAAGGCGCTGCTGGACGGACGGGCCGATGTCTGGATCACCGATGGCGTGGTCGTCGATCATATGGCGCGGCGGTATCGCGGCCGACTATGTGCGACCACGCGGACAGCCTTCACCCATCAGGCCAAGGCGTGGCTGATCCGATCGGACCCGGCCTTGGTCCAGTCCATCAATGCCGCGTTGCGCCAGGAGAAAGGGGTGGGAACGGGCTTTGCGCGCCGTTCCCTGACCCGGCAGTCCGTCAGGCCGACAGGATTTCCAGCACCGCCCGTTCGGACGATTCCAGTGCGCCTTCCAGCCCTCGATTGCTGGTCGCGGTATGTTCGCCGCAGAAATAGAGGCGGCCCGCAGGCGTGGCCATCGTCTGGCCGAAACTGCTGACCTGACCGGGCGAGAAATAGGCCCAGTCGCCGCCATTGAACGGCTCCAGCCCCCAACTGTGGAAGGCTGCGCCGGTCACCAGCCCCTTGGACGCCGGGCGCACGCGCGCCAGTTCCTCGACCACGAGTTTCAGCACCGCGTCCTTGCCCAGCCGATCCCAATATTGCGCCAGCCGCCCGCGTGCAAAGAGGCTGAGGCCCGTCACTTCGGATACGGTCTGTCCATAGCGTTGCGCCAGCACTGTGCCCATCGGCCCGTCGGTCCACATCGACACCGGCAGCTGATCCTTTTCCCAATAGGGTTCGCGCACGGTCAGGAAGGCGATCGACAGCGGCTGGTAGGGCAGGGTCATGACCGCCTGCGCCTGCGCACCGGTCAAGGCCGGGGTCAGGTTGATATTGCGCAGGGTCGAGAAGGGCAGGGTGGAAAGCACCTTGCCGCCCTTGTAACTGCTGCCGTCGCGGCAGGTGACGGTCGCGCCGCCGGGGCCGCTTTCGATGCCGATGACTTCCTTGCCGCGCAGCAGGTCGCCCTTCACCATCTTCGCCATCGCGTCGGTCAGCTGCTGGTTGCCGCCCTTCACCGCAAAGCTCTTCGCGCTGCCGGCCATCTGGTCCTTGGTCCAGCCGAAGTTGAAGTCATAATTGACGGCGGCGGAATCATAGGCGTTGGTGCCCGCATAGGGCGCAGTGTCGAACACCAGCCGGATCGCCGCATCGTCCAGCCCCTGCGCCGCCAGATAGGCCTGCACCGAAATATCCTGCGCCGGTGCGACCCGAATCCACTCGTTCCAATCGGGCAGGTGAGGCGACTTCATGAACAAGGAAGGCAACACCTCCCACGGCATCATGCCCTTCATCGCAGCGGGCAGGGGATTGCGCGGCGAGGCCGTCCATTGTTCGCGCGTGAAATTTTCGCCGTTCAGCACCAGTTGCTGCCGGGGATCGACCATGTAGCGCGGCGCGACATCGACCAGTTCGACGCCCGCGCGCTGCGCGGCGTCGATGCCCCGGCCATAGCCTGCGGCCATGGAATTGAACCCCATTTCGGGATAGCCCGGCTGATCCATCAGCGTCAGCACCCGGCCGCCTACGCGTTGCCGTGCTTCCAGCACCAGCACCTTGGCCCCCTGCTGCTCGAGCAGATAGGCAGCGTTCAAGCCGGAAATCCCCGCGCCCAAAATGATGACATCGGGGTCGGACGGCCCGGCGGCCTTCTTGACGGCTGCGCCAAGCGGTGAGGATGCCAGCCCCATCAGCGCGGCCCCGGCAATGATGTCACGACGATTGATCTGCATGGCTAACCCCTTCGTTCCCGATCCGCCCTGTGCGTGCGATCATGGCGCAAGGGGCGAGGGCATGACAGCCCCCTTGCGCATCGATTGCTGCGATCAGCCGACCTTGATCAGCACCTTGCCGACATGTGCGCCGCTGTGCAGATATTCGTAAGCTGCGCGCGCCTCTTCGAACGGGAAGGTGCGGTCGATTACCGGCTGAATATTATTGGCTTCCACCGCGCGCACCAGGCGCGCCAGCATCGCCCGGCTGCCTTCGGCAATGCCCTTGAGCACCAGATTCTTGGCGATGATCGTGCCATAATTGGCGAGACCTTCGCCGCTGGCCCCAGCCAAGGCACCGATGATGACGATGCGGCCATTGGCGGCCGCCGCGGTAATCGATTGGCTCAGCGTCGCCTGGCCACCGGTTTCCACCACGATGTCCGCGCCCTTGCCGCCCGTCGCCTTGGCGACTTCGGCCGCCCAGTCGGGCGTGGTACGATAGTTGATCAATATGTCCGCGCCCAGCGCCTTGGCCAGCGCCAGCTTGTCGTCGCTGGACGAAGTGATGACGACGCGCGCGCCATTCGCCTTGGCGATCTGCAGCGCGGCGATCGACACGCCCCCGGTGCCCAGCGCCAGCACGGTGTCGCCTGCCTTCACCTTGCCCACTTCGACCACTGCATGCCAGGCGGTCAGCCCGGCGGACGCCAGCGGCGCGACCTGCTCGTCGCTCAGCGCCGCAGGGACGGGGATCAGCGCGGCGGCAGGCACCTTGACCTGTTCCGCGAGCCAGCCGTCATGGGTGATGCCCAGATCATTGCCGAAGGCGGCGGGAGAGAAATCGCCGTCGATCCAGGTCACGAAATGCGCAAACACCGCGCGGTCGCCGACCTTCACCGACGTGACGCCTTCGCCCACCGACACGACTTCGCCTACGCCTTCGGACACGGGAATGCGGTCTTCGGGGCGCAGCGCGCCATAGCGGCCCTGCAGCACCAGCATGTCGCGATGGTTGAGGCACACCAGCTTCACCTTCAGGATCGCTTCGCCCGGACCTGCGACGGGATCGGGCCGCGTGGTGGCGGTCAGGGAGTTGAGGCCGGTCTGCGATCCGATCTGATAGGCTTTCACGTCTGTCTCCTGACATATGAGGATTTGCGACAGGGCAAACCCCTTGATGACGCGTCAGGCAAAGGCTCACCCGATCTTGATCGCAGAGCGAGCAGGCAGCCCATCGGTGCGCGCCTATTTGTGGGAGAGTTCGAGCCGGACATGGAAGCGATCCGACCGATAATGGGCAAAGGTCAGCAGGATCGGCGCGCCGCTCAGGTCATGGCTGGTGCGGGTGACGCGCAACAGGGCGGCGGGCGGTTCGACCTCTAGGGCACGAGCCATGGTCGTGTCGGCCAGTATCGCACCGATCGTCTGCTCGGCTGTTTCCACCTTATGCCCGGCTTGTTCCAGCAGGCGCAGCATCGGCGTCGTCGCCAGCCTGTCGACCGTCACGACATCGGCGAAGCGAGCGGGGACATAGCTTAATATATAGCCGAGCGGCGTATCATCGAGCGATCGCAGGCGGACCGCGCGGACCACCTGTTCTCCGGGCGCCAGTCCCAGCGCTTCGGCCACGCTGGCGGGCGCCGTTTCCTGCGCGACGTCCAGCACCGTGACGCGGGTATTGTCGCCCAGCGCCAGCAGCGAATCGAGCGCCTGGTCGATATTGGCCTCGATCGGGCGGGCCGGGGCGTGGAAGGTGACGGTCGTGCCGATGCGGCGGCGGCGCACAACATAATCCTGGCGCGCCAGATCGTCGAGGACGCGACGGGCGGTGATGCGCGACACCGCGAACAGGGTCGACAATTCCTGTTCGGTCGGCATCAGGCTGCCATGCGGGCGCTGGCCGCTCATGATCTCGTCGCGCAGTTGCAGATAAATCTGGTGGTAGAGCGGCATGGCCGCAGCGCGATCGACCAAGTCGGTCCCTTTCCCTTCGTCCGGTGCGTTTCGCCCTAGAAGCAATATGGCGTCCGCTCAACGCCCTCTTGCCCGGCGACGCGCCGGAAAGATCGTCTGCCGGTCAGTCTGCGCATTGCGCAACCATAGCGGTCCCCGCCCGCGATTCTGATCGTACACAAACGCGCGAATCGCTGCAGGGGAGAACGACACATAATGACGATCCGGCGTGCCTTCCTCGACCTGCCAGACGGGCAGATCCATTATCGGCAGGCGGGTGAGGGTGCGCCGTTGCTGTTGCTGCACCCCTCGCCCGGCAGTTCGCGCCAGATGACTGGGATGATGGACGCGTTAAAGGGCGCGTTTCATGTGATCGCGCCGGATACCGCAGGCAATGGCGACAGTACGCCGCTGGGCATCGATCAGCCGACCATTGCCGATTATGCCGCGCGCCTGCCGCTGCTGCTCGATGCGCTGGGTCTGGATCGCGTCGCGGTCTATGGTTCGCACACCGGCGCGGCGATCGCCTGCGACCTGGCGATCCTGCATCCCGACCGCGTCAGCCATGTGCTGATCGACGGGATCGGCCTATGGTCGGGGGAAGAGCAGGCCGAATTGCTGTCGCGCTATGCCCATCCCTTCACGCCCGACAGCGATGGCGCCTATCTGATGCGCGCCTTCCAATTCTGTCGCGACCAATATCTCTTCTACCCCTGGTATGACCGCAGCCGCGCCGCGCGCCGCGATGCCGGGCTGCGACCTGCAGATGAATTCCACGCCTGGCTAGTCGAGGTGCTGAAGGCGGCGGAAACCTATCATCTGGCCTATCATGCTGCCTTTTCCTGGGACGCGGCCGGTCGGCTGCCCCTCGTGCCTTGTCCCACGCTGTTGATGGCGGCGCAGGACGATCCCTTGTTCGATGCGACGCGCACCGCCCAACCCCTGCTGCCCGACGGGCGGTTCGTGCCGCTTTCGCGCTTCGACGCGCCGGGTTTTTCAGGCGAGCGCGCCGCGGCCATCACGCAATTTCTGAAGGATAGTCTTCCGTGCTGATCACCTTGTTGACGCTTTTCCATATATTGATCCTCGTCTATTGGCTGGGCGGCGATCTGGGCGCTTTCTATGGGTCCAGCTTCATGGTCGATCCCAAGCGATCGGCGGCCGAGCGGCTGATGGCGCTCAAGATCCTCAACAATATCGACATGGCGCCGCGCAGCATGTTGATCCTGGCGTTTCCGACCGGGCTGGCGCTGGCATGGGCGAAAGGGTGGCTGACGCTACCCGGCTGGGTGCCTGCGGTGGTGGCGCTGGCGAGCCTAGCATGGCTGGCGCTCGCCTGGGCCGTCCACCTCAACCATGGCGGCGGCGCAGGCATCAAGCGGGTGGACATGGCGATCCGCTATATCGTTCTCGTCGCGCTGTACGGCGTCGGCCTTGCCGGGGTTGCGCAGGTGATCGAGATGCCGTTTTTTATCGCGCTCAAAATGATCGTGCTGGCGACCTGCATCACTCTTGGCCTGGTAGTGCGCCGTCAGTTGGTGCCGCTGTTCCCCGCCATCCGGGAAATGATCGCGACTGGTCCCACGCCGCAGACGGACGCGACGATCGCCCAGGTCAACGGCCGGGCGCGCATATCGGTGGTCAGCTTGTGGCTGTTGCTGCTGGTCGCCGCCTGGCTGGGCATCGCCACACCGGTCTGAGGCGGACCCGCGCCCACTATCGGGCGCGGGTCGACAATGGGATCAGCCTTCCATCACTTCCAGCAGCGCGCCTTCGGGCGTCTTGAGCACGCCGACGCGACGCCCGGCATATAGCGGCCCATCGCGCACCACCGGGGCGGTGAACCAATCGGCGTCTAGCGTGTCGAAGTCGGGATGGGACAGGGTGCAGATCGATACGCCCGGCGGCAGAGCGCCCGGCTGACCGGGGCGCTCGACCGTGCCGTCGGGATATTGGTCGAACTCAAGGAACACGTCATTGTCATATTTGGCGGTGACGATTTCATGCAGGTCGCTGATCGGCAGGCCGAACGCCAAGGAGATCATCGAATAGCGGATCGCCATCGGGCTGGTCATGTCCAGCTTCAGTGTGCGGGCGAACCAATCGGCCGTGGCGCGCATGTCGGGGCAGGCGAGCACCAGAATGAACAGCTTGTCGATCAGGGAGTTCGCCGTGGGCAGTCCGCTGTCGGGCGCATCGGTCGTGATCTGGGTGAAGTAGAGCGTTTCCTGGTCGGGACCGCGCACCTGCATCGGATAGATGGTGTCGATCCCGGCGATCTTCGTGGGCGGACCGATGACGGGGAAAGGCGATTCCGGTGAGAGCATCCGCTCGTTCACCGCCAGCACGTCCTGCACGCAAATCTCGATCGCAGCCCAGCCATAGCTGCGGATCGGCAGATAGTCCGGCACCCGATCGCCCTCGATAAAGCGCAGGAACACCGCCGCGCCCGACGCAGGCTGCATCACGGCATAGCGGCGGCCTGCGCTGAGCGGGGCGCCCCAGGCGGCGGCCAGGTCGGCAGGGACGTCGCCCTCCTCGACCACGCTATAGTCCAGCCACTGGGCAAAGCGCGCCGTGGCGGCATCCAGATCGACCACGCTATGCGTGGCGCAGCGCAACAGGTTCATATCAACTCCTATTCAGGGGGAATGCGTGAAAAGCGCGGGGCGCGTCCGTCGAAATGGCTGCTGTGCGGACAGGGCGATCATCGCGGTGCGATCCGACGATCGTCTCTGCAACCATCGCCGCGAGCATTTTCATGGGAAAGGCAGGCGATGCAGCATCGGACCATTACAGGCAAAATCCTCTACACCTCGCGGAAGCCCGAACGCATGGGAGAAGAGCGCGGCCGCGAGAACTTCACCTTCACCGTGCACGCAGACGGCAAGCGTATCCTGCGCGCCCAGTGCGAGATCGAGGAGCCTAGCCCCACCGTATTGCGCGACATTACCTATGCGCTGGACGAAAACGACATGCCGATGGACTGCTTTGTCCGCCTGACGATTGGCGACCGCTTCATGGGCGCGGGGTTGTTCATCATGCGCGACGGCCAGATCGAATGCGAAAGCTATGGTCCCTCGATCGGCCGCCTGTCGCAGACGGTGCAGATCGTCGGCGATTATGACGGCTTTGGCACCCATCCGATCCAGGGCGATGCCTATATCACTAAGAAGGTGGACGTGTCGAAGGGGCCGCACACGCACCAGTTGCGCACATTCCTGCCGTCCACCGACCATCGCGGCGCAACCCCGCCGATGATCGCAGAGGCTAATATGCAGTTGAGCTATGTGGGTGACGAGACGGTGACGGTGCAGGCCGGCACGTTCGACTGCCGCCATTTCCGCTTTACCGACGAACATGGCGGCATGGTGACGGACAAGGGCGCGCATCCCGCTTATGATCTGTGGGTGACGGCGGACGAGGATGCGATCTTCGTGCAGGGCGGCGTTGGCGGCTATATGCAGACCTGGTACGAACTGGTCGAACTGACCCGGTCGTGATGACGCGTGCGATCCGGGCGCTGGCGACGATCGGGCTGGTGTTCGGTCCGGTCCCGGTCGCCTGGGCCGCTGGCGACGATCCGCTGATCCAGCCGATCGCCCCGGATCTGGCGCCGCTGTGGCTGGTGCCGCAAGCGCCGGTGCGGGTCCATGGCACCACATGGCTGGTCGGTTCCACGCGAATGAACATCGTGCTGATCGACAGCGGCGCGGGGCTGATCCTGATCGACGCAGGCCTGCCGCAGGCTATCCCCATGCTCGAACGGACGATCGCGCAGGCGGGCTTTTCCATCCGCAACGTCAAGCTGATCCTGAGCAGCGAGCCGCATTATGATCATGCGGGCGGGCTGGCGGCGCTGGCGCGGGACAGTGGCGCTACCGTCCTGGCGAGCGCGCCCGGCGCGGCCGTCCTGCGCGCAGGCCATAGCGGGGCGGAAGATCCGCAACGGGCGACACTGTTCGCCTATCCACCGGTGGAGCGCGTGCGCGTCGTGCGGGATGGGGAAGTCGTCCGGCTGGGCAATGTCCGGATCACGGCCCATGCGTCGCCGGGGCATACGCCCGGCAGCATGAGCTGGTCCTGGACATCCTGCGACGCGGGGCAGGACTGCGCGTCGATGGTCTTCGCCGCCAGTCTCAATTCGCTCACCGATGGCCATTATCGCTATGCCGACGCCGCCCATCGCACCGTGGTGCGTCGGTTCCGGCGCACGTTCGCGATGGTCCGCGCCTTGCCCTGCGACATTCTCATCACCGGCCATCCGGAGCATTCCGACGGTACGGCCAAGCGCGACCGGCTGGCCGCAAATCCTGCCAGCGACGCGTTCCGCGATCCCGGCGCCTGCCGGACCCTGGCCGATCGCTACGAAGCCGCCTTTGACGAGCGACTGGCGCAGGAAGCGCGCGATCGGCCCTGACGACAGAGAGCCGGGACCGCCCCGGCTCTCCTATCGGATCAGACGTTGGGGACGCCCGGATCGACGAAATTCTGCCAGTCGCGCGTGACCAGCGTTTCATCGATCAGCGTGCGCATGTAGCATTCGCCATTGCGGAACCACTGCCAAGTGCGGGCGCGCTTCGTGCGATCCTCGTTCACCTGGATCATCTCGTACAGATAGATGTCGGGTTCGTTGTGGCGGGTCCAGTTGAGGCAGGTCGAGCGATCATAATCGTCCGGCTGCATCGCGGCGGCCCAGCCCTTGATCAGGTCATTGTCCCACCAGATGCGGCCATTTTCATACCAGGCCGGGAAGTCGCGGATTTCGGTGCGGCCATCGTCCCAGTAATAATGGTTGGTCTGATGATATTCTTCGCAGCCAGGCTCCCCGACGAAACGGCAGTAGAGACGCGAACGATGCTGGTCGGTCAGCAGGCCGGTCTTGGCATCATAATAGCGATACCAGCCTTCCCAAATGCCCTCATTACTGACCAGCAGCGGCATCGCTTCGCGAATGCCCGGCTGCGACGGTTTATTTGCCATATCTGCCTCCCAAAAATTGCATCGGTTCAAAGATCGACGACGACCTTGCCCATCGACTGCCCCGACAGCAGCCGCTCCACCGCGTCATAAATGCCGGGCAATCCGGCAAAGGGCATGTCATCGAAAGTGACCGCGATGCGGCCATCGGCATAGAGGCGGAACAGCCGGCCGCGCGCGTCGTCCCAATAGGGGGTCAGCAGCCCGTTCATGAAACCGCGAACCGATGCGCCCTTATAATAGATGCTGTGCGCGATGCGGGGGGCGGTGACGACTTCGGGTCGCCCCTCCAGGTCCGAGGCCGCGCCACCCACGACCAACCGACCATGATAGGCGATGTTGGCGAGGAAAGCGTCGAAGATGCCGCCGCTCACCGTATCGATCGCGACATCGATCCCCTTGGGATATTCCGCCGCCAGCACCGCGCCGACATCTTCGCTGCGATAATCGATCACCCGCTGCGCGCCCAGCGCGGCGACGAAATCGCACTTGCGCTTGCCGCCGCACACGGCGACGACATGACATCCGCGCAGCAGCGCCAGTTGCACCAGCAGATGACCCAGCCCCCCGGCCGCGGCGGAGATGGCGACGGTCTCGCCATCCTTCACCTCGCCGATCCGCTCCAGCGCCAGCAGCGCGGACACGCCGGTGGACGCCAGCGCCAGATAGTCGCGGCTGACCAGCGGCGCCTTGGCGAACTGGCTTTCGGCGCCGATATTGGCCTCCCGATAGCCACCGGTGAAGCGCACGGTGACCGCCGCGTCGCCGACCGCGAACTTCGTTACGCCTTCACCGATGGCATCGACCATGCCGATCGCTTCCACGCCGGTAAAGGTCGGCAGCTTGATCGGCACATAATCCACCAGGTCGCGGGCGATCTGCGTGTCGAAAATGCCGTTGATCCCGCAATGCCGGTTGCGCACGCGAATTTCGCCCGGTCCCGGCTGGGTCAGCGGCAGCTGTACGATGTCGGCGCCTGCACGGAAACTTTCCGCGATACGCTCCAGCCTGATCGCGCCGTAAGTTTCGTTCATGCGTCGAAGCCCAGCGCGCCGGGGTTGAACTGGCGCGCGGGATCGACCAGCGCCTTGATGGTGTCCAGCAGCGCCTTGGACGCATCGTCCCGGCTGTCGCGATAGGCATAGGCGCGCCCGATCTGGAAATGCGCCGCGCCATATCGCGCGCCGATCGCCTTCACCGCTTCGCGCGCTTCGGTCACGACGGCGGTCGCTTCCGGATTTTCGGGCAGCAGCGGCAGGCGCGCTAGATGCGCAGGCTCGATCATGGAGGCGTGCACCGGGCGGTAGCCATGGGGCCAGAAAAACACCGGCTCGATCGTGATCGCATTGGTGGACATGGACGTGAACAGGAAACCGGTATGGATTTTATGCGTCGCGAACCGGTCCGCCATATTGGCGAACAGCGCCTGGATATCGGCGAACATGGCGGGCGCGTTGGATAGCGACACATGGCCATGGACCGGCACCCAGCTTTCGCCCTCCGGCCCCAGCATGGAATTGGGCGCGGGGAAGGGCATGGCGCGGATCACCTTGGCGATGGTGTTCTCGATCTCCGTCCCGTCATGCTGTTTGACGATGGCGCGCGCGGTCGCCATGTCGGCGGCGACGCCCTCCTTTGATCGGCCTTCGGCGGTGATGTGCAGCGGATAATCGTCCGCCTCGATGAAGTCGCGGCCGCCCAGCGCGATCTTCGCCGCCGCCATCAGCCCCTTGCCCAGCGACTTCTGCTTGGCGACGACCGCGCCCAGCGTCTTGACGTCGCTCATCAACGACATGCGCTTCATGCGGATCTTGGTGAGGCCAGGGTCGAACGCGCAGGTTTCCGCCGCCACGCCGGTCCGTGCGATCTCCGCCAAAGCCTTCAGCATAGATTCGCCGCTCTTGAACGAGAAAGAGGCGGAATCTTCATGCGCAGGCGTGCGCATCAGGCGCATCGTCACTTCGGCCTTGATGCCCAGCGTGCCCGCGTCGCCGCAGAACAGCCCGGCCAGATCGGGGCCATAATGGCGATAGAAGGGCGTATCGCCATCCGGTCCGCGCGCACCGGTGCGCAAGATCTGCCCGTCGCCCAGCACGACGGTCAGCGCGATCACGCTTTCGCTCGACGTGCCATAATGGCCCGCGCCGAACATGGCGTTGAGGTTCGACAGGCCACCGCCGATGGTCGAATAGATGCCCGACATCGGCCCCCAGAATGGCGTGCGCACGCCATGGGGCGCCAGCGCTTCGTTGAGTGCCAGCCAGGTGCAGCCCGCTTCCACGGTCACGGTCATGTCTTCGGCACTGATCCGCACCACCCGGTTCATGCGCCGCATGTCCAGCGTGACGCTGCTGTCAGTCGCGGGCAGATAGCCGCTGGTATAGCTCATGCCGCCGCCGCGTGGGGCCAGCGCGACCCCGGCCTTGTTGGCCGCCGCGATGACTGCGCTCAATTCCTGCGTCGATCCCGGCGCTACGATCAGCATCGCGACATGCGCGCTGGCTTCCCACACATCCTCGCTGAACAGCGCGCGTTGCGCCGGGTCGTCGCTGACATGCTCGGCACCGACGATCGCGGCAAAGGCGGCTTTCAGCGGTGCGGCGGTTCCGGCGGTAGGGGTCTGAACATCGGCCTGCATGGCATTATCCTCATCTGGAGCCGCGATCGGCCATCTGGTTGCCGACGATATGGCAAATGCGCCGGGCCGCTCCTGCCCTGTCGCGTCCGACTATCCGCACTGCGGATCATGGTCCGGCCCGGCTTGCGAGCAGCCTGCGACCCGCGCCCATTCGCTCCCAAGCTGTAACAAAGGATAGATATTGATGGACTTCGCCGTGGAGCCACCACTCAGCCGCCCGGCGTCAACCTATGGCGAGTTTCGCCGGGGCTGGCAGGTGGTGCTTGCATCGCTGCTCGGCATCGGTCTTGGGCTGTCGCCCATGCCCTTCTATACGATCGGCGTATTCGCGCCCCATCTGGCGCAGGAATTCGGCTGGTCGATGGGGCAGATCATGGGTGGCATCAGCGTCATGACGCTGATGGTGCTATGGGCCGGGCCAGCAGTCGGCCTATTGGCCGGGCGGGTTGGCGTGCGGCCGGTGGCGATGGCGTCGCTGGTGCTGTTCGGCCTGTCCTTCATGTCGCTGGGCCTCTCCACCGGATCGCTGGTGCAATATTATACCAGTTGGGCGATGATCGCCGTGCTGGGCGCGGGCACCTTGCCGATCACCTGGACGAAGGCGGTCAATCACTGGTTCGACCGGCGCAAGGGGCTGGCGCTTGGCCTGTCGCTGATGGGCACGGGCCTGTTCGGCATGTTTTCCAAATCCTATGTCGGCTGGCTGATCGAGAGTTTCGGCTGGCGCGCCGCCTATGTCGGGCTGGGGCTGTTGCCGCTGTTGATCGCGCTGCCGACCGCCTATTTCCTGTTCCGCGATACCGATACGCATCCCAGCGCGGTCGTGCGTACGACCACGCCGGGCGGACTGACCGTGCGGCAGGCGTTTCGCGACTGGCGCTTCTGGTTGCTGGCCGTCGCGCTGATGCCGATTTCCTTCGCGCTCGGCGGGCCGGTGCCCAATATGGAAGTCATCCTGACCAGCAAGGGCATCGCCGTCGATACGGTGTTGATGCTGACGCCGATCATCGGCCTGTCGGCGTTGATCGGGCGGATCGCGGGCGGCTGGCTGCTTGATCGCTTCTGGGCGCCTGCGGTCGCCTTCGTCATCTTGGCCGTACCGGGCCTGTCCTGCTGGCTGCTGACGATCGACGGCATCGGGTTCGGCACGGCGGCGCTGGCGATCTTCCTGATCGGCTTTGCGCTGGGTATCGAATATGATGTGATGGCCTTTTTCGTCGCGCGCTATTTCGGGCTGCGGAGCTATGCGGCGATCTACGGCATCCTCTATGTGTTCTTCGCGATGGGATCGGGCTTCGGGCCGCTCGGCTTCGGCTGGGATTATGACGCGCATGGCAGCTATGATCTGGCGCTTAAGGCATCCTTCGTCATGCTGTTGATCGCGGCGGCGTCCTTCCTGCTGCTGGGCCGCTATCGCGTCTTTCCCGACGAGCCGATGAAGGGCTGAAGCAGGCAGGCCGGTGCGCGATCCTCTCGCACACCGGCCCTGCCGTTCTGACGCGTCTATCCTTTGACTTGCGCGGCAGCAGCCTCACCCGCGATACGGCCCTGCCGTTCTGACGCGTCTATCCTTTGACTTGCGCTGCAGCAGCCTCACCCGCGATACGGCCCAGCGTGACGGCGGTGCACAGGCCCATGGCGGGCAGATAGCCCCAGCTTGACGGTCCCGATACGCTACGGGCCGATCCGCCCCCGGCAAAGACGTTGGGCAGCGCGCTGCCATCGGGGCGCAGCACGCGCGCCGACCCGTCGATCTGCAAACCGCCCTGGGTATGGAAGATCGCGCCGACCACCTTGAGCGCGCGGAGCGATCCGGATGGCGGCGTGTCCTTGCCCCAATCCCGGCCGAACCGGTCGGGCGTCCCGGCCCGTTGCGCGTCATGCGCCTGTGCCAGCGTTTGCGCCAGGGCGTCAGCATCCACGCCGATCGCCTGCGCCAGCGCCGCGACCGTGTCGCCGCATTTGGCCGCGTTCAACTCCATCAGCGCTTGTGTTTCGGGGATATAGGCGCAGCGCTCTTCGATGCCCGCGTCATAGATCACCCAGCAATGCGTGCCCGGCTGCGCCATCACCGGATGGCACATGCCCGCAATGTCCGCGCTTTCGTCGGTAAAGCGTTCGCCAGCCATGTTGACGATCATCCCGCCTTCCACCAGCACGCCCGGCGGCACCGGAATGCCCTGCGGCTCGGTCAGCATCGCGTAACCCTGATAGGCGCCCATGTCGCCCAGCGCCGCGCCGATGCGCTGGCCCATCCGTACGGCGATGCCCTGGCTGCGTTCATGGCCGTTGTTCCGCGCATTCGCCATGTCGGGCATGAACTGCGCGACCATCGCATGATTGGCGGCAAAGCCGCCCGCGGCGAAGATGATCGTTTCGCACCCGACGCGTTCATGCGATCCGTCGGGCCGTTCCAGCACCACGCCCAACACGCGGCCATCGGCATCCGCGACCATATCGACCAGCTTGGCTTCCAGCAGCACGTCGACGCCTTCGTCGGCCAGTTTCTGGTGGAGCAAGTCCACCATCTCCTGCCCGCCATGGCCGCGCCAGCCATGGACGCGGAACCGGCTATTGCCGTAGACGGGCCGGAATCCGGTATCGAGTTCCCACGGCAATTGGTGGCGTTCGACCATCCAGTCCAGCGTCGGCCCCGATTGCTCTGCCAGTGCGCGGGCGATCACCGTATCGGTCTGCCCCTGCGTCTTGGCCATGATGTCGGCGAAGAAGGTCTCGGCATCATCCTCGACCCCCAGCGCCGCCTGCGCCTGCGTGCCCGCCGCGCAGATCAGCCCCTGCGACATGCCGCTCGACCCCATCGGCCGGGCGTCGGCCTCTACCAGCAGCACGTCCACGCCCGCGTCTTTCGCCGCCAGCGCCGCGATACAGCCGCAGGCGCCGCCGCCTATGACCAGGACGGGGACGGTAAATTCGAAGCTGTCGTTCATGCCCGGATCATTTCTGCGCCGCGATCTCATCGCCGACATCGCCTGATGCCATATCGCCGCTGGCGACCGCCGCCTCATTTTCCTGGGTCACGATGCGCAGGATACGGGCGATATATTCCTGGTTCCACATGGCGCGCTCGGCGGCGGCCTGCGGATCGGGCGCAAACGCTTCGATCTCCGTGGCCGACAGGATGCCCTTGTCCGCCAGCAGCCGTTCCAGCGTATCGACGCGTTGCCGCGCGACGGCCAGTTCCTGCGCGATGGTCATGGTGATCGCCAGGACGCGCTCGACCTGCGGCTCCAGGAAATAGGGCCGCTTGCCAGCGGGCTTTGCGCCCGCCTCGTTCAATGCCTCTGCAAAACTCATCAGACCATCGCCCCAATCACGTGCCAGGCCGCCTTGCGCCCATAGTCCTCGGTGTCGTCATCCTGCGCGTCCGGGAACAGGTCGCGATCCACGACCGCGGTGACCCCCCCATGGATCAGACTGTCGGCATCGAACCCGGCATCGATCATGGCCTTGTCCAGGTCCATTTCGTGCATCCGGCTCCAGAAAGGCTCGTTATTGTAGAAGGCGTCCCAATCGCGCATCGCCTGTTCGAACAGCGGCATGTCGGGCGCATATTGCGGCTGCTCGACATGCAGCACGATGCCGCCGGGCTTGAGCAGCCGCCGCGTCTCGGCAAAAATGTTGCGCAGCGCGGTGGTCGACAGTTCGTGCAGGAACATCGTGGTCTGGATCCAGTCGAAACTCTGGTCCGGGAAGATCGACAGATCCTCGCCGCTCGCCTGCACGAAGCGGATATTGTCCACGCCCAGCGACTTGGCGCGGGCCAGGCCGTAGCGCAGCATCGGCGCGCCAAGGTCGGCGACCGTCATCTCGGCATCCGGAAAGGCCTGCGCCAGCGGCAGGCTGCTGTGACCGACGGTGCCGCCGATTTCCAATATGTGATGCGGCTGGAAATCGGGCAGGTTGCGTTTCACCCAACGGACCACGGCATGGCCGCCACCATCGGAATATTTACCTAACAGACCACCAGTCGTTACGAAACCGGCATGATCATAATTGGCGCCATTGGCGACGTCGCCGGCAAAGGCCTCGCTATGATAGCTGCCGGGCATGCAATGATGATCGACCGCCGACACATAGCGGGGAATGGGCAGGGACGGATCTAGCGAGAGCCGATCGTCGCCATCGGTCAGATCGGCGGCAATGCGGGCCAGCCGTTCGCGCTGGCGGATCACCGTCCAGCGTCCGGCCTGCTGCCGCTGTTCCATCGTCATGCGGCGCAGCGCGGACCAGGTCTGGAATGCCGCATCACCCAGCAGCGCCTTGCGCGCTTCGTGCCGATTGGCGATGGGGCGGCCCTGTTCGGCCTCGAACTTGGGCACGACGCGTTGCTCATAGGCGGCCTTCACCCCCGGCACGATGCGCGCGGCGAGATGGCGGTTCATCTGCGCCAGGAAATTGATCCGCTCAACCTCGTCATGCCCCGTCTGCGGAAACAGGGCATGGCGGCCGACCACGCGATAATCGGGCGGGCCATCATATTGGGCTGCTGGATCGTTGCTACGGCTATCGTCCACCACGGCTTCCTCGACTGACAGATGTGGCGGGTATCAGGGCACAAGCCCGCCCGCCGGCAAGGCGCGGGGCGTCATCTGCTCGCATCGCGGTCAAAAGCGCCGGGCGTGCTGAACCCCGGCCGCCGCCCATTAGCGTGGCGCTTCCCTTCCATCGCGAGGACCATGTGATGCGCCTGATCGCCCTGTTGAACCTGAAGCCCGGCATTTCGGTCGAAAGCTACGAACAATGGGCGCGCACCGTCGATCTGCCGACGGTCAACGCGCTGCCCTCCATCGGCGGTTTCGACCTGTTCCGCACCACCGGGCAGCTCGGCACCGATGCGGCCCCGCCCTATCACTATGTCGAGATCATCGATGTCGAGGATATGGAGCAGTTCGGCCGCGACGCTGCGACCGACAAGATGCAGGCGATCGCCGCCGCATTCCAGGACATGGCCGACGTGACGTTCCTGACGACCGAGCAGGTTCATCCATGAGGTTTGCGGGCAAGACCGCCGTCGTCACCGGATCGGGCCGCGCGGGCGGGCTGGGCGAGGCGATCGCCCGGCGACTGGCGGAAGAGGGCGCGGCGGTCGTAATTTCCGACATCGGTGCGTCGCGCGACGCCGCGACGCCCGACGGCATGATCGGCGGTACAGACGAAATGCAGCGGATCGCCGCGTCGCTCGCCACGCCTGGATCGACTTTCCCCTGCGATGTGCGTGATCCAGATCAGGTGCGCGCGCTGGCGGCCCATGCGCAGGCGGTCCATGGATCGCTCGACATCTGGATCAACAATGCCGGTATCGGCTATATCATGAAGCCGTTGATGGACGTGTCCGCCAATGACTGGCGCGCGGTGATCGACGTCAACCTGACCGGCGCGTTCTTCGGGCTTCAGGCAGCGGCGGAGATCATGATCGCGCAAGGCAAGGGCGGCCGCATCGTCAATATTGCCAGCCAGGCGGCTAAGTCCGGCTTCCCCCATGCGCAGGCTTATACCGCATCGAAACACGGCCTTGTGGGCTTGGTCCGGTCGGCGTCCATCGAATTGGGCGGCCATGGCATCACCGTCAACAACGTCTGTCCTAATCATGTGACGACGGGCCTGGGCCAATGGCAGAACGAACATTTTGCTGCTTTGCAGGGCATTTCGGTGGAAGAATATCTCAAGCGCATGGCCGGTCGCATTCCCATGGGGCGGCCGGGCGTGCCGGGCGATACCGCGAGCGCCGTCGCCTTCCTGTGTTCGGACGAAGCCGTCTATATCACCGGCGAAAGCATGAACGTGTCGGGTGGCGAGGAACCGCATTGAGCGCGTCCGAAACGTTGATCGATCATGCGCTGGGCATCGAATGGGCTGCCGTGCCCGCCCCGGCGCGGGAGGCGACTCGTATCTTTCTGCACGACAGCCTGTGCGTCGGAGTGGCCGGACGCAATGCCGCCCATGCCGACGCGGTGTTGGCGATAGCGCAGGGATGGGGTGAGGGCGGTTCGGCCTCCGTGCTCGGTCGGCCGGGCTTGACCTTGCCCGCCGCCTCGGCTGCTTTCGTCAATGCGTTCCAGATTCATGGGCAGGAATATGACTGCGTCCATGAACCCGCCGTGCTGCACCCGATGGCGACCGTGCTGGCGGCGCTGCTGGGCGAAGCGGAGCGGGGCGCGCCGGTCAGTGGCAGCGACTTCCTCGGCGCCATCGTTGCAGGTGTCGATGTCGCTGTCACACTCGGCCTGGCCGCGACCGGGCCGCTGAGTTTCTTCCGTCCCGCCACCGCGGGCATTTTCGGCTGCGTCGCCGCGATCACCCGGTTGCGGCGGATGGAGCGGCAACAGGCGCTCGACGCCTTCGGCCATGCGCTCGCCTTTGCGTCGGGCACGATGCAGGCGCATGTCGAGGGCAAGCCTGCCTTGCCGGTGCAGGTCGCCAATGCGGCGCGCTCCTCCCTCGTCGCGATCGATCTGGCGCGGGCGGGGATGCCCGGCGTCGCCGCGCCGATCGACGGGCCGTTCGGCTATCTGGCGTTGCAGGAGGTGAGTCACGATTTACCTGCCGCGCTGGCGCTGCTGGCGCAAGGACACCGGATCACCGAAGTCAGTTGGAAGCCCTTTCCGACAGGCCGCGCAGGGCATGGCGGTATCGTTGCCACGCAAAGGCTGATGGCGGAACAGGGGCTGCGGCCCGAATGGCTGGAACGGCTGGACTATCATGCGCCGCCGCTGATCCATCGCCTCGTCGGGCGTCCAACCAGGCCGCATATGGAACCGGGCTATGCGCGGCTGTGCCTGCCCTGGCTCATCGCCGTGACGCTGACGCGCGGTACGGTATCGCTAGCCGATTTCCGACGCGAAAGCCTGGACGATCCGGCGCTGCTGGCTCTCGCCGCGCGCATCGCGGTCGTCAACGACGGCAATGCCGATCCGGCGGCCTTCGTGCCAGCGCGGGCGGTGGCCCGGTTGTCGGACGGTCGCAGCCTGGACATGGCGATCGACGCTCAGTTGGGATCGCCGCAATGGCCACTGACCCGGCAGCAGCATGATGACAAAGCGTTGGGCTGCCTCAGCTTCGGCGGCCTTCCTGCGGCGCATCAACCGCTGATCGACGCGGTAGCCGGTCTGCATGACAGCGACGACGCAATCGCCAGCCTGCGCGCCACCGGGATCATGGGCGCGGCATAAAAAGGGGGAGCATCGCTGCTCCCCCTCTGTCCGGTTCAGCCAAGCTGGCCGGGGATATGGCTTTCATGGTTCTGGAGATACCAGTCGGCAATCTCCTCACGCGTCGCCCACCACACGCCGGGCAGCGACTTGGCATGTTCGATAAACTCCGCGATCGCCCGGATGCGATGCGCGCGGCCCGAGACATGCGGGTGCAGGCCGACATTCATGATCCGCCCGCTGGTCGCGCCTTCCTCATACAGCACGTCCAGTTCCTCGATCAGCGCCTGGGCGAACTGGTCGGTCGTGAAATTCTTACGCGTGATGAAGGTGAAATCGTTGATTTCGTTGGAATAGGGTACCGACACGATCGGGCCGTGCGGCGTCTTCAGCAGATAGGGCTGATCGTCATTCATGATGTCGCAGTAGAAGGTCGCGCCATATTCGGCGAGGATGTCCGCCGTCTGCATCGTGCCGCGCAAGGAGGATGAGAGCCAGCCCTTGGACTTGCGCCCGGTGAACTTCTCGAACTGGTCGAGCGTGCGCATTACGATCTCGCGCTCCTTGGCCGGATCGCCCGCGAAATTGGTCAGCAGTTCGCCCTGTTCCCAATTATGCGTCAGCAATTCCCAACCGCGTTCCAGCACCGCGTCGGTCATCGCCTTGCGCCGTTCGAACGTCACCGCGTTGGTAGTGCAGCTCGCCTTCGCGCCCAGCTTGTCGAACAGGTCGAACAGGCGCCAGATGCCAACGCGCTGGCCATATTCGCGCCAGGTGAAGTTGGGAAAATCGGGAATATTGCCCGGCAGGATATCGGGCAGGATCGCTGGACCACCGGCATAATAGGGCTTGTCGGTATCCTTCGTCAGATCCCAGGTTTCGAGGTTGAACGTCAGGATCAGCGCGACGCGCGCGCCGTTCGGCCACACCAGCGGCTTGCGCTGGGGAAGGGGGATATAATCATAGTCCATATGTACGACCCTTATGCTTAGAAGCGGCTGAGCAGCGTGCCAAACCCGTCCATCTGGTCCTGGATGCCCATCGAACGCAGCGCGTGCCAATAGGTGGCGGTATTGATCGCGATCACCGGCTTTTCCAGCCAAAATTCAGCAATGGCGGCGACTTCGGCGAAAGCGAGGTTGGTGCCCGCCTGGATGATCGCATCGACGCCTTCGGACACGGCGATGGCGGTGCGTTTCAACGTCTGCTTGGATTCATGCGCGATCATCATCGGCGATGGCGATTTGAGGCCGATGATGTTGACGACCTCATAACCCTGATCTTCGAAGAATTTCTTGACGTTGGCGTCGCCGACCGGGGCATAGGGGGTCAGGATGCCGATCTTCTTGATCGGGCCGGTTTCGCTTTCATAGGCCTTGATCGCCGCGTCCACGGCGGTCGATCCCATGATGACCGGCACGCCGCCAGTGCGCTCCAGCATCTTCTTGTGCAGGCGATCCGCGCCCTCCGCACCGTCCCAGAAGGTTTCGGCCGACATGCCCATGATGACGCAGCCCGGCTCCATCGACATCGACACATCGACCGCGTCGAAGGTGGCGGCGCGAATATTTTCCAGCATCACCATGAAACTGTCGTCGTCGGTCACGCGCGTATCGGGGATGGCGATGCGCGAGAAGTGATTGGTGACGCCGCGCGGCTGCATCGCGGCATATTCCGGCTCGACGCTGGTATTGGTGGACGGGGCCACCACCGCGAATTTCATGCGATGGCCTAGCGAGTCAGTCATGGGATGGGCCTTTCGGAGTTTGTAATTTGGAAAAATTCAAGGATCGCGCCATCGGGCGTGCGGATCGCGAACAGGCGGGTGCGGCCGATGCCTGCGATCGTGACATCGCAAGGCGGGCAATGCAGCGTCCCGCCGCGCGCGACGATGGTCGCGGCGGCGATGTCCGTGTCGGCGACCGGAAAGCGCGCGGCGAACAGCCCGATATTCGGCGCGACCGCCCGGTCGGCATGATCATGCCCATGCAGGCCGACGATCTGCAACAATTCGACCGATCCATCATTGGTGCCGTCGGGATGCACGATCGCCATCCGCCGACGAGTCGTGCGAGCATGGGGCAGGGGGAGGCCCAGCACATCGGCGCCGGGTTCGACTGCCCCTTCCACGTCCATCGCCATCGTGACGCGCCAGCCCAAAATGTCGGTGAAAAAAGCGATCGTCGCGTCCATGTCGCGCACGATCTGCGTCGCGTTGAACGGGCGGGACAGGGCGCCGGGCCGCGGCAGGGCCACGTCGCTTTGCTGGCGCGGTTCGATGATGGCCGCCACCATGCCGTCCGGCCCGCGCGCCACCACCTGCGTCACATCGAAATCGCCCAGCACATAATCTGCCGGTTCGCCAAAGGCGGTCCAGCCATGGCGCTCGACCAAAGCGCGATAGGCGGCGCGCGCATCGCGCGAGAATATATCGATGTCGAAGATGCCGCCTGTATCCCAGACCCGCTGGCTCGGTCGGATCAAGGCCTGTTCGCATCCGTCGAAGCGGACGAGGCGCAGGACGGTTGCCGGGTCGGACGGAGCGGTGAGCAGCACCTGGGCGATCCGGCTGCAATCGTCCGGCAAACCCCATGCCGCCGCCTGATCGGCACCAGCGTCGGGCAGATCGGTGCGCACATAGCCGCCGACATCAATCAACGCCGCACAGGCGCGGTCGATGTCGAACACGCTCCACAGCATTTCGACCATTCCCGACACGCTATTTCCTCATGGGTCCGGGCGCGACGCCCCCGCTAACGACCGGGGGACAATGGCGGCCCGACGCGATGCCGGAATATGGAGGCGCGTGGATGCCCGCCTGTCGGTCAGCACCGATTGGCGGGGAAGGCAGCATCGCCGCACGGTTAGCGTTGGTCGATGACCTATTCCCCCGCCATATCCCGCCGCCTGTCCGGCCGGATCGCCTATCTTGCCGCCGACGGCACTCCTTGCGGCCATGAGGATTTCGAACTGTCCTCCCATCCCGGCGGCCACCTCCTGCGCGCGCTGTGCGTGCTGGACGATGCGGCGCTGTTGCGCGACGTTTCCTTGTCGATGGACGAGGACTGGCGTCCGCGCGATGGCTATTGCCGGTTGATCAGGGACGGGTGGGAAGAGGCGGCTTTGTGGTTTGATGTCGGCGCCGATGCCGTGCGGGTCGAAGGGCGCGTTGACGGCCTGTCCCTGCCGACACAGCATATGCCGACGGACGGCCCGCTCGCCTATCTTGGCCTGCATCCACTGCAGGGGGACGCCCTGATCGTACAATGTCGCGGGGTCGATCGGCCGGGCGCGTTCGTATCGATCGACGCGATCACCAACAGCATCTCCCCCAATGGCGATGAAAGGGTAGGTGCCTGCCCGGTACGGATCGATGTCGCCTATATGGGCCAGGCATCCATCACCGTCCCAGCGGGCGACTTCGCCGCGCGCCATTATCAGTTGCGCTGGCGGGACGACTGGCCCCCGGCCGATCTTTGGGTGCGGCAAGAGGACTGCCTGTTCCTGGCGATGCGGTGGAGCCATGTGCCCACCACCTATCAACTCGCTGCCTTTACCGAGGAGCGCTATCCATGACCGACCGCGCGGTTTCCGCCCTCATTCGCGGCACCATCTTCGTGCGCGATCTGGATCAAGCGAGCGCTTTTTATGCCGCGTTGGGTTTTCCCGACATCTATTATGAAGGCGTCCTCACCGCCCCGTCGGCATCGACCATATTGGGTTTTGCCGACCACGGCCCGCTCAGCGTGCGCATTGTCAAAAGCGGCGGCCCTAATTACGGGATGATCGGCCTGTTCCTGATCGACCCGGCGCTGCATCCCGATGTCGTCGCGCCCGCCACCGGCCCCGCGCGCATCGGGGAGGTGGCGCTGGTTTTCTATGTGCGATCGATGGCGGCGACGCTCGCGGCCTTGCGCGCGGCGGGCGCGACCTGGTCCCCGGAACCGGAGCTGTTCGTCATGCCCCATCGCGCGCAGCAGGAAGTCTGCCTGCGCGATCCTGATGGCATATTGCTCAACCTGGTGGAGACGGACCCCGCCGAACAGGAGATGACGGGACGGGAAGGGGCTTAAAGCCCCAACCCCCCCGGCGTCATCCGCCCGTCCGGGTCCAGCGCGCTTTTGATCGCCTTGACCAGCGCCAATGGTTCGGCCGCCAGCCGGTCCGCATAGGGATAGGCGCGGCCCAGCTGGAAATTGGTCGATCCGTGCGCCACGAACAGCGCCGTCATATCGGTCTTCAACTGGTGGACATAGTCCCGCCCTTCGACATTGGCGGGATAGACCGGCAGGCTCGCCAGATAGTCGGCAGGGACATTGGCCCTATGATAGGCGGTGATCTCGTCCGGCCAGTAAATGGCGATTTCATACAGGAAACCGCCCGAATTGACCGCGCCATACATGCCCCCGGTCCAGATGCCCAGCCGCTTCATGTCGGCCGACCGTTCGGCCAAGAACGCCTGATAGGCTTTCTCGAACCCCGGCACCGCGCTGTGCTTGAGGATACCGTGCAACGGCACCCAGCGCTCGCCCGCCGGACCCAGCGTGTTGAACAGCGGCGCAAACGGCATGCCGCGCACCACGGCGGCGACCGTGGCGGGAATCTCACGCCCCAACCCCTCGACCAGTTGGCGCAACCGATGCAGGCGCGCCTTCACTTCGGCATCGTCGAACCCTTCGACGATATAATGGGTCATAAAGGCGGAGTTGCTGATAACCTTGCGCGCGGACAGGCCCGCCCGCACCACCTGCTTGATCCCGGCGATCAGCGAGGGCGAACTTTTGACGATCGACAGCGCCATGTCCAGCGATGCGCCCGCCCGGTCCTGCCGCGCGATCTGCCCCTGCGACAGCGCGGCATCCAGCGCGAAATGCGTGTCCTCGATCCGCTCGATCGCGATCCGCCGCATGGATTCATGCAGCGATGCGAAATCCGGGAATGCGAAGGATATCGGGCGATGGGCGGGGCGTCGACGGATGACGGGCAGGGTGATCCGCGCCTTCACCCCTAAGGTGCCGCAATCGCCGGTGAACAGCCCCGTCAGGTCCGGCCCGAAATGCCGCATGACCGGCGTCGCGCCTGCCGCCGCCACCCCGGTACGCAACAGCGCCCCATCGGCGGTCACGATGTCGAACGACAGCGCTGAATCGGCGGAAATGCCATAAGCACCCGATCCATGGCTGATCGAATTTTGCGACATCGATCCGCCGACCGTCGCGGCCAGCCCGGAGAACGGCCCCCAAAATGGCGTCCGCAAATCCTTTTCCGCCAGTGCGTCGCGCAGCGTGGCCCAGGTGACGCCAGCCTCGACCGTGACATGGCCGTTTATCTCATCGATCGCGACGATCCGGTTCAGCCCGCTCATGTCGATCAGCAACTGTCCGGCATCGCGCGCGATATAGCCGTCCGTATAGGACGCCCCGCCGCCGCGCACGGTGACGGGCAGTTTGAAATCCGCCGCCGCCCGCACGACCGCCTGCAACTGGTCGATGCTGGTCGGCCGTACCGCCGCCACCGGCAGGGCGCCCTGGCGATAGACATCGGTGGCGACCGGCAGCAGCGCTTCACCCGTCAGGACGTTGTCGGCTCCGACGATCTGCTGGAACGCGGCGATGACTGCGGTATCGTGATCGACGGCGACGCTCATCCCTGTGCGATCTCGTCAAGCACCTTGTGATAGCCTTCGCTGGTTTCGCTGGCGGTGGCCTCGTCGGCCTCCTTGCGCATCAGGTAGAAGAGGCGGCCCAGCATCGCCTGCCGCCGCGCTTCGCGTTCCTCCAGCGCAGGCTGATCCAGCACGAGCGCTTCCATGCCTGCCTTGAGGTCCAGGCCATTGGCACTGGCGACACGCTGCATGCCGTCGATCTGGTCGGCCAGGACGGACACTTCGCTCGCCAGCACCATGATCATCGACATCATCTGGTCCAGGGCGGGCGTTTCGTAAAAGGTCGGGCGCTTGCCACGGGCGCTACGTTGCATCTGGGTCATCATCAGGTCTTTCTAAAGCGGTCCGTTCAGGCAGCCTTCTGGGCGATCAGCACTTCCCAGCCGCCGCCGGGGGCGAATTCGCCAGCTGTAAAATCGCGTTCGGCAACGCTGTCCGCGGCGTCCTGGCTATAGCCTGCTGCTTCGCTGGCGGCGAATTCCATCACCGCCATCGGCGCGGTGTCGAACCGGATGCTATCGGCCGGGAAGCCTGCGTCGGTCGCCAGCTTCACCTGGTCCAGATCGCGCATCGCGCCCCAGAAAGGCTCGTTGTTATAATAGGTTTCGTTATCCAGGATGAACTGGGTGAACGGGTCCATGAGGTCGAACGGCGGCAGATCGGCGTGGATCATATAGCCGCCCGGTGCCAGCAGGCGATGGCATTCCTTGAAGATTTTTGGCATCGCCTTGCCAGACGTTTCGTGCAGCAGGATGTGGCTGACCACCAGGTCGAAATGCCCATCGGGAAAGTCCACGCTCTCGGCATTCATCTGGGCGAAATTGACGTCCAGACCCATCGCGCCCGCACGGGCATGGGCGTAGCGCACCTGCGCACCAGCGACGTCGATGCCCCAGATTTCCGCGTCCGGGAACAGTTCCTTATATGGCAGCGTCGAATGACCGACGGTGCAGCCCATGTCGAGGATGCGCTTGGGGCTGAACCCGTTCAGTCGCCGCTTGATATAGTTGCAGACGGACCGGCCCATGTCGTCATTGTCCGGCCCGGTATAGCCCATGGCATAAAGGAACACGCCGCGATCGTAGAGCGCGCCGAGCGCCGGATCATTGCCCACGCCATGCCCGGCATAACCGCCCGGCATGCAATGGATGTCCAGCGCGCTGACATAACGCGGCACGTCGAATGTCTCGGGAATCCGCAATTCGCCCTGATTCTTTTCCGACGCCGCGTCCGTCCGCGCGCGCAATCCGTCGGCATCGCGGTCGATGCTGTCGATCACACCATCCCACAGCAATTCCTGGCTGATCCGGTTGACGGCGGCATAATGCTGGAAATAGCTGTCGGGCACCATCGCCTTGCGGATGTCATGCCGGTCGGTCGGTGCGCGGCCCGCCTCGCGCTCGAATCGGCGGGCGGCGCGGCTGCGATAGACGGGGCCAAGACCGGGCAGCAGCCCCTGCTGGACGAACTGCTTGAGGCTCTTGGAAAATTCCTGCCGCGCGGCTTCCTCCGGCGTGGACTGGGGCAATGCCGCGTGGGGCGCCTGCTGAAAGGTATTGAGCACGACCTTGATCTCCATCTGGGGCAGCGACTGCCCGGGGCTGGCCCGGAACATAAGGCTGCTCGGGCCTGCACAGCAAGACAAGGCTAGTTGTCCGACAGGGCGAGGGCAGGGTCGCGCGGATCACTGTCCGGCAGGCGGATAGGCGATATCAGAAACGCAGACGCCAGCCTGCCAACATGGCGTGCTTTGTGACGCAGGCATGACGGATGGCAAAGACCACCGCGCGTCGCAGGCAGGGAACAAGTTCGGCGGACGGGCGCGGTTGTAAAGCGCCCGTCCGCCCATGTTCAAAGGGGTTTTTCATGTCATTGTTTAACACGTCGTCGGCGATTGCGCTGACGATCGCCGCCATCGGCGGCCCGGCCGTGGCTCGGGCGCAGACGGACCAACCGCAGGCCGACGCCTCCATGCTGCAAGAAATCACGGTCACGGCCCAGCGCACGGGGCAACGGCTGCAGGATGTGCCGGTCAGCGTCACCGCGATCGGCAGCGAAACGATCGATCGCCTGCAGATCCAGTCGCCCATGGACCTTAATCGCATGGCGCCCAATGTGAAGTTCGATGGCGTCACTGGCGGCACCGCTGGCCTCAAGCCCTTCATTCGCGGCGGCGGCATCACCGACGGCGCGTTCGTGACGTCCGAATTGGAAGTCGCCATCTATGTCGATGACGTCTATCGCGCGCGCCTGTCCGGTTCGATGCTCGAATTTGTCGAGCTGGAACGGATCGAGGTGCTGCGCGGGCCGCAGGGCGTCCTTTACGGTCGCAATTCCTCGGCCGGTGCGGTGAATATCATCACCAAGGCGCCACAGGATGAATTTGGCGGGTCGGTGCAGCTTGGCTATGGCAGCTGGAACGAGCGTCGGGCCAAGGGTTATGTCACCGGGCCGCTGTCGGCCGATGGCCGCTGGCGCGCGTCGCTCAACGGCATGATCCGCGCCCGCGACGGCGGCCGCCAATATAATGCGACGCTCGACCGCAAGGTCGGCAAGGAAAGTTTCGAAGGCGTGCAGGGCGACATCGCCTATGTCGGCGATGCGATCGAAGGGCGCCTGACCGGCTATTATATGCATGGCAAGTCGGACGGCCAATATGCCGTCTCCACCCGGATCGATAACAGCGGCGAGATCGTACCGGTCAGCGGCTCCTACCGCACCGTACTGTCGCCGACGCCGTCGGCCACGCGGCTGGAACAATATGGCGGCACGCTGCGCCTGTCGGCGGATATGCCCGGTGGCAAGCTGACGTCGATCACCGCTTATTCGGAACTCAAGGACAGTTGGACCGAAGATTTTTCGGGCGGCGTGCCGCCATCCTTCCTGGGTCTGCCCGGCACCACGCCGCTGGCGCTGTTCGATCGCACGGCGGCGGGCGACCAGCATCAGTTCAGCCAGGAATTGCAGGCAACCGGCAGCGCGGCCGACGGCCTGATCGACTATGTCGCAGGCATTTATTATTTCAATGAAAAGGCGGGTCAGACCGTCGATTCGGCGATCTTCTTCACGCCTAGCCGCACCGTTTATAATATCGAGACGAACAGTTTCGCGGGCTATGGGCAGCTGACCTTCAACCTGACGGACCAGCTCTCCCTGATCGGCGCAGGGCGCTATACGATCGATGACAAGCGTCTCAATTCGGTGATCGGCGGCACGCCGGTCTTGCTGGCTAACCGCTATGAACGCTTTACGCCGAAGCTGGGCGTCAACTACAAGCTGACGCCGGACATTTTGGCCTACGCCTCCTATAGCGAAGGCTTCAAATCGGGCGGTTATAACGGCCTGGCCTCCACCGCGACGGAACTGTCGGAGCCGTTCAAGCCGCAGATCACCAAAGCCTATGAAGCTGGAATCAAGTCCGACCTGTTCGGGCGGAAGGTCCGCGTGAACCTGTCGGCCTTCTACAACAAGATCA
Organism: Sphingobium sp. HWE2-09; assembly: GCF_035989265.1. GTDB lineage: Bacteria > Pseudomonadota > Alphaproteobacteria > Sphingomonadales > Sphingomonadaceae > Sphingobium. The sequence continues at coordinate 93,816 of NZ_JAYKZX010000001.1, read as the reverse complement.
AGGATCGCCAGCAGCCGGTGAACACCAATGACGGCGGCTTCCTGGTCGAAAATTACGATGCGACGCTAAAGGGTCTGGAGGCCGAACTGTCCTGGCGCGTGATGCCGGGGCTGACCGTGTGGGGGAACGGGTCGCTCAACAAAGGGAAATATAATGGCGACATCGGTTCGCTCATTGGCAAGCAATTGCCCGTCTTCCCCAAATATCAGGTCAATATGGGCTTCGATGGCGACATTCCGGTGGGTCCGGGCAAGCTGATCTTCGGATCGGACTACAGCCTGCGCGATTCCTATTATTCGACGCCCGACAATGCGATGATCGGCTGGATCGACAAGCAGGACATTTTGAACGGCTATGTCGGCTATGAACTGGGCCAGTGGAAGCTGCAGGTGACGGCCAAGAATTTGTTGCAGGAACAGGGCTGGCAGACCGGCTTCGGCTTTTCCGTCATCCAGCCGCGCTTTGCGATCGATCCGCGCACCATATTGGGGACGCTGCGCTACAGCTTCTGATTATCCAACATATATCCGGATTATGAACGGGGGGCTGCCGAATCGGGCAGTCCCCCTTATTTTTGTTGATCGATGGTATTTTCCGTCGGCCCTGCGCATCGCATTCTCCGCAGCGCGGACAAACGGTGCGTTGCATCCCCCGCCCGAAACGCTTCGCCTACCCTTATCCCGATGAATTCACAGGGAGCGGGCATGACAGCCGAATTTCACATGACGGCCGGGGGAACGGCATATTCGGGTACGTCCGCTGCGGCGTCTTTGGGGGTCCGGACATGAGTAACATAGACCATGCGCAGGTATTGATCGCGGGCGGCGGTCCGTCGGGGATGGTGCTGGCCTTTGCGCTCGCGTCCAAAGGAATCAGCGTGCGCGTGCTGGAAGCCGCCGCCACCTGCCTGGAAGATATGCGCGCATCGACCTTCCATCCGCCGACGCTGGAGATGATGGACGAACTGGGCCTGCTGCCCGTCTTGGAAGAGCAAGGGCTGAAGGCGCCCAGCTACACCTACCATAATCGCCAGACCAACAAGAGCTTCTCGCTCAGCGTCAGCGAATTAGGCGATGTCACACAATTCCCCTACCGGTTGCAGTGCGAACAGTTCAAGCTGACCCGGCTGGTGGCGGAACGGCTGGCGGCCATGCCCAATGCCGAAGTGGAATTTTCCCGGCGGCTCGTCCATCTGGTACAGGATGCCGATGGCGTCACCGCGACGGCGGAAGGGCCGTTCGACCTCAAAACCTATACCGCCGACTATCTGGTCGGTGCGGACGGGGCGAACTCCATGGTCCGCAAATGGCTGGGGATCGAATTTGACGGCTTCACCTATCCGGAAAGCTTCCTGACGCTCTCGACCGCCTATCCGATCGAAAAGCATCTGCCCTGGCTGTCGGACGTCAATTATGTCGCCGATCCGCCAAACTGGTGCGTGTTGCTGCGCGTGCCCGGTTTGTGGCGCATCCTGCTGCCGCAGTCCGACGACGCCAGCGCCGCCGACATGCTGAGCGACGCGCGCAAGGACAAGGTATTCCGCGATCTGCTCGGCCCCGACGCGCCGGTGATCAAGACGGAGCACAGGACGGTCTATCGCGTGCATCAGCGCGTCGCCAAGAGTTTCCGCGAAGGCCGCGTGATCCTGGCGGGGGATGCAGCGCATCTCAACAATCCGTTGGGCGGCTTCGGTATGAATTCGGGCATTCACGACGCCTGGAGCCTGTCGCAGAAATTGATGGCGATCCTGCTCGATGGCGCCGATCCCGACGAACAGCTGGGCCGTTATGATCGCCAGCGGCGGACCGTTACCAACAGCTTCGTGCAAACGCAGACGATCGCCAATAAAAAGGCGATGAGCGAGAATTTTGCGGATCGGGAAGCCTATCTGGAAAAACTGGCGGGCGACGACGTCGCGCGGCGCGACTATCTGCTGACCCAGTCGATGTTCAACTCTCTAGCGCATGAGGCCTCAATCCCATGATGATACGCGCGACGATCCTCCTGGCAGCTGCTCTTGTCGCCGTCCCGGCGCAGGCTGCGCCGTCCCCCGAAGTTACCAAGGGCAAGATGCTGTTCCTGCAGTGCACCGCTTGCCACAGCGTCGTGAAGGGGGCGCCGAACAAGGTCGGACCCAACCTTAACGGCCTGTTCGGGGCCAAGGCGGGGACGCGCGCAGGCTTCGCCTATTCGCCGGCGTTGGCCAAGGCGGGGTTCAACTGGGACGACAAGAAGCTCGACGCTTTCATCGCCAAGCCCCAAGCCGTCGTGCCCGGCAACCGCATGACCTTTGGCGGCGTCGCCAATGCGGATTTGCGCAAGGCGATCATCGCCTATCTTCGCGACGCGGCGAAATAATCCGCCGATGCGCGACGCCTTGCCCGCCGATCGAGTGATTTCCCTCAATCGCCGGGGGTTCCTGGCGCTTGGCGGCGGCCTCGCCGTCGGCGCGGCGCTGGGTGTCCCGGACAAGGCGGGCGCGCAGACGCCGGACGCCAGGCTCAATGCTTATGTGACGATATCGCCTGACGGCGCTGTCGAGATTGTGACGCCTGGCGCCGAAATGGGGCAGGGGGTCGCCGACGCCCTGCCGCGTATCGTGGCGGAGGAACTGGACGCAGACTGGAGCCGCGTCACCGTGCGGCTATCAGGCGCCAGCAGCGCCTTTGCCGCGAAGAACAAGCGGCAACGCAGCGCCAATAGCGATGCCGTCACCGGCTATTATGATGTGCTGCGGCAGGTCGGGGCCAGCGCCCGCGCAATGCTGGTCGCCGCCGCGGCCGCGCGATGGAGCGTCGATCCGGGTACGATCACGACGCAGGATGGGCGGCTGACCCATGCTGCCAGCGGTCGGACCATGGTCTATGGCGATGTCGCCGTCGATGCCGCCAAAATCCCCGTGCCCACGTCCGTCCCGCTCAAGGACCGCAAGGGCTTCCGGCTGATCGGCCAGAATTTCCCGCGCAAGGATATCCCGGCCAAGGTCGATGGCACGGCGCTGTTCGGCATGGACCTGGTCCTGCCGGACATGCTCTACGCCGCCATCCGCCACGTGCCCGTCGCTGGCGGCACCCTGGGTCCGGTGGCGCCCGAACCTGCCCTGGCCGTGCCGGGCGTGCGCAAGGTCGTGCCGGTCGGCAATGCGGTAGGCGTCGTCGCGGATCGCTATTGGCAGGCGCAAAAAGGCGCACTGGCGCTGGACCTGTCCGCGCAGCCCGGCCCCCGCATCGATAGTGCGACGTTGCGCCAGCGGATCGTTGCGGGCCTTGATCGCAGCGATGGCTGGCTGCCTTTCCCGATCGCGTTTGACGGGCAAAAGCCCGACATGGGCGCCAGTGCTGACACGATCGACAACATGCTGGCCGCCGCGTCGGTCAAGGTCGAAGCGACCTACGAAGTCCCCTATCTCGCCCATGCGACGATGGAGCCGCTTTGCTGCACCGCGCTGGTGCAGGGCGATTCCTGCGAGATATGGGGACCGCTCCAGTGCGCCGATGTCGTCGCACCCGAACTGGCGAAGATTACCGGCCTGCCTGCTGAGGCGATCATGGTCAACCGCACCTATTTAGGCGGCGGCTTCGGGCGTAAGAATGAGCGCGACTTCGTGCATCAGGCCGTGCGCCTCGCCATGGCAGTGCCAGGACGCCCGGTCATGCTGATCTGGCCGCGCGACGAAGATATGCGCAACGATTTCTACCGGCCCGGTTTCGCCGCGCGGCTGACCGCAGGCGTCGCAGCCGATGGCAGCATCACGGCCATGCGCGGCCGTATCTCCGGCCAGCCCTTGTCGACCATGTCGCAATTCCGCTTCCCCGGCCTTGCCGACGGCGCGGTCGCGGGCGGGTTGTTGTCGCCCGACTACGCGCTTGGCGCGCAGCGGATCGATGCGGTGGAGATCGACGGGCCGGTCCGCACCGGCTACTGGCGATCCGTCTCGGGATCGCAGAACGGCTTCTTCTCCGAAGCGATCATTGATGAGATCGCCGCGAAGCTGAAGCGCGATCCGCTCGAATATCGCCTCGCTATTGCGAAGGACGATCCCCGCACCCGCGCGGTCCTGCAACAGGTCGGCGAAAAGGCAGGCTGGGGCAAGCCGATGCCCAAGGGTCATGGGCGCGGCATCGCGCTCGCCACCGGCTGGGGATCGCGCTGCGCCATGGTGGTTGAGGTCGCGGTGGAGGGCAAGGCGCTGCGCGTCGATCGCATCGTTTGCGCCTTCGATTGCGGACAGCAGATCGCACCCGACAATATCGTCTCGCAATTGGAAGGCGCGGCGATCTTCGGCCTGTCGGCCGCTTTGTTCGGCAAGATTACGCTTAAGGACGGCGCAGTGGTCGAGGGCAGCTTCGGCGACTATCCCGTCCTCCTGATGCGCTCCGCCCCCCGCATCGAGGTGCATCTGGTTTCCAGCGACGCGCCGGTCGGCGGCGTCGGCGAAGCGGGCGTCCCCGCCATCGCGCCTGCCTTGTGCAGCGCGATCCATGCCGCAACGGGCCGCCGCATCCGCGCCCTCCCGATCATCGACGCCGGTTTCGAGGTGACTGCATGAAGTTTCTGGCCCTTTCCCTTCTGGCCCTGTCGGGGCTGGTGTCGGCCCAAACCGCATCGGCTAAGCCCGCCACGCCCAAACCCGGAACGACCTTCCGTGATTGCGCCGACTGTTCGCAAATGGTCGTGGTCGCGCCCGGCCGTTTCACTATGGGCGCAGATGGCGGCGAACCGGAACGCTATGAAGGCCCGGTGCATGAGGTGACGATCCGCAAGGGTTTCGCCATCGGCGTGGTGCCTGTCACTTATGCCCAGTTCGCGGCCTTCGTGAAGGCGACGGGGCATAAGGCGGCGACCGACTGCATCCTGCCGCGCGATGGCACCTATGCCGTGGCGAAGGGGGTAGGCTGGGCCGATCCCGCGCTGGGGCGCAAGCCGCGTGCCAATGATCCAGTGGTCTGCATCGACTGGCGCGACGCGACTGCCTATGTCGCATGGATCGCGAAGAAGACGGGCAAGCCCTATCGCCTGTTGAGCGAAGCGGAATGGGAATATGCGGCGCGCGCGGGCGCGAAGTCGCTCTATCCCTGGGGTGACAATCCAGCGGACGCCTGCCGCTACGCCAACCTGCTCGACGCCAGCGCCGCGCCCAGCGCCGTGGTGGAGGGCAAGGCCAATAGCTGCTCCGATGGCTATGCCACGTTGGCGCCCGTCGGCAGCTTCGCGCCCAACGCCTTTGGCATTCGCGACATGATCGGCAATGTGTGGACCTGGACGCAGGACTGCTATGTCATGCCCTATCCGGCGGCGGCGGTGGACGAACGGCCCTATGAAGCGGGCACCTGCGATCGGCGTTCGGTGCGCGGCGCGAGCTGGGCGACCAACGTCACCCGCGCCCGCCCGACCTTCCGGGGGCGCGATCCGGTCGATCGGGTGAGCCAGTTGTTCGGCCTGCGCATCGCGATGGACCTGCCATGAGCATCACCCTGACCGTCAACGGCGTCGCGCGCGAGATCGATGTTCCGGCGGACACGCCATTGCTATGGGCAATCCGGGACGAGGTTGGCCTCAAAGGTACGAAATTCGGTTGCGGCGTCGGCATCTGCGGCGCGTGCACCGTCCATGCCGATGGCATTGCCGTGCGCAGCTGTTCGGTCGGCGTGGGCGACATCGGCGAAGCGAAGATCACCACGATCGAAGGGCTGGCTCCGACGCCCGGCGACCATGCCGTGCAAGCCGCCTGGGTCGCCGAGCAGGTGCCGCAATGCGGCTATTGCCAGCCCGGCATGGTCATGGCCGTCGCGGCGATGCTGGCGACGACGCCCAAGCCGACCGATGCCGACATTGACGAACAAATCACCAATATTTGCCGCTGCGGCACCTATCCCCGCATACGTCGCGCCATCCATCGCGCGGCTGTGACCCTTTCATCCTCTCCGGGAGATCCACGATGACCAACGCTACCATGAACGGGGCAGCGGCGGACCGGCTGCCGGTGAAACTTTGCCTGGGCTTTGGCGTCGGCACGGTCGGCGTGTCGATCATGCTCAATACCGTGACGGCCTATTTCCCGGCCTTCTGTTCGACGGTCCTTGGCAAGTCGCCGGAAATTGCCGGCTATCTGCTGATGATCTCCAAACTGTACGACGTGCTGGCGGACATTGCGGTCGGCATGATGAGCGATCGCACGCGCAGCCGCTGGGGACGTCGCCGCCCCTATCTGCTCGCAGGCGCTTTGGTGTCCGCCCTGTCGTTCCTGATGATCTTCGCGCCGCCCGAAATGAGCGACAGCGCCATCACCCTCTATATGCTGGCGGCGCTGGTGCTCTATTCGACCGGCTACACGCTGTTCAACGTGCCCTATATGACGATGCCGTCGGAAATGACGGCATCGCGTTATGAACGGTCGCGGCTTCTCTCCTTCCGCACTGTATTCGTGTCGATCGGTCAATTGCTAGCCGTGGCCGCGACCGCCAGCATCATTTCGGCGGGCGGCGGCGGCCGCACCGGCTATATGGTGATGGGTGTGGTGATGGCGCTCATCATCTTCTCGGCCATGTTGACCTGCTTCTTCGGCACGGCAAAGGCGCGCCAACTGGAAGCGACACGGCCCGAAATCCACGCCGATGCCGGACAAATCCGCCTGCTGCTGCGCAACCGGCCCTTCATGCTGCTGGTCGGCGCCAAGATTTTCCAGTTCCTCGCCTTCGCCAGCACGGCGACGACGACACTGCTGTTCATGCTCAACGTTCTGGGCGTCGGCTATACCGGGCAGATGATCTATTCGATGAGCGCCAACCTGGTGGTGGCCGCGTCCATGCCGCTGTGGCTCTGGCTGGAACGCCGCTTTGGCAAGCGCAACGCCTATCTGCTCGGCATCGCCGTCATGTGCGCGGTTTCGCTCAGCTGGCTGGTCACGGGCAAGGATGTGTCGACCGCCGAACTGCTGACCCGTGGCGTGATATTCGGGTTCGGATCGGGCGGCATGATCCTGCTGTCGATATCGATGCTGGGCGACACCATGGCCTATGACCGCGAACTGACGGGGCAGGGGCGTGAAGGGCTGCTGTCGAGCGTCATCGCGATGATTGAAAAGATCGCCTTTGCAGGCGGCGTCGCAGTGGTCGGCATCTACCTCAAGGTCGCAAACTATGTGCCGACCCGCAATGGCGCGCTGGTCGAGCAGCCTCAGTCAGCGGTCCACGCCCTCTATATCTGCTACGCGCTCATTCCGGTGGCGCTGTTCCTGCTGAACGCGCTGTGCATCTGGTTCTACACGCTGGGCGGACGTCAGCCCGCCCCGGCGGTGATCGATCCCGAACCCGCGGGTTTCTGATCGATGCGCTTGCCAATGGTCGCGGCCTTGTTCGCTCTGGTTCCTGCCATCGCGCAGGCCGCGCCCCCACCTGCGTGCGTCGAAACCACCGCGCTCCAGCGTCGGCTCGAATATGAGTCGGTGGAGGTCGGCGCCGACCGCCATATCCTGTTCCGCCTGTGCGCCCCCCGCGCCCAGAGTGTGAAGCTGAGCAGCAGCGAACTGCCCATGGTGCCCAACGGTCTGGATGGCAAAGCTGCGGGCCTGCCGATCACCAGGGATGCGCAGGGCTATTGGACCGCCCGGATCGATACGCCGGTTAAGCCCGGCCCCTACCGCTTCGCTTTCAACGTCGACGGCGTCGATATGGCCGATCCGCAGGGGATGCAGTTCAGCGAGAGTTTTCGCGGCGTCCGATCCGTGCTGGAGGTGCCGGGCGAGGAGGCCGCGTTTCAAAGCTGGCGCGCCGACGTGCCGCACGGCCTCGTCTCAACCATCGATTACCGCTCAGACGCGCTGGGCATCATGCGCCGCGCCCATGTTTATACGCCGCCGGGCTATGAAGGGGCAGGGGGCAAGCGCTATCCCGTCCTCTATCTGGTCCATGGCGCGGGCGACAGCGACGATAGCTGGACATCCATCGGCCATGCGCATCTGATCCTCGACAATCTGATCGCGGCGGGCAAGGCGAAGCCGATGATCATCGTCATGCCGTTCGGTCACACGCCCGCCCGCGATGGCGTGGAGCGGATGCGCAATACCGATTTTGGCGCGGATCTGGCCGATAGGCTGATTCCCTATATCGATGCCCATTTCCGGACCTTGAAAGGGTCGGCGCACCGGGCGATGGCCGGGCTATCGATGGGCGGCGCGCATACGATCCATTTCGGGCTGGCGCGCCCCGACCTGTTCGGGCCGATCGGCATCTTCAGCATCGGTCTGACCCAGGGCGCGCAGATTGACGCCTATCGCGCAGCCCATGATGCTGCACTGAAAGCCCGCGCCAAGATAAATGCGCCGGTCTTTTACGGCTTCGGGCGCGACGATTTTCTCTACGCCATGTCCGCGCCGACGCGACAGCTGATGGACGATTATCATATCCGCTACCTCTATCGCGAAAGCGGCGGCGGCCATGACTGGCCCAACTGGCGCGATTATCTCCACGAATTTGCGCCGCTGCTGTTTCGCTGAACCCGGCCGCGACCTTCGATCGTTAAGCGGCGCAAGGCGACTTGGTCGCTGCGTCTTTCCATGAGCCTGCACAGGATGATCCCATGCCCTTCACCGATTTCCTGAAACAATCCGCCTATATCGACGGCGCATGGGTTGCAGCCGACGATGGCAGCACGCTGGCCGTCACCAACCCGGCGACCGGCGAACAGATCGGCACGGTGCCCAACATGGGCGCGGCCGAAACCGATCGCGCCATCGCCGCCGCGCAGGCCGCGATGCCCGCATGGGCGGCGCGCACAGCCAAGGATCGCTCGACCATATTGCGTCGCTTCTTCGACCTGATGATGGCCAACCAAGATGCGCTGGGCGAATTGCTGACCCGCGAACAGGGCAAGCCGCTGGCCGAAGCGAAGGGCGAAATCGCCTATGCCGCCAGCTTCATCGAATGGTTTTCGGAAGAGGCCAAGCGCGCCTATGGCGATGTCGTTCCCGGCCATGCCGCCGATCGCCGCATCGTCTGCCTGAAACAGCCGATCGGCGTCGTCGGCGCGATCACGCCTTGGAATTTCCCCGCCGCGATGATCACCCGCAAGATCGGCCCGGCACTGGCCGCCGGTTGCACCGTGGTCCTCAAACCCGCATCGCAAACGCCTTTTTCCGCGCTCGCACTGGCGGCACTGGCCGAAGAAGCAGGCGTGCCCAAGGGCGTGTTCAATGTGTTGACCGGCAGCGCCCGGGCGATCGGCGGCGCGCTGACCGCCAGCCCGATCGTGCGCAAGATCAGCTTTACCGGATCGACTGAAGTCGGGCGCGAACTGATGCGCCAGTCGGCTGACACGATCAAGAAGCTCAGCCTGGAACTGGGCGGCAACGCGCCGTTCCTGGTGTTCGATGATGCGGACGTCGATGCGGCCGTCGAAGGCGCGATCGCGTCCAAATTCCGCAACGCAGGCCAGACCTGCGTCTGCACCAACCGCTTCTATGTGCAGGACGGCGTCTATGACGATTTCGTCGCCAAGCTGGCGAAGCGCACCACCGCGTTGAAGCTGGGCAACGGCATGGACGGTGGCGTCGACACCGGCCCGCTGATCGATGACGCCGCCGTCGCCAAGGTGGAGGAACATGTCGCCGATGCGCTGTCCAAGGGCGCGACCGTGGTGGCCGGTGGCGACCGCAGTCCGCTGGGCGGCACATATTTCACGCCTACGGTCCTGTCGGGCGTAACCGCGGACATGAAGATCGCGAGCGAGGAAACATTCGGCCCGTTGGCCGGCGTCATCCGCTTCACGGACGAAGCCGAAGCGATCGCCCAGGCGAACGACAGCGAATTTGGCCTTGCCAGCTATTTCTACAGCCGCGATCTGTCGCGGGTCTGGCGCGTGGCTGAAGCGCTGGAGGCCGGGATCGTCGGGATCAACACCGGGCTGATCTCCACCGAAGTCGCACCGTTCGGCGGGGTGAAGCAATCGGGCTTGGGCCGCGAAGGCTCCAGCCACGGCTTGGATGACTATATGGAAATCAAATATCTCTGCATGGGCATTTGATCGTTCATACCGTTACCTTGCCTTCCTAGAAGCCGACGTTCCCCGGCGCAGGTCGGGGTCCAGTTCTGACCGTGGGACTGGCCCCGGCCTGCGCCGGGGAACACCAAGCTAAAGGTGCTTATCAACAACCATTGCCACTATATAGCGTCGGCAGCCTTCAGCCGCGCAATCTCCGCATCGTCCATACCCAGCAGATCGCGATAGACCTCATCATTATGCTGGCCGATTTCCTGCGGCGCCAGGCTGCGGATGCCGCCATGCGTGTCGGAGAATTTGGGGAAGCTGTTCTGCATCTTGAACGGACCCCAACGCGGGCTGTCCACCTCCACCAACGCCTCGCGCGCCGCGAAATGCGGATCTTCCAGCATCTCCGCCGCACGATAGATTTTCCCCGCCGGAATGCTGTGCTTGATCATCAGCGCTTCCAGATCCTCGACGGTGAGCGTCCGCGTCCAATCCGCGATCAACGCGTCCAGTTCATGCTGCCGGTCGCCACGCGCGACATGGGTGGCGTAGCGGGGATCGCTCGCCAGTTCCGGCCGCCCCATCGCCTGACACAGCCGCCCGAAGATCGCATCCTGGTTCGCGCCGATCAGATATTCGCCGTCGACGCAGGGATAGACGTTGGATGGCGCGACGCCCTCCAGCACCGATCCGGTCCGCTGGCGAACATGGTTGGACACCATATATTCGGGGACCAGGCTTTCCATGACCTGCAACACCGCTTCATAAAGCGCGCTGTCAACGACCTGCCCCTTGCCGGTCCGTTCGCGCGCATGCAGCGCCGCCAGTGCGCCCATGCAGCCATAGGTCGCGGCCAGGCTGTCGCCGATCGACACGCCCATGCGACTGGGCGCGCGGTCCGCGTCGCCCACGATATAGCGCCACCCGCCCATCGCCTCGCCGATCCCGCCAAACCCGGCGCGCGACGCATAGGGACCGGTCTGGCCATAGCCCGACACCCGCACGATGATCAGGCGCGGGTTGATGGCGTGTAGCGCGTCGGGGCCAAGCCCCCATTTCTCCAGCGTGCCGGGCTTGAAATTTTCGATCAATATGTCGGCGCTCGCCGCCAGACGCCGCACGATTTCCTGGCCTTCGGGAATGCGCAGGTTCGCCGACACGGACTTCTTGTTCCGCGCGACCACTTCCCACCATAATTTGGCGTCGCCATGGCCCCATACGCGCATCGGATCGCCCTGCTTGGGCGGCTCGACCTTGATGACTTCCGCGCCCATGTCGCCCAGCAACTGGCCGCAAAAGGGACCGGCGATCAACTGCCCCATTTCGATCACGCGTATGCCAGCCAAGGCGCCATTGTTCGTCATATGCCGTCTTTCGTCATTATAGGGATTTAAAGGGTAGGGCGGGGGAAGGGGCCGGCGCGGCTCACCATTGCGGGCAGGGTGCGTTCCATCTGCGTCGAAAGCCATTGCGCCGCCTCGATCGTGCGGGTGAGGTCCAGCCCGGTCGCCACGCCGGATCGGTCGAGCATGTAAAGCAGATCTTCGGTCGCGATATTGCCGGTCGCGGCAGGCGCGAAGGGGCAGCCGCCAATGCCGCCCACCGCGCTGTCCAGCGTCGCCGCGCCCGCCTGCACCGCGGCCCAGCCATTGGCGATCCCGGTGTTGCGCGTATTGTGCAGGTGAACCCGCACCGGGATGGGGGCGATCGCCTCGCGCACCCGGGACACCAGGTCGAACACATGCTGCGGCACGGCGACGCCGATCGTGTCGGCCAGCGCGATTTCGCTCGGGTCCGCCTCGGCCAGACGGCGCGCCATGGCGACGACATGGTCGGGATCGACTTCGCCCTCGAACGGACAGCCAAAGGCCGCGCCGATCGTCACCTGCGCGCTGCGGCCTGCGCTGTGGGAGAGGCGGATGATGTCGATCGCGACGTCCACCAATTCCATCGACGTCTGCCCCTGATTGCGCTGCGCAAAGCTGTCGCTCGCCACGCACACCGCGCCGATCTGGCGGATCGTCGTGTCCAGCGCGCGCAATGCCCCGTGCTTGTTCATCACCAAGCCAATGGTCACGACCTCGTCCGGCAACGCGCCCAGCCCGGCGATCACCGCTTCGGCATCGGCCATCTGCGGCACCCGATCGGCCCGCACGAAACTCGCGACTTCCAGCCGCTTTGCGCCTGCGGCGATCATATGCCGGATCAGCGCGATCTTGCGCTCGGTCGGAAAGACCATATCCTCATTCTGCAGGCCGTCGCGTGCGGACACTTCGACGATTTCGACCATCGTGGGATACATGGCTTGCGATACTCCAACGTCTATGTGGTAGTGATGAAGGGCCGACGTGGGATTGCCAGCGATAAAGGGCTGCAAAGGCCGTCATTCCCTCACTTGGCGACATCCTGCATCCACGCCCAAAGCACTGATCGCGCTGCGGAGAAAAGAATAAGTGTTCAGGCCGGATGCCAGCAATATATTCCGCAATGCTCCACGCCTCTCTCCATTTGTCGGATAGTCCCTTGATCCACATTGCTCGGGCAAGCCATCCGACCTTGTCTCATCCCCGCCAAGCTCATTGATCTGCGACCTGTTCAGGGGCGCGGCCGGGGGCCGCGTTCTTATGATCAAAAGGGGTTCGTCCAATGTCCAGTCCGCACCAGGAAAATAAGCCCGCCTCTCTGGTGGATCGCCGTCATGCGCTCGCGCTCGGCGTGGGGGCGGTCGCGCTCGCGGCCGCGCCTGCGCAGGGCGCTGTAGCCAAGCGGATGCTGGACCCGAACAATGATGAAGATGCGCGGTTGATCTACCGCAAATTGCGCTATCGCACCGATAGCGGCTTGCTGTTTTCCTGGGTCAAGGGGCCGTATATGGCCGTGATCGACGGTGACCTGATCCCCATGTATGCGATCAACCTCGGCGCCATTTCCCGCGTCACGCAGCGGCCCGATGGCGGTTTCGACCTCATAGACCTGGAAATCAGCTTCCGCACCGACGTCAACACCGGCGAGCGCCTCGACAGCCTGCGCAATCCGGTGACCGGGGAAACGGTGCCGGTGGTGGTGAAGCCGCAGGGGCCGAACCGATTGCTGGTGACGCGCGACAATGAAGTGCAGATTTCGAACCTGCCGAACGGCACCAAGTACGAACATACGCATCCGCCCGTCCGCGCGTTCGCCCTGGGCAATGAAATCGTCCTGCGCGATCGCTCGCATTCGCGCGTGACTGCGCCCGACGGCTCGGTATCGATGCTCAACGAAGTCAGCACCCTGTCCGGTCCCAGTTCCATCGTGCTCGACCCGTCAGTGCCCACCGTCAACGCCCGTCTCCAGGCCAATGACGTGCGCAGCTGGCCGTCCTGGCTGAAGATGGGCGATCGTGCGGGGCATCTGGCGCTGTTCGGCAATGGCGGCAAGGTCAGCCGGTTCGAAGATCTGCCCGCCGACTGGCGCGCCATGCTGAAGGACAGTTTCCCGGACATCGCCGCCGACCCGATCGCGGCGCTGGACCGCAAGGCCTGATACATGCGGATTACTGGACCAAAGAAAACCGGACGACGCCGCCAGATGGAGCGGCGTCGTCCGTCGGTACAATTCGCAATCCTCAGAAATCGAAGCCGAGCCGCACGCCATAGGTCCGCGGCGCAGCCAGCGTCACGACCGGAAGGCCGACGACCGGCTGTACAAAGGAACTGGTCTTGACGACTTCATCCTCGATATTGTCGATATAGACGCTGACCGAATAGCGATCTTCAGCGCCGCGCCAGGTCAGGCTCGCGTTCGAGAGCATATAGCCCTTCTGATATTGGCCCGCCAAATATTCTTCGCCGATGACCGATCGGCTTTCGATCCGGGTGCCGACCAGCGCGTCGAGATGACCGGTCCCGATCTCGAAGCTATGTAGATAGGCAAGGTTCAGCGTCCATTTGGGCGCTCGCGGCAATTCGCGACCGCTACAATCCACGCTGACCGATGTCGCCGACAGGGGTGAAATCGCGCAGGCCGTCTGTGGCGGTCCGGTGACCGTGCTCTGCGTATAGACGAAATCCTTATATTCGGATTGCAGATATTGCGCATTGGCGGACAGGCGATCGTTGGGACTAGGTTGCCAGATAATATCCGCCTCGATGCCATAGACTTGCGCTCGACCGGCATTTTCGGTGATCAGATTGAATCCGAAAGGCTGGATCGGTCCGATATGGGTGACCTGTTTGTCCCGATATTTCCAGAGGAAGGCTTCGGCATTGATTTGCAGGCTGTTGCCAAAGAAGCGGTTCTTGGTGCCCAACGTGTACGCGATCAGCTTTTCCGGCTTGGCGGTATTGGGCGGCTGCGAGGCGAAGAAACCGCCCGCCTTGAAGCCGGTCGCGACGCTGGCGTAGATGAGCGAAGCTGGTCCCGCGTCAAATTCCACGCCGCCCTTCCATGTCAGGCTGCTGTCGCTGATCCGTCCCGTCAGCGGCAGGAAATTCACTGGAAAGCCTGGCCCGCGTGCAGGGTTCTGAAAGCCCAATTCGCCGTCCATCGTCTTCTTTTCGTCGGTATAGCGCAATCCGCCGGTCACGCGCAGCGCGTCGGCCAGCGCATAGCTCAGCTGGCCGAACGCGGCATAGCTGCGCGTGTTTAGCACCGGGCGCGTCACGCCATAGGCGACACCCTGATAGGGGCGCAGTTCGAAATTCAGATCCTCGTCGAAATAATAGCCCCCGACCAGCCATTGGAGCGCGGCGCTCTTGTCGGTCGATGCCAGTCGCGCCTCGACCGATGTCGCCTTGCTATATTCGTCCGATCCGACCGGGTAACCGGCATTATAGTGGAGATAATGGTTCTCATTCTTGCGATAAGCGGGCGTGACCGTCAGCGCAGCCTTGCCGAAATCATAATTGGCGGTCGCACTGACGCCCCAATTGGTCACATCGATAAAACCGTCGGTCTTGAACCGGGGCAGCAGATTGGGGTTTGCCCCACCGCTGATCTGATTGGATACGGCTTGCAGGATAGCATTGGACCCGTCCAGCGTGGCGCCCAGACGGGGATCGGAGGACACGAAACCCGTCTCCGAAACCGCGAACACGCCGCCGACGCCTTTGCCGCCGACATGGGCGTAATCGGCGCTCAGCAATAGCGTGAAGGGGCCACCCTGATCATAATTAAACTGGCCGCGCACGGCGTTGGTGTCGTCGTTGCCGTAGCCGTCCTTGAAATAGCCGTCCTGCCGCGACACGACGCCCGCGACCCGCACACCTCCGACACCGCGGATAGGCACGTTGATCGCCAGTTCGCCACGCATCTTGCCATAATTACCGGCGTCCAGATTGGCGCGCAGCTGCCATTCCTCCTTCGGCTTGCGGGTGATGATATTGACCGCGCCTGCCGTCGCATTGCGTCCATATAGCGTGCCCTGCGGCCCTTTGAGCACTTCGACGCGCTCCAGATCATAATAAAGGCCGGTCGGACCGCTCGAACGGGGCAGATAGACGCCGTCCAGGTTGATCGCGACGCCAGGCTCGGCGAATGGATTGCCGACGAAGCTGCCGATGCCCCGGATCGTGATCTGCGTGCCACCTCCACCGGCGGCGGATAGTTTTAGCGCTGGCACCAGCCTGCTCAAATCCTGCGCCTGACTGACGCCAGCCCGTATCAGGTTGTCGCCACCCAAGACGCTGACCGCCAAGGCCGACTTTTGCAGATTTTCATCGCGGCGTTGCGCCGTCACGATGATATCGCTGATGCCATTATCGTCCGTGGCGCTATTATTTTGTGCAAGCGCCGGTATGCTTACGAAAATGCTCGCAAGCGCCGTCGCTGTCAGAAATCCTCTCATTTTTTTCTCCCCTATTTTTGCTATTATACTATCTCACCCGCCGCGTTCTTTGCGACGCGGGCAGGGCGGGCCGGACTTATGATGTGCTGACACGCTTGAATTAGCCTTATAGGCGAAGCGCCTGCGCTTATTATCTTCTCCCGTTTTTTGTCTTTGTCGGCGGATCACTACCAACGCCGCCATATTATGACTATAAAGAACAATAATGAACTAAATAGTCAATATCCATTTTTAAATTTCGTCCTGCGCGCGAGACATCAATACGTATACAATAATAATCGATAATATATATTATGTTAATTAACGTTATGGTTGAAACCGCGAGCAACTGTCCAACTCGCTGTCTCACAGTCCACTGACATGAACGTTATTTCCCTCTGACAAAATCCCTCGTCGTCCTCACGCAATGCTAATGCGATTGACTCGCAGTGAAGAGATGGATAATGGCGCTATCCTGTTTCCCCAGGAATATGATGTCGATTTTTACACCTCTCGCTATGTGCACCAGCGCCCCCGCTTCACCGCCGGTGCAGACGATGTGCCCGGCAGACGGAACGGTTAGTCTGGATTCAAAAGGTGACACGTTCGTCGAAGTTAGCAGCGCTACATCCGCGTCGATATCAACAGCGGTGCAGTCGCATATAAAGGCCATGCCGTGCTGGGCCTGAACGCTTTCATCCAGCTCGCCCGCAATATCGGCGACGATCATAATATGCGCTACGCCATCGACATGTACAGCTTCACCAGCCTGATATGGAAGTTGACCGGTCATGCCGCCCCGCGCAGCGCGGTCGCAACCCTGAGCATCGGCTATTGAGCAAGGCCGTGCCCGCCAATCGCCGTAACGCGCGCCACGGTTGGCCCTATCGCGCCAATGTCGCGTTGCGCACGATCGCCGGGACGGCGGGCGCCTATGGCGTCGCCGCGCTTGCCGCTGCGGCGCTGGCCCGCACCTTGCCAATGGCGCGGGTGGAGGCGGTGACGATCGCGACGATGATCGCCTATCTCGTCGCGCCCGCCGTCACCATCTGGGCCTTCCTGGCGCGCGGACCATGGCGTGCGGTCGCGGGCGTTCTACTGGCGGCATTGCTGCTGGGCGGCATCGCTTGGATGGCGGGACAGCCGATATGAGCGCAGCGTCGGCCATGGTGCGCGACGGCACGCGGCAGGCGATGGCTTGGCTGCATGGCTGGGCCGGACTGCTGCTGGGCCATATTCTCTTCATCATGTGCCTGGCCGGGACGCTGAGCGTCTTCAAGCCGGAAATCGGTCGATGGATGCGGCCGGAGGTTAGCGGACAGGCCGATCCGGCGCGCGCCATCATCGCCGCGACCGACTGGCTATCGACGCATACGGCCGGATCGACCGGCTGGTATCTCTCCGCACCCGATGGACGGTCCAACGTGGTTGAGGCGAGCTATGACAGCGGCGGCGCCTATCTTAGCCGTGCGCTCGATCCGGTCAGCGGTGCACCAGTACCGCGCGACACGCTGGGCGGCGAATTTTTCTACCGCCTGCATTTCGAACTGGAACTCCCCTATCCCTGGGGCCGGTTGCTGGCATCGCTGGCGGCGATGCTGATGCTGGTGGCAATCGTCACCGGCATCATCGCGCACAAGCGCTTCTTCAAGGATATCTTCACCTTCCGCCCCGCCAAGGGCCAACGGTCCTGGCTCGACGGCCATAATGCGCTGGGTGTCCTGTCCCTGCCCTTCCATATCATGATCACCTTTACCGGGCTGCTGACGTTGGCATCGCTCAACATGCCTTGGGGCATTGCGGCGGGCTATGGCACCGATGTCACGACGCTCTATACCGACCTGACCCCCGGCGCGGTCAGCCGGGTAGCGAGCGGGACCAAGGCGCCGCTGGCCCCGATCGGCCCGATGCTCACACAAGCGCAACGCTATTTCCAGGGTGCAGCAGTCAGCCGGGTCTATATCTTCAATCCGGGGGATGCCGCTGCGGTGGTGACCGTCTATCCCGTTGAAACCGGGGCGATCGGCAACCTGCCTGCCGAAGTCAGCTTCGACGGCGCGACCGGCAAGCTGATCAAGGCCTGGACGGAAAATCGCGCAGCCGTGCGCACCTACCAGACCGTCTATGGACTGCACATGGCGCATTTCGCGCCGATAGTGACCCGGTGGCTCTATTTTCTGGGCGGCGCGATGCTGACGCTGGCGATCGCGAGCGGGATGGTCTTGTGGATCGTGAAACGCCGCGAACGCGCACCGCTGTCGATCGGCAACCGGCTGCTGGAACGGCTGAATGTCGGGGGGCTGGCTGGCGTGCCGATCGGCATGGCAGCTTTCCTGATCGCGAACCGTTTGCTGCCACTGGGCCTGACGGCGCGTGCGGAAACCGAAGTGTCGGTCGCGCTCTATAGTGCCGGCGCAGCGCTGTTGGGGGGGCTGGTCCTGCCGCCCGCGCTGGGCTGGCCGATCCTGCTAAGCCTGCTGGCGGCATCATGCGCCTTTGCCGCCGCCCTGGGGCCGATCTGGGCAGGCGATGCCGTCGTCCTGACCGGCAACATGCTGCTGACGGCGACAGCGGTTTCGCTCGGCTTGCTGGTCTGGAAGCAGCAATGTCGGCGAAGCGCGCCCGCGCCCGTCCGCCGCCGGGTCGCCCCCGCATGATGCTGACCATCGGCCTGCTCTATCTGTCGCTCTTCGCGCTGGTGGCCCGGATGCAACGGCACCGCCCGGTCCTGCTTGACGCCTGGCAACGCAGGCCATTCACCGCCCATCTGGAACTGGCCGGGTGGACCCTGTTTGGTCTGTCGCTGCTCAGCCTGGCTCTTTGGCGGGACATTGGCATGGCGTTGGTCGCCTGGATCGGCCTGCTGCCGCTATTGGCGGGCGCGCTGTTGCTGGGCATGACCTACCGCCCGGCCTTTACGCGCGCAGCTGTGCCGATCGCGGCGGCTCTGACGGTCGCAGGATTGCTGGTCTAGGCTTTCATATCGATGGTGGCGATCAACCCGCCATCGTCGGCATTGCGCAACCGCACCGACCCCTCGAAACTCATCGCCAGCGATCGGCTGATGGTCAGGCCGATCCCAGTGCCGTGCCGTCCGCCCGGTTGACTGCTGGCGCCGCGCGTGAAAGGCTCGAACATCTGGTCGAGTTGGTCGGCGGGAATGCCTGGGCCATGATCGCGCACATGAATGAGCAGGCGGCCATGCGCGCGCGCGCAACTAATGTCCGCGCTCCCGCCATATTTCACGGCATTGTCGACCAGATTGGCGATGCAGCGCGTCAGGGCGTTGGGCTTGACCCGCACCGTGCCGCCGCAACCGCTGACGAAGCGCACCGGCGCGCCCAGATCCTCGGCATCCTCGGCCATGCTGGTCAGCAGGGAATCGATATCGAGCGAAGACCATTCCTCCCGCGCTTCGATGCTGCTGGCCAGGTCAAGCCCTTCGCGCACCAGCGTCTGCATCGCTTGGTGATCCTGCAACAAACGCGCACGCAACTCCTCATTATCCACCAGTTCCAGCCGCAGCCGCAACCGTGTCAGCGGGGTTTGCAGATCATGGCTGATCGCCGCGAGCAACTGAGTCCTTTCGGCAAAGCCAGCGCGGGCGCGGCGCTGCATCAGGTTGAAGGTGGATAGCGCAGCCCGCACTTCCTCCGGTCCGCGCTCGGGTATTTCTTCGGGATCTAGCGACAGGGAAAAGGCCTCGGCGGCCTGTTCCAACCGGCGCAATGGTTTCGACACGATCCGCGCCACCAGGATCGCCAGCCCGGCTGATGCGGCGACGATGACGATCAGATAGAGCGGGTTGAATATCGTACTTTGCGGCTTGACGATGTGCGGAAAGCTGAGCGCCATCGATCGGCGTTGCCCATAAATGTCGGTCAGGCGCACGATCCAGCAGTCCGGACGTGGCGCGCCGATCAGGCCGGCTGCCTTCTGCTCCAGGTTCGAAGGCCGCGGAAAGCAAAGGCCGATCGGCACTTGCCCGGCTTCCGGATCGGTCGAAGCGCCAAGCCGATCCGTCAGCATCTCCTCCATCGCCGTGTCCGGTTCGGTCAACGCAACCCCGTCAGGCGCGACATAGGCGCCCATGATGCGCCGCGCCGCCAGCATCGGTTCGATGCGGGTTGGATCATGCCGCAACCGGTCCATGATATCGGTGGCGCTGGCGACGACGCGCTGGCGGCGCACCCGCTCGAAATCACGCTGCCGTGTCTGTTCGGCCACCAGAAGCGCGATGATCGCCGCGATCGACATGCCCAGCGTCAGGATCAGGAATATCTGCCCCGCCATCGAGCGGAAAAAGGCCAGCGCGCGCCGGGCCGTCTTGCCGATCATGAATGATCCACCGTGCAGGCCAGGACATAGCCTTCGCCCCGCACCGTCAGGATCAGGTCTTCGCCGCCCGCCAGGGTCGATAATTTATGCCGCAACCGGCTGATCTGCAGATCGATCGAACGATCGAACGCGGCCGTCGCGCGCCGTTCGGGCAGCAAGGTTTCGCGATCCAGCACGACATTGGGTTCGTCGATGAAGCGACTGAGCAACCGGAACTCGGCGGATGACAGCATCACCAGCCGGTCGTCCGGCGCGACCAGTCGGCGCTGCACCAGATCGACCCGCCATGGCCCGACATGGGCATAGCGCATGGTGGCGCTGGCGCGCGCGGCTGAATTGTTGCGGGCGCGGCGCAGCAGGTTGCGGATACGCACCAGCAATTCCCGCGGTTCGAACGGCTTGGTCAGATAGTCGTCCGCGCCCAGTTCCAACCCCAGCACCCGGTCGATCGCACTGCTGCGCGCGGTCACCATGATGATCTGCACGTCCGACCCGTCCGCGCGCAACTCGCGGCATAGCGACAGACCGTCGCCATCGGGCAAATTAAGGTCGAGCACGATAAGGTCGATCGCCTCGTCGCGCAACGTCTGGCGCAATTCGGCCAGATTGGATGCGCCCAGCAGACGATAATTTTCCTGCCGCAACTGCCCCAGGATCAGGTCGCGAATATCGGCATCGTCATCGACCACCAGCACCGTGGCGGGACGCAGGAATGAAGGATCGGCCATGTCCCGTCCTAGCGTGCGACAAGGGAAAAGTCTGCGCTTCTTCGCGCTTGATACAGGCTGATACAAAGCGTTACGCATATAGGCCGCAGTGCAACGCATCGTCGCAATCGGAAAGTAAGTCGCTCTACCATAAGACAGGCAAAGCCGCGATGAGGAGCCGGTCGGCCCCTATGCCGACGCCAACGGAGTCCTTGCGATGCCTGATCTTGCCAATATGGCTGGAGCGCCGATGCGGTGGACCGAACCATATGCGCACGTCCCTCTCCCCTCCCCCTCGTGTGTGCGGTCCGGTTTGCTCCATGCCTCGGCAGGCGTCGCAAGGACCAGTTCGGCCCGTGTTTGAGGATAAGCGTCGCACCATGCCTATTGCCGTTACCGTGCGCAGCCTGACGGTTGCACCCATCGCTCTTTGTATGGCGTTGACTGCCTGCGGTCAGCAAAAGCCGCCCAAAAGAGGACCGGTAGAGGTTGGCGTGGTTACCCTCACGGCCCAGAACGCCACCGTTTCGAGCGAATTGCCTGGCCGGACGGTATCGACCATGATGTCGGAAGTCCGGCCCCAGGTGGCGGGCCTCATCAAGAAGCGCCTGTTCACCGAAGGATCGTTGGTCAGCGCCGGTCAACCGCTCTACCAGATCGATCCTCGCCTGTATCGCGCGTCGCGGGACGAAGCGCAGGCCAGCCTCGCAAGTGCGCAGGCGACCGCCGTCGCGGCGCAGGCGAAGGCGCAGCGCTATCGCACTCTTGGCGATACCGAAGCCGTCAGCGCGCAGGATCGCGACGATGTGATCGCCACCGCGCGGCAGGCCAGCGCAGCGGTGCAGCAGGCTCGCGCTACCCTGCAGACCAGCAACGTCAACCTGGAATTCACGCTGGTGCGTGCGCCGATCAGCGGCCGGATCGGCCGTACGCTGTTTACGCCCGGCGCGCTAGTGACCGCCAGCCAGACCGACCCCTTGACGACCATCCAGCAACTCGACCCCATCTATGTCGACGTGACGCAGTCCAGCTCGCAGATCATGGCCCTGCGCCGGTCGCTCGCCGCGGGCAAGACATTGGCGGCCAGCGCGGTCATTCGTCTCAAACTGGACGACGGCACCGACTATCCGCAGGAAGGCCGGATTGAGTTTGCCGAGCCGATCGTCGACGTCAACAGCGGTACGGTAACGTTGCGCGCGCGCTTCCCCAATCCCGATGGGCTGTTGATGCCCGGCATGTTCGTGCGCGTCGTCGCGCCCCAATCCGTGGTGCCCGGCGCCATCCTCGCGCCGCAACAGGGCATCAATCGCGATCCCAAGGGGAATGCGACCGTGTTGATCGTCAACAAGGCGAACAAGGTCGAACGCCGCACCGTCACTGCAGCCCAGGCGATCGGCGACAAATGGCTGATCACCGCGGGTCTCAAGACCGGCGACCGCCTGATCGTGGAGGGTACGGACAAGGTGAAGCCCAACGATGTGGTGAAGCCCGTCGCCGTCAAGACAGCGAAGTAGGAGCCGACCCTTGCTCAGTCGCTTTTTCATCGAACGGCCGATCTTCGCGTGGGTCATCGCCATCGGCATCATGCTGGGCGGCCTGGGCGCGATCACGACGCTGCCCATCGCCCAATATCCGGACATCGCGCCGCCCGGCGTCGGCATCAGCGCCACCTACCCCGGCGCATCGGCCGAAACCGTCGAAACCAGCGTCACCCAGATTCTGGAGCAGCAGCTGACCGGCATTGACGGCCTGATGTATTTCTCTTCCTCGTCCTCCGCCACGGGACGGGCGTCGATCACCGTCACCTTCCAGAAGGGCACCGATCCCGACACGGCGCAGGTCCAGGTGCAGAACCGGGTGCAGCAGGCGCTCAGCCGTCTGCCCAATGCGGTGCAGCAACAGGGACTGTCGGTCAGCAAGCAGCAGAGCGACTTCCTGATGCTCGTGGGCCTCTACGACGAAACCGACACGGCGACGCAGGCGGACATAGCCGACTATCTCGTCAATAATTTCCAGGATCCCATCGCCCGTATCGACGGCATCGGCGCCACCCAGATTTTCGGATCGCAATATGCTATGCGGGTCTGGCTTGACCCATACAAGCTGGCAGCCGTCAAGCTGATGCCGTCGGACGTGCAAAGCGCGATTTCGGCGCAGAATGTCGAAGTATCGGCCGGGCAGATCGGTGCCGATCCGGCTCCTGCGGGACAACAGATCAACGCGACCGTAACCGCGCGGGCGCGTCTGGAAACGCCCGATCAGTTCCGCAACATCATCGTCAAGACACAAAGCGACGGGTCCGTCGTGCGCTTGTCGGACGTGGCGCGGATCGAGCTGGGCAATGAAAGCTATACCACGGCGGCGCGGCTGAACGGGCATCCGGCGTCCGGCGTGGCGCTGCAACTGGCGCCGGGCGCCGACGCGCTCAAGACCGCGGAACTGGTCAAGGCTAAGGTGGCCGAACTGTCCGCCAACCTCCCGCATGGCTATAAAGTCGTCTATCCCCGCGACACCACGCCCTTCATCAAATTGTCGGTGGAAGAGGTCATCCAGACGCTGCTCGAAGCGGTCGGTCTGGTGGTCGTCGTCATGTTCGTCTTCCTCCAGAGCTGGCGCGCAACGCTGATCCCGGCCATCGCCGTGCCGGTCGTGTTGCTCGGCACCTTCGGCATTCTCGCCCTGTTTGGCTATTCCATCAACACGTTGACGCTGTTTGGCATGGTACTGTCGATCGGCCTGCTGGTCGATGACGCGATCGTCGTGGTCGAAAATGTCGAACGCATCATGGAGGAAGAAGGATTGTCGCCGCGCGAGGCGACGATCAAGTCGATGGGGGAAATCGGCAGCGCCCTGGTCGGCATCGCCCTTGTCCTGTCCGCCGTGTTGCTGCCCATGGCCTTCTTCGGCGGATCGACCGGCGTCATTTATCGGCAATTTTCGATCACCATCGTGTCTTCGATGCTGCTGTCGGTGGTCGTCGCACTCATTCTGTCGCCCGCCCTGTGCGCCACTATCCTCAAGTCGGCGAGCGAGGAGCATCGTGACAAGGGCTGGGCCGGCAAGTTCAATCGCTGGTTCGAGCGGCTGACGGGCGGCTATGTTCGTCGCACCGAACAGATGCTGGGTCGGCGCAAGCTGTTCTGGGGCTTATATGCCGTCGTCATCGCGGTCCTGGTTGTCGTATTCGTCCGCCTGCCTACCAGTTTCCTGCCGGTCGAGGATCAGGGACAGGTGATGGTGCAGGTCACCCTGCCCGCAGGCGCGAAATCCGGCCGCACGGCCGCCGTCATCGATCAGGTGCAGAATTATTTCCTGAACGATGAAAAGGATAATGTGTCCTACGCCTTCATCATGACGGGTTTCAGTTTTCAGGGTCAGGGCGAAAATGTCGGTCAGGGCTTCGTCAATCTCGCCCCGTGGGCGGATCGCAAGGGATCGGCGAATACAGCCTCTTCGATCGCGGATCGCGCGACCCAGAAACTGGCCGCCATCCGCGACGCCAGGGTGATGGGGATGACCCCGCCCGCCATTCGCGGCCTTGGCCAGTCGAACGGCTTCACGTTTGAATTGCTCAACAATGGCAGCCTCAGCCGCGAACGCTTCCTCGCCTTGCGCAATCAGCTGATTGACGCGGCGTCCAAGGATCCGCTGCTGGCTGGCGTGCGGGCCGCGTCGCTGGAGGACACGCCGCAGTTGAAGGTCGATATCGACAACGAGAAGCTGGCCGTGCTCGGCCTTACCCAAAACGACGTCGACAATGTTCTCAGTTCCGCATGGGGCAGCACCTATATCAACGATTTCGTCGATCGCGGCCGGGTCAAGCGCGTCTATATGCAGGCGGATGCACCTTATCGCGCCTTGCCCACAGACATCGACAACTGGATGGTCCGATCAAGCAGTACCGGCGAGATGGTGCCCTTTTCCGCCTTTGCGACCACCCATTGGACGATGGGGCCAAGCACGGTGGCGCGCTTCAACGGCCTGTCTTCGTTCGAAATCCAGGGCGAAGCAGGCGCTGGCGCCAGTTCGGGTGACGCGATGGATCGCATGGTCGAACTGCAGAAGCAATTGCCGTCGGGCACCAGCTACGCCTGGAGCGGCCTGTCCTATCAGGAGCAGCTTTCGGGCGGTCAGGCTCCCCTGCTCTACGGCCTGTCGGTCCTGGTCGTGTTCCTGTGCCTTGCCGCGCTATATGAAAGCTGGTCGATTCCTCTGGCGGTGCTGCTGGTCATTCCGCTCGGCCTGATCGGGGCCGTGCTGGCGGTATGGGCGCGTGGGCTGGAGAATAATATCTTCTTCCAGGTTGGGTTGCTGACCACCATGGGCTTGGCCGCCAAGAACGCCATTCTGATCGTGGAATTTGCCGAACTCGCCTATAAACAGGGCAAAGATCCCCGGACCGCCGCGCTCGAAGCCGCCCGACTGCGCTTCCGCCCCATCCTGATGACCAGCCTGGCCTTCATTGCTGGCGTTATTCCCCTGGCGATCGCGACCGGCGCCGGCGCACAGAGCCGGGTCGCGATCGGCACGGCGGTGATCGGCGGCATGACGACGGCCACGGTGCTGGCGATCTTCTATGTGCCGCTGTTCTTCCTGACCATCGCTGGGCTGTTCAGTGGCAAGGCTAAAGCCACGGAGGCAAAGGCACCACCCCCTGCCCCTGACGCGGGAGTTCCGGCATGACGCGCGCTCTATTGTCGATCGGATCGTGCCTGGCGCTGGCCGGATGCAATATGACGCCGACCTATATACGGCCGACGGCCCCTGTACCGGCTACCCTGCCCAGCGGCGAAGCCTATGCTCCCCCACTGCCAGGACAGAAGGCTGGTCTGGCTTGGACCGAACTGGTCGCCGACGCCAAATTGCGGACCGTCGTCGAGCGCGCGCTGGCGAACAATCGCGACCTGCGTGCGGCGACCGCCAACATATTGTCAGCGCGCGCGCAATATAGGGTGCAGCGGTCCGCACAATTGCCGACCATCACTGGTGACGCGGGCGCGAGTTTCAGCCGCCAGAATGACGTTCGGCAGAATAATTATAGCGCGGACATCGGCTTCAGCGCGTTCGAGATCGATCTGTTCGGCCGCGTCCGCAGCCTGACGCAAGCGGCGCTGGAAACCTATCTGGCGACTGAGGAAGGCGCGCGATCGACCCGGATCGCGCTGATCGCGGAAACCGCTACCGCCTATGCGACGTTGGCGGCGGACCAGGAGCTGCTTGCATTGTCGCGCCAGACGCAGGCGAGCGCGCAGCGCACGCTCGATATTACGCGCTCGCTCAACGCTGCAGGCCTGATCGGCAAGCTCGACGTCCATCAGGCTGAAACCACGGTGGAACAGGCCGCGTCGGACACTGCCGCCAACATCACGCAGGTCGCGCAAGACCGCAACGCGCTGGATCTGCTGGTCGGTGCGCCGGTGGAAGACGCCTTGCTGCCAGCCTCGCTCGACAGCTTGATCACGGGCGTGGCAAAGGTGCCGGGCGGTCTGTCTTCCGACATATTGCTGCAACGGCCCGATGTGCTTCAGGCCGAACATCAGCTTAAAGCCGCCAATGCCGATGTCGGCGCGGCCCGCGCGGCGATGTTCCCCACGATCAGCCTGACGTCGGCGATCGGCGTGGCCAGTTCCGCCCTGTCGTCGCTCTTCACCGGCAGTGGATTCGCCTGGTCCGCCAGCCCCTCTGCCAGCCTGCCGATCTTTGGCGGCGCCAATCGGGGCAATCTGGACTATAGCAAGGCGCAGCGGGATCTCTATGTCGCGCAATATGAAAAGGCGGTCCAGACGGCCTTTCGCGAAGTCGCCGATGGCCTGGCCCGTGAAGGCACGATCGATGCGCAGCAGGGCGCGCAACAGCGGCTGGTGACCGCCAGCCAGCGCGCTTATGATCTGGCCGAACAGCGCTATCGATCGGGCATCGATACGTTCCTGAATGCGCTGACCAGCCAGCGCAGCCTCTACAATGCGCGGCAGTCCGCGATTGCCACCAACTTGGCGTTGGTCAGCAACAGGGTGCTCCTTTATCGGGTAATTGGCGCCGACCAATAATCCCTCTTCTCTCTATGCGCGAATCGGCTATGATCCGCGGATAATAAAGGAGAGAAACCATGCTGCTTCTGGCGAAATGCCTGGACTGGCTATGTCAGCTATTTGCGTCGAGCGCACAGGATGAAGTGCGGCTCAACCAATTGATTTCGCGATGCGGCACGCGAGAACACCGGCGTCCTTGAGCCCGTTCAGGTCACGCCAACTAAATCAGCGCCGTTCGGATATGGCGAGTCGCTTGGCCGTCGTCAGCGTCTGCATGATGAACAACAGCACCAATATGGCGCCGACCACGCCGACAAACAGGTCGAACCCCGACACCGCGCCGAACCAGCCCGGGGCATAGCCCAGCAGCATCATCGCGATCGTCAGGCCGATCAGCAGCAGGCGCAATTCGGTAGGGCCGGCGGCCAGGTAAGACAGCTTGAATTCGCCTAAAACCCGTGCCGACAGATAGGCGTGGATCGACAACAGCAGATAACCGGCCAATGCGACCAGCGCCACATCCATGCGGATATAGGGGCTTGCCCCCATGCCCGCCAGAATGAGCAGCGTTGCCAGACCATCACAGCTATGATCGATGAAATAGCCATAGGATGGCCGCTCGATATGCCGGAACCGGGCCAGGCTGCCATCGAGCGAGTCACCGAACCACTGCACCGCATAGCCCGCGATCGCGAGCCAAAGCCAGTCGACGCCCCAATTGCTCGCGGCATAGCCTGCGAAAATCGCGAACGCCCCCACCATCCCCAGCGCGGTCAGGATATCGGGCGTGACCCAGCGCGGCATATGCGCGCAGAGCCAATTGAGCAGGCGGCGCTCCGCTGCGGCAAGAACATTCTGCTGGATACGTGCGATGGGCGGGGCCGACTGGCCGGATGGCAATGACATGGGGCTTTATGACGGAAGGATGACGATTAGACAATATTTGTTGCGTTGAACTGACAAAGGCCATTGCCCGTCCATCGCGTTCGCGGCCAAGGGCTTAGGCAGCAGACGCCCTGTGGAGAAGCATATGAGCAAGGATCGGCCCCAGGATGTTCGCGACATCGTCGTACGGATGGAGCAGCGGCCCTCCAACCCCGTGCGGCGCGCGCGGTTGATCGTCGAGCAGGAAGTGCCGCCCAGCCGCCGCGGTCCGGGCTGGGACAGGCATTGGCGCGAATTGGAAGCCTATCTGGACGAAGGCATCGCTTGGCAGCGGCCGCAAGGGCTGGACGATATGCCGCGGCAGGAAGGCAAAAAAAGGGCCGATCCCAAGACCGGCCCTGAAAGTTTAGGAGAGGATGCCTGAAAGGCGATATCCTTATGCACCAACTCGTAATTTGCTGCAAGTGCGAACGGTTTTAGCAGCGTCTTTTGGATTTGCAGTCGCAGCCTCTGCGTTCCGCCATGGCATTCAGACGTCCAGGCTGGCCGGTACGGTTGTTGCAGATCGATGCCTGGATTGCTCGACAATCGTCAGAAATCGACCGTGGCGGAAAGCCAGAGGCGGCGCCCTTCCTGATTGATCGAATAGGCCGGGGTGAAAGCCGTCACATTGGCGGTGGTTTGATAAGGAACATAGACGGCATAATCGGTGTCGAGAATATTGTTGATCGTAGCGGACAGGCGGAAAGCGGGCGTGATCTGGTAATTGCCGCCCAGGTGAAAGACTTCGTAGCTGCGGAAGTCGCCGACTGCATCCTGCTGCACATTGGCTCCGCGATAGCGACTGGATCGGACCTCCGCTCGCGCCCACACACTTGCCTTGTCGTCCAGTTTCCAGCGCAGATTGCCGTTCAGCATATGCTTGGGCATCCCCACCAACGGCAACCCCTTCTCCGCACCACTCAACTGTTCGGTTTGCGTGTAGGTATAGTTGGCCGACAGCGACAGGCTGGGCGTGAAGGCGAACCGGGTCGCGACCTCTATGCCGCGCGTGCGCGCCTTGTCGATATTGATCGATTGGCTGAACAGTTCGACCGCCGGAAAATTGCCGACATCGACGCAGCCGGCCGGCGGTTGCCCGTTATAACCAGCGAAGGTGCAGTTCGCGACACCGGGACCGGACGCGATCTTGTCCTTGAAGTCATTGTTGAACAACGTCAGGTTGCCGCTGAAAAATTCCGGCCCGTCATAATAAAGACCTGCTTCGTAACTGGTGCTGGTTTCCGGCGTCAGGCCCGGCGACCCCAGCAACGGCACGCGTCCCTGACTGCCGAAGCCGATGATGCCGCTGGCGATCTGTTCGACCCGCGGCGTCTTGAAACCACGGCTGACGCCACCCTTCAGCGTGATCGTGTCGGTCATATTCCAAACGGCATAGGCGCGGGGCGACCATTTGCTGCCGAATGTCGAATGATCGTCGTAGCGCACGCCGCCCGTAATGTTGAACCCGTCGGCCACGGTCAGCGTCGCTTCGGCAAAGCCCGCCCATTGCGTGAACTTGAACGGCTCGGGCGCCACGCCCTCCACCATCCGCGCTTTCCAATATTGGCCGCCGACGGTGAAGGCGACCGGCCCGACCTTCCCCGCGAAGCGCGAATCCAGGATGTCGTTGCGCGCCTCCAGCGTGCGCGGGCTGCCCGCCACGGCGCCCGGCGTGCCATTGGGGATCTGCCGCCCGATCGTCTCCGTCTCGTTCCGCGTCAGCGTGGTGTCGAGTTGCCCGAACCCCATGCGCCAGCTATGCGCCACCACATAATTGGACCGGTTGAAACGCTGTTCCGGCGCATAGCCCCCCGAACCCAAAGTGCCGAGCTGTCCCTCGCTATTGTCGTAGCGCTGTTCGTTGCGGTCATATTCGATCCACAGGTCATGATCGACATGCGGCGTGATGCTGATCCGGCCACCATAGGTGTAGATATCGGATTCCACCGGATTGCGGCCCAGGGTGAGCGCGGGATCGCCCGGGATGTCAATATTGGAACCCTCGCGGTGGAACACGCTCCCACGAAGGGTCAATCCCACCAGATTTTCGATGATCGGGCCTTGGGCGAAACCGTTGATCGACTGGATATTGCCGAACCGGTCGTCGCCCTGGATCGTGCTTTCCGCCGTCGCGGTGCCGACCCAGCGATTGCCGACCTTGCGCGTGATGATGTTGACGACGCCGCCCATCGCGTCCGACCCGTAAAGCGTGGACATCGGACCCCGCACCACCTCGATCCGATCGATCGCGGCAAAGGGCGGGAGGAAACTAGTGGACGTTTCGCCAAAGCCATTCGGTGTCACCCCACCCGGCGCATTTTGTCGCCGCCCGTCGATCAGGACAAGCGTATAGTCGCTGGGCATGCCGCGGATTGAAATGTTCAGGCCGCCAGTCTTGCCCGCTTCGCCGCCGACGTCGACACCTTGCACGTCCTGCAAAGCCTCGGCCAGGCTGCCGAACCGCTTCTCCTGCAATTCCTCACGACCCAGAACGGTAATGCTGGCAGGCGCCTCTATGATATTCTGCTCATAGCCCGTAGCGGTAACGACGATGGCGCCGGATTGATCATCGGCATCCGGTAAGGGGGCGTTCGCCGCCATGGCCGGGGCCATGCTGGCGGTGGCGAGGGCGACCATGCTGGCGCGCTGGAGAGAGCGACGCGCGGCCGCAAGCGAGATGAAAAACATGGAACAACCCCCTGTTACTAAGAGTGCGAATAAGTCGCATTAGATGCTCGCGCTCTGCGTGGGCTTTGGTGGTTGGTCAATCGACGGAGGATGACATGCGCCCTAAGCAATGATTTGTTACTATGCTGACATGTCGAAGGCGCATCTGATTGGCATGGGCCATGCTGAGCGGACTTCAGCAACGTAGCGCGGTATGGATTGTTTGGAGATATACGATCGCCAGATGCCGCCATAGACGGGATGCCGGTTTCCCGGAAGCCACATGGCGTTGGCCGTACTTGGTGCGGGCGTTACCGAAAATCAGCAACATTCGGAATTTTTGCTATATAGCTACGGCAGACGACGAGGAGCATAGCCATCGATCGCCGATGCGTGCCATATTGCTCTCGTCGTCTTGGGGGTTTCACAGTGGTTTTCGATAAATTTCTTCTTGGCCGACGTCGTGATCAACTGACCGATGGCGACCTGACGGCGCTGGAGCAGGTGGCAGGTCCGGTATCCGCGCTGGGGCCACGCAGCATGTTGATACGGGAAGGCGATCCCGTCAGCCAGAGCACTTATCTGGTCGACGGGTTCATGTGCCGTTACAAGGATGATCGGGAGGGGCAGAGGCAACTCGTCGCCGTTCATGTCGCCGGCGATTTTGTTGATCTTCATGCTTATCCGCTTAAAAAGCTGGATCATGATGTCGCCACCCTGACGGCCTGCCACATCGTCCAAATTCCCCATAGCCGCCTGGATGACATCATGGCGCAACGCCCGGCCATGTCCAAATTGCTGTGGTTCAGCACGCTCCTGGATGCGGCGATGCATCGGGAATGGATTTTCCGGCTCGGTCGTCTCGACGCGGTTCAGCGGCTCGGGCATTTTCTATGCGAAGTGGAAATAAAGCTGCGCATCGTCGGTCAGAGCGACGGGAAGCATTATCTCCTGCCCATGACCCAGGCTGATCTGGCCGAAGCCTGCGGCCTGACACCGGTTCACGTCAACCGTATGTTGCGGGAATTGCGCGAGCGCGGCATCCTGGCCATGCGCGGCAATATGATCGACATTCTGGATCGCCCTGCCCTTTACCGGCTCAGTGAATTCGACCCGGCCTATCTATTTATCGATGCCGACGTGATGGCGGTCTGAACATCCCGCAATTTATCTCTCTTTTTGCTACGATATATCCCAATAAATGCTCATTAATGCCGATTTTTGCGGAATGAATGCGCTAATCGACAAAGCTGATCTTTTAAGCCTGCAAATCTTTAGCGATAGACGAACGGCGCTGGCGCAACCAAGAGAGGCTTGCTAGGCCAAACCGCCTTGCAAAGACTAGGGGAGGAATGCGGAGTGAAAATCGGTGCGCCCAGGGAAGTGGCGGGGGGCGAGGCGCGGGTTGCGCTGACGCCCGATAGCGCGCTGCAATTGCAAAAATTGGGCCATGCCTGTCTTGTTGAAGGCGGCGCCGGGGCGGCAGCCGGTTTCGATGACGATGCTTACCGCGCCGCAGGCGTGACCGTCGTTCCCACGGCGGACGAGCTGTGGGCGCAAGCGGACGTCATCGTGAAGGTGCGGCCGCCCGAAGCGAACGAAGCGGCGCGCCTCCAGCCCGGCAAGACCCTCATTTCCTTCTTCTATCCCGGCCAGCGCAGCGAAGAATTGGCGGCGATCAATGCGACCGGCGCCAATATCATCGCCATGGACATGGTCCCCCGCATCTCTCGCGCGCAGAAGATGGACGCCTTGTCGTCCATGGCGAACATCGCCGGTTATCGCGCGGTGATCGAAGCAGGCGCCAATTTCGGGCGCTTCTTCACCGGTCAGGTGACGGCGGCAGGCAAGGTGCCCCCGGCTAGGGTGCTGGTGATCGGTGCAGGCGTCGCGGGCCTGGCGGCGATCGGCGCGGCGACTTCGCTGGGCGCCATTACGCTGGCATTCGACGTGCGGCCCGAAGTCGCCGAACAGATTGAATCGATGGGCGCGCAGTTCGTCTATCTCGACTTTTCCGAAGAGCAGCAGGATGGCGCCGCGACCGGTGGTTATGCCGCGCCGTCCAGTCCCGAATTTCGCGAGGCGCAGCTCAAGAAATTCCGCGAACTGGCGCCCGGCGTCGATATCGTCGTGTGCACGGCGCTCATTCCCGGTCGGGACGCGCCCGTGCTGTGGACCGACGATATGGTCGCCGCGATGCGTCCCGGATCTGTCATCGTCGATCTGGCGGCGGAGCGTGGCGGCAATTGCGCTCTCACCGTGGCCGATCAGAAGATCGTGTCGCCCAATGGCGTGACGATCATCGGCTATACCGATTTCCCCAGCCGCATGGCCGCGCAGTCCAGCACGCTGTATGCCAGCAATATCCGCCACATGCTGGCCGACCTGACGCCGGGCAAGGACGGCGTGGTGGTCCATAATATGGATGACGACGTCATTCGTGGCGCGACCATAGCCTTTGAAGGCCAGGTGAGCTTCCCCCACCCCCGCCCAAGATCAAGGCGATCGCGGCGCAAAAGCCCAAGCCCAAGGCCGAGGAACTGACGCCCGAACAAAAGCGGGCGAAGGAAACCGCTGCGTTCAAGGCGCAAACCCGGTCGCAGGTGACGATGCTGGTCGTGGCGGCGGTCTTGCTCATGGGGGTCGGCGCAGTAGCGCCCGCCAGCTTCATGGCGCATTTCATCGTCTTTGTGCTGGCCTGCTTCATCGGCTTTCAGGTCATCTGGAACGTCAGCCATGCGCTGCACACGCCGCTGATGGCGGTGACCAACGCGATTTCGGGCATCATCGTGGTGGGGGCGATGCTCCAGGTCGGATCGTCAAACACGCTGGTACTCGTGCTGGCGACGATTTCTATCCTGATCGCATCGATCAATATCGTTGGCGGCTTTCTGGTCACGCGCCGAATGCTCGCCATGTTCCAGCGGTCGTAAGGGGGCACGTCCATGTTCGATACCGGTGTGGTGTCCGCAGCCTATATTGCCGCTGCGGTCCTTTTCATTCTGTCGCTCGGCGGCCTGTCCAACCAGGAAAGCGCCAAACGCGCGGTATGGTACGGCATTGCCGGCATGGCGCTGGCCGTGGTGGCAACACTCTTTGGGCCGGGCGCAGCCAATCTGCCGATCGTGATCGGCACCTTCGCCGTGGCCGCCGTCATCGGCTGGCTGGTGGCGGTACGGGTGCAGATGACCGAAATGCCGCAGCTTGTGGCGGCGCTCCATAGCTTCGTCGGGCTGGCGGCGGTCTTCATTGGTTTCAACGCGCATTTCGAACTGGAAACGGTACGGGCGCTCGATCCCGCCGCGCGCGAAGCGCTGACCGGCTTCGCCGCCGTTCTGGCCCATAAAAGTCCCGTCGAAATCAACATCCTCAAGGTCGAGGCGTTTCTGGGCATCTTCATCGGCGCGGTGACCTTCACCGGATCGATCGTCGCATTTGGGAAGCTGGCGGGCAAGCTGGACGGCAAGGCGAAGAAGCTGCCGGGCGGTCACGTCCTCAACGCGTCAGCCCTGCTGGGATCATTGGTCCTGCTGGTCATGTATGTCGGCAACATCGGGGTCGAAGGCCGCGAAGTGACGGTGCTGATCGTCATGGCGGTGCTGGCGCTGTTCATCGGCGTCCACCTGGTCATGGGCATCGGCGGTGCGGACATGCCGGTGGTCGTGTCGATGCTCAACAGCTATTCCGGCTGGGCGGCCGCCGCGATCGGCTTCACGCTGGGCAACGACCTGTTGATCGTGACAGGCGCGCTGGTCGGCTCGTCGGGTGCGATTCTGAGTTATATCATGTGCAAGGCGATGAACCGGTCGTTCGTGTCGGTCATCCTGGGCGGATTTGGCGGCACGACCGGCCCCGCGGCAGAGATTGAGGGCGAACAGGTCGCGATCGACGCCGATGGCGTCGCCGCCGCGCTCAATGAAGCGGACAGCGTCATCATCGTGCCCGGCTATGGCATGGCGGTCGCGCAGGCGCAGCAGAGCGTGAGCGAACTTACGCGCAAGCTGCGGGCCGCGGGCAAGAATGTGCGTTTCGCCATCCATCCCGTCGCGGGCCGCCTGCCGGGGCACATGAACGTGCTGCTGGCCGAAGCCAAGGTACCCTATGATATCGTCCTGGAAATGGACGAGATCAACGAGGATTTCCCCTCGACCGACGTCGTGATCGTCATCGGGTCCAACGATATAGTCAATCCGGCGGCGCAGGACGATCCCAACTCCCCGATCGCGGGCATGCCGGTTCTGGAAGTATGGAAAGCCAAGCAGGTCTTCGTGTCGAAGCGCGGCCAGGGCACCGGCTATTCCGGGATCGAAAATCCGCTCTTCTACAAGGATAATACGCGGATGTTCTACGGCGACGCCAAGGTCGCCGTCGACAGCCTGCTGCCAAAGATCGGCTGAAACGGTCAATATGAAGAGGCTGGCGGGTGGCAGGTCGTGCCGCTCGCCAGCCTTATGCCGTCGCACCGCCTTGCCGCCCCCGTCCCTTTCGGGTTAGGTCATCTGTACCGCCTCTTGTAACGGGACAGACTATGACCTCTGAAACGCCGTCAGCGGATCAGCCTTGGTGGAAGGGCGCGGTCATCTACCAAATCTATCCGCTCAGCTTTCAGGACAGCAATGGCGACGGGATCGGCGACCTCAACGGTATCACCGCACGGCTGGAGCATGTCGCGAAACTGGGTGCGGACGCGATCTGGATATCGCCTTTCTTCACCTCCCCCATGCGTGATTTCGGCTATGACATCGCCGACTATTGCGACGTCGATCCGATTTTCGGAACGCTGGCCGATTTCGACGCGCTGGTAACCCGCGCCCACACATTGGGCCTCAAGGTCACGATCGATCAGGTCTATGCGCACACGTCCGACCTGCACGACTGGTTCACACAAAGCCGCGCCAGCCGGACGGGCGACAAGGCCGACTGGTTCGTCTGGGTCGATCCCAAACAGGACGGCACGCCCCCCAATAATTGGCAGTCCGTCTTCGGCGGCCCGGCCTGGACCTGGGACGGCCGACGCCGCCAATATTATATGCATCAATTTTTAAGCAGCCAACCGCAACTCAATGTGCATAATCCGCTGGTGCAGGACGCGTTGCTGGCCGCCATGCGTTTCTGGCTGAATCGGGGCGTCGATGGCTTCCGGCTCGATGCGCTTAACCATGCCATGCATGACCCGCAGTTGCGCGACAATCCGCCCGCGCCCGATACCGGAAAGCCCCGTAGCCGGTCCTTCGATTTCCAGATCCGAAAATATAACCAGTCGCATCCCGGCGTGGTCGATTTCATCGAACGCATCCGCACGCTGTGCGACGAATATGGATCGATCTTCACCGTCGCGGAGGTCGGCGGCGATCTGGCCGAAACAGAGATGAAGGCCTATACGGCGGGCGAAAGCCACCTCAACAGCGCCTATGGCTTCAACTTCCTTTATGCGGATGCGCTAACCCCCGCGTTGGTGGCTGAGACTGTTTCGCGCTGGCCCGATGAGCCAGGTCTCGGCTGGCCCAGTTGGGCGTTCGAAAATCACGATGCGCCGCGTGCTTTGTCCCGCTGGTGCGCGCCGGACGATCGCCCGGCATTTGGGCGGTTGAAGGGGATGTTGCTGATGGCGCTGCGCGGCAATGCGATCCTGTATCAGGGCGAGGAACTGGGCCTCACTCAGGTCGACATCCCGTTCGACCGGCTGCAAGATCCGGAGGCGATCGCAAATTGGCCCCTGACCCTGTCGCGGGACGGCGCACGCACGCCTTTGCCATGGTCGGCAGACGCAGCGCAGGCAGGGTTCAGTGAAGTCGAGCCTTGGCTCCCTGTTGGCGACGACAATATCGGCCGGGCGGTCGATGTGCAGGAAAGCGATCCTGTATCGCTGCTCAACCATACGCGCGCGATGCTGGCGTTGCGCAAGAACAATGCGGCGCTGCGTTACGGCAGTCTGGACATACTGATGGCGGACGCGCAGCGCCTGCTATTCCGCCGCCAGGCCGACGGCCAATCGCTGCTCTGCCTGTTCAACCTGTCGCGCGAGGCGGCCGTCTGGCCGGAAGACGTCCCTTTGGAAAGCCGCGTGCTGTCCGCGGTGAACGGTGCGACGCCTGGCACGCTGCCGCCCTTCGGAGCGCTGGTCATGGCGGAATGAGGCAAGCCGACCCATAAGGTCAACTTGCCCATGTCCGCATCAGCGCGGGGCCATGCGGATCGCGCCGTCCAGACGGATCACTTCACCGTTCAGCATCGGATTGCGGACGATGCTTTCCACCAACTGCGCGTATTCGGCGGGTTTGCCAAGACGGCTGGGATGCGGCACCTGCGCGCCCAGGGCATCCTGAACCGTTTGCGGGAAGGCTTCGAGCATCGGCGTCAGGAAGATGCCGGGCGCGATCGTCATGACGCGGATCTTGTGTTGGGCCAGATCTCGGGCGATCGGCAGGGTCATGCCGACCACGCCCCCCTTGGATGCGGCGTAAGCGGCCTGCCCGATCTGCCCGTCATAGGCCGCGACGGATGCCGTGTTGACGATCACACCGCGTTCGCCGTTCACTTCGTCCGCCGCAGAAAGGCGGGCGGAAAATTTGGCGATCATGTTGAAAGTACCGATCAGGTTGACCGTCACCGTCTTGGCGAATGTGTCGAGCGGATGGGGCGCATTCTCCTTACCCACCGTCTTGACTGCAGGCGCGATACCCGCGCAATTGACCAAGATGCGGGCGACGCCATGGGCCTGTTCGGCCCCGTCCAGCCCCGCCGTGACGCTGGCGTCGTCCGCGACGTTGGCAGCGACATAGACACCTCCCAGCGATTGCGCAGTCGCCCGTCCGGCCTCTTCGTTCAGGTCGAAGATCGCGACCTTTGCCCCTTGCGCCGCCAGCATCGTCGCGGTCGCCTTGCCCAGGCCCGAAGCGCCGCCGGTGACGATCGCCGCCACGTTGTTGATGTCCATGTCCCTGTCTCCTTCAGATCAATTCGACGGCCATCGCGGTGGCTTCGCCGCCGCCGATGCACAGGCTGGCGACGCCCCGCTTCAGCCCTCGCGTCTCAAGGGCAGAGATCAGCGTCGCCAGGATGCGCGCGCCCGACGCGCCGATCGGATGGCCAAGCGCGGTCGCGCCGCCATTGACGTTGATCCTGTCGTCCGGGATGCCCAGTTCCTGCGCCGCGATCATCGCGACGACGGCGAAGGCTTCGTTGACTTCGAACAGATCGACATCCGCGACCGACCAGCCCGCCTTGTCCAGCACCTTGCGCATGGCAGGTACGGGTGCGGTGGTGAATTTGGACGGCTCATGGGCATGGGCGGCGGTCGCTACGACCTTCGCCACCATCTTGAGGCCGAGTTTTTTCGCCACGCTGGCGCGGGTCATGACCACCGCCGCCGCGCCGTCCGAAATGGAGGAGGCGTTGGCTGCGGTGATCGTGCCGTCTTTGACGAAGGCGGGCTTGAGCAACGGAATCTTGTCCGGCTTGGCCTTGCCCGGCTGCTCATCGGTATCGACGATCGTATCGCCACCGCGTCCCTTCACCGTCACTGGCGTGATCTCGCGCGCGAAGGCGCCGCTGCCGATCGCGGCGTTGGCGCGGTCGAGCGATCGGATCGCAAAGGCGTCCTGATCTTCGCGCGTGAACTGATATTCGCGCACGGCGTCTTCGGCGAACACGCCCATGGCTTTGCCCGGTTCATAAGCGTCTTCCAGGCCATCCATCATCATCGTGTCCACGATCCGGTCATGGCCGATCCGCGCGCCGGAGCGATGCTTGGGCAAGGCATAGGGCGCGTTGCTCATGCTTTCCATGCCACCGGCTATAACGATATCGGCCGCGCCGCTGGCGAGCGCCTCATGCGCCATGATCGCGGCCTGCATCCCCGATCCGCACATCTTGTTGACGGTCGTCGCTTGCGTATTGAGGCCAAGGCCAGCGGCCAGCGCCGCCTGTCGCGCGGGCGCTTGCCCCAGGCCCGCAGGCAGCACGCAGCCCATGTAGATGCGATCGACAGCATCGGCCTGCACGCCCGCGCGCTCGACCGCGGCCTTTACCGCCGCCGCGCCAAGGTCCGTCGCTTTGACGGAAGACAGCGCACCCTGAAACCCGCCCATGGGGGTGCGGGAATAGCTGGCGATGACAACGGGATCGTCTTGCATCTTATAACTCCTGCTTAAAGGCTGCGTGCGATGACCATGCGCTGGATGTCCGACGTGCCTTCGTAAATCTGGCACACCCGCACGTCGCGATAGATTTTGGCGACGCCATAATCTTCCAGATAACCATAGCCGCCCAGCGTCTGCATCGCGCCGGACACGATCGTTTCGGCCGCTTCCGACGCGAACAGCTTGGCCATGGAAGCTTCCGCCAGGCAAGGTAGACCCGCATCCTTGGTCCGGGCGGCGTGCAGGACCAGCTGCCGCGCCGCCTCCAGCCGGGTGGCTAGGTCGGCCAGGCGAAAGCCCACCGCCTGATGATCGATGATCGCTTTCCCGAAACTCTTGCGATCCTTGGCATAGGCGACCGCAATATCGAGCGCCGCCTGCGCCATGCCGACACATTGGGCGGCAATGCCGATGCGGCCTGTTTCCAGATTAGCAAGGGCGATGCGGTAGCCCTGTCCCGGTTGGCCGATCAGCAGATCGTCTTCCACGAACATATCATCGAAGCGCAAGGCGCAGGTGTCCGAAGCGCCCTGCCCCATCTTATGTTCGACCTTGTCCACGCCATAGCCGGTCCGGTCGGTTGGCACGATGAAGACCGACAGCCCCTTCTTGCCGGCGTCCGGATCGGTGACGGCAACGATCATCGCCAACCCCGCGATCTTGCCCGACGTGATGAATTGCTTGGACCCGGTGATGCGCCAGCCACCATCGACTTTGGTCGCGCGGGTTCGCACCGCCGACGCGTCGGACCCCGCATCGGCCTCGGTCAGCGCAAAAGCGCCGATCGTGCGCCCGCCAATCAGGTCCGGCAAGAATCGCGCCTTTTGCGTGTCGCTGCCATCCTTGAGCAGGCCCGACACGAGGATCGAGTTCTGGATCGAGACGATGGTCGATAGCGCGCCGTCCGCTGCCGCGATCTCCATAAGCGCGAGCGCATAGGAGACCGCGTCCGCCTCCGCCCCGCCGAAGGATTCGGGTGCCGTCATGCCCCATAGGCCAAGGGCCGCCATGTCATGGAACAGTTCGGGCGGATAGCCACCTTCCGACTCGAAGCGCGCGCTATGCGGACGGATGGTTTCCTGCGCGAAATCACGTACAGTATCGCGAATGGCAGATTGAATTTCGGTCAGCATTTAACGCACTCGCATATTCTATACTGGTGGGTATATTGATTATCCTCGGGTTTCTTGTCAATGCTGTCCACGACAAGGGAGATTGCATTGCCCAATTCGGCCGCCACTCAGCTTTCGAGCGCCAGCGCGCTTTCGCCCTTCCGCAACAAGGCGGACCGAGAGCGGGAACGCGAAGAGAAGCGTGAAGCCGTATTGCTGGCGGCGGTGCGGATGTTCAATGCGCGCGGCTATCACGCCACCTCGCTGGACGATGTCGCGGCCAGCTTGGGCGTCAGCAAGCCCACCATCTATCATTATCTGGGCAATAAGGAGCAGGTACTGGTCGAATGCGTCAATCGTGGCCTGTCCATGTTGCGGGACGCTGCGGATGTGGCCGCGGGCCGGGCGGGCAGCGGCCATGACCGGTTGCGCGACTTTCTGGTCCGCTATGCCTGCATCAACATGGACGATTTCGGTCGCTGCGTGATCCGCACCAATGACGAAGTGCTGTCGATGGACAGTGCCATCCGCTTTCGGGCGCGCAAGCGGGAGATTGACGACGCTGTGCGCGGGATGATCGAGGAAGGGATCGCCGACGGATCGATCGCGCCGGTGGACGTGCGTTTCGCTTCCTTCGCATTGGCAGGCGCGCTCAACTGGCCGGCACGCTGGCATGATCCGGCCGGGCCGATGACATCGCTGGAGGTGGCGGAAAAGCTGGTGGATATTGCGCTGGGTGGCCTGACGCCGCGCGGCTGAAAATTCATATCAGCCTCCGTATCCGTTCGGGCTGAGCTTGTCGAAGCCCCTCTTGTCGTCGGCGTTGAAAGAAAAGCCCTTCGACAGGTCCAGGGCGAACA
Organism: Sphingobium sp. HWE2-09; assembly: GCF_035989265.1. GTDB lineage: Bacteria > Pseudomonadota > Alphaproteobacteria > Sphingomonadales > Sphingomonadaceae > Sphingobium. The sequence goes on along the minus strand of NZ_JAYKZX010000001.1, from coordinate 53,248 downwards.
CGTCGTGATATTGTTAAAGGTCGGGCAATGCCTGCGCGGCGAAGCCCCAGCCTTTGAGGGTCGCGGCGCGATCGACCAACTTGGCCCCGTCACGGATCGAAAAAGGATGGGCGTCCTTCATGCCGTCCAGTTCGTCCCAGTCGATCGGCACCGCGACCGGTGCATCTGGGCGGGCGCGGGCGGAATAGGGCAACACCGCCGTGCTGCCGCGCTGGTTGCGCAGCCAGTCGATGAAGATGCGGTCCTTGCGCTTGGCCTTGCTCATCGTCGCGACGAAGCGGTCAGGCTCGGCGGCGCTGAGCGCCTGGGCGAAGCGAGAGGCGAAATCCTTGTGCGTGTCCCAATTATGGCCCGGCGTCAGCGGCACGACGACATGCACGCCCTTCCCGCCTGACAGCATCGCGAAGGACACGAGGCCGATGTCGGACAGGCGCGCGCGTATATCCTGCGCGGCACTCTTTACGCGATCGAAATCCATGCCCTCGTCCGGATCCAGGTCGAAGATCATGCGGTCGGGCTGCTCCACTGCGTCGGTGCGACTGGCCCAGCCGTGAAATTCGATCGTCCCCATCTGGACGCAGGCGATCAGCCCTTCGGCATCCTCGACATAGATATAATCCTCGCTGCCGCCGTCCTTTTCGCGGATCGGCACCTGGCGCACCGATTTGCCGAAGGCGCCGCTGTCATGCTTCTGGAAGAAACATTTCTTCGCTCGCCCCTGCGGACAGCGGACCAGGCTGATCGGTCGGCGTGCGGCGAAGGGCAGCATCAGCGGGGCGACCATCGCATAATAGTCGGCCAGTTCGCCCTTGGTCTGGCCGCTTTCGGGGAAGATGACGCGGTCGGGGTTGGTGATTTCGATGGTAGGCGTTACTTTGGGGGGCGGCGCCGCTTTTTCAGGGGCGACCGCTTTTGCCTTCTTGTCGGCGCGCAGGCCCAGAAAGCTGGCGTGGCGAACGCGCCCGTCGGCGGTAAATTCAGCGAAGGCGATTTCGGCGACCAGCTTGGGCTTAATCCAGGTCGCGCCCCGCGCTTCGGCTTTCGGGACTTCGGCCGGTGAAGTATCGGTCTTGAGCGGCGTCATTGTCTCGTCCAGGGCCGCCATCATGTCGGCATCGAACCCGGTGCCGACCTTCCCTTTGTAGACCAGCGTCTTGCCCTCATGCTGGGCGAGCAGCAGCGATGCGAAGGGGCGGCCGCGTGCGGTGCTGGCGCTTCGGCCGATGATGACAAATTCCTGCCGACGCGTGCATTTGACCTTTACCCAGCTTTTGGTGCGGGAGGAGCGATAGGGCGCGTCGATGCGCTTCGAAATAATCCCTTCCTGACCCGCGTCGCATAACGAGCGATAGAGCGCCTCTCCTGCACCGATGACATGATCGGCGACATGGATGGGCGGAAGCGCTTCCTTCAGCAGTGCTTCGAGCCTTTCCTTCCGCTCGATCTGCGGCTGAGCCTTCATGTCCTTCCCCGCCAGAGACAGCAGGTCGAAGGCAAAGAACTGAAACGGCGTATCTTCCCGCTGCGCGCCGTTGCCGCGTTTGAGAACCGACTGAAGCGCGGAGAAGCTGGGGTTGCCGTCGGGTCCGAAGGCGACGATTTCCCCGTCGATCAGCGCCGGTGGCAGGTCCAGCGCGGCGATGGATGCGGTGAGCGGCTGGAACTTGTCAGTCCAGTCGAGACCATTGCGGGTAAAGACGCGGACCTTCTCCCCATCGACCGCCACCAGCGCACGATAGCCATCGAACTTGATTTCGTGCAGCCAATCGTTGCTGACCGGAACGCTGTCGACCAATGTCGCCAGTTGCGGCTTGACGAAGGCGGGCGTCTTTCCCCGGCTCTTGCGGGGCTTGGCCGCGACCTTTTCATTATGGTCGCGCGCCGCCTGCATCTTGCCTGCAAATGCCTTCCCCTTCACGCCTGCAAGCGATTGGGCGCCTGCCTTGTCTGCGGCGATCTCCGCCATGGCGCGTCCGGTGAGAACGCTGGTCAGGGCGCGTTCGACCAATTGATCGCCTTCGCCCGCATCGGCATCCTCGATCTTGCGCAGCAGCCAGTTTTCGCGCTTTTCGTTCGGTCTCCCCTTCATCCGGACGAGCAGCCATTCGCCCTTCATCCGTTCGCCATCGAGCGTGAAATGGAGGTGGCCCTTGTCCAGATCCTTTGCGCTCTTGCCCTCTATCGGTTGCCAGGTGCCGCGATCCCACAGCATGACCGTGCCGCCGCCATATTCGCCTGCGGGTATCAGTCCCTCGAAGTCGCCATAGCTTAAAGGGTGGTCCTCCGTCCGCACCGCTAGGCGCTTGTCCGCCGGGTCGATGCTTGGCCCCTTGGTCACGGCCCAGCTTTTGAGCACACCGTCGATCTCCAGGCGGAAGTCCCAGTGCAGCCGGGTGGCGTCATGTTTCTGGACGACGAAGCTGTTGCCGCCGGGCTTGGCGACTGCGCCCTTCGGCTCTTTGGTGCGCGCGAAATCACGCTTGGCGTTATAGGTAGCAAGCGGATCGCGCGCCATGGATCAGGCGCTTTTGCGCTTGGCCGGGGCGCGGGTCTTGGGCGATGCGGGTTTCTTTGCAGGCGCCTTTTTCGCGCCATCGCCGACCGATTTCTTGAGCGCAGCCATCAGGTCGATGACATTGCCGCCCTTGCCGCCGGTCGGTTCCTCGACATCCTCGATGATCCGCTTGCCCTTCGCCTTCTTCTTTTTCTCGATCAGCCGCTGGAGCGCATCGACATAGCGGTCGTGAAATTCCTCCGGCTTGAACGGGCCGGTCTTCTTATCGATGATCGTGGTGGCGAGGTCGAGCAGATCGGGATCGGCCTTGTCATCGGGGATGTCGCGGAAATAGGTCTGGGCGCGGGTCACTTCGTCGGCGTAGCGCAACACTTCGAGCACGAGGCCGCGACCGCAGGGCTTTAACGACACGAGCTGCTCGCGGCCGCGCACAGACAATTGGCCCAGTCCCACCTTCTTTGTCTGGCGCAGCGCGTCGCGCAGCACGGCATAGGCTTCCTCCGCCAGATCGTCGGCAGGAACTACGAAATAGGGCTTTTCATAATAGAGAACGTCGATCGCATCGGACTCGACGAACTGGACCAGTTCCAGAGTCTTGCGGCTTTCGATCTTGACCGCTTCAATCTCTTCCTCCTCCAGCAGAACGTAATTGCCCTTGGAGATTTCGAAGCCTTTGAGGATTTCCTCTCGATCCACCGGGCCGACGCCCTGCACCACCTTTTCATAGTTGATCGGCTTGCCGGTCGGTTCGTGAATCTGGCGGAAGGATATCGCCGCGCCTGACCGCGTCGCCGGGTAGATCTCCACCGGGATCGAAACCAGCGCCAGTCGTATCTGACCCTGCCAATATGCACGTGCCGCCATGAAAACACCTCCGGTCGCATCAGCGCCCCGCGTAGGCGGAAGTTCCTTGTTGCCAGGGGAACGGCATCAGCGGCTTTGCATTGACGCGGATGTGATTGACGGAAACCGCTTCGCCATGCCCATTCGCGTCGCTTGCGATTCCAGACGGATTCTCGTCATCACCTTGCCTTCGACCGATATTATCGATCAGACAGAGCAAGAATCCCGGCTTTGTTCCGGCTCCGACCACTATTACCACTGTCGCAGGGATGTAATCAGGAGAAATCGACATGGATGCCAAAACCTCTGACCCGCTAGGCTGTCCGATGAAGGAGCCAGCCGCCGCGCGCACCTTGTTGGGTCGCACCAATCGCGACTGGTGGCCCAATCAGTTGTCGCTGAAAATCCTGCAGCAGAATGGCTTGTCCGGCAATCCGCTGGACCCGGATTTCGATTATGCCGCCGCGTTCCAGTCGATCGACTATGATGCGTTGAAGGCCGATCTGACCGCCCTGATGACCGACAGCCAGCCTTGGTGGCCGGCGGACTATGGCCATTATGGTCCCTTCTTCATCCGCATGGCCTGGCACAGCGCAGGCACCTATCGCACCGGCGACGGGCGCGGTGGCGCGTCGTCGGGTTCGCAGCGCTTCGCCCCGCTCAACAGCTGGCCAGACAATGGCAATCTGGACAAGGCGCGCCGGTTGCTGTGGCCGATCAAACAGAAATATGGGCAGAGCCTGAGCTGGGCGGACTTGATGATCCTGGCCGGCAATGTCGCGATCGAATCCATGGGCGGGCCGGTGTTCGGCTTTGGCGGCGGACGCGAAGACGTGTTCGAGCCGGAGAAGGACATTTACTGGGGCACGGAAGAAAATTGGGTCGGCGACGAAGCCAATGAAACGCGCATCCAACCCGACAAGGAGATGGCGCTGGAAAGCCCGCTGGCGGCGATCCAGATGGGCCTGATCTACGTCAATCCCGAAGGGCCGGGTGGCAACCCCGATGCGCTGCAGTCGGGCCGCGACATTCGCGAAACCTTTGCGCGCATGGGCATGAACGACGAGGAAACGGTCGCGTTGACGGCGGGCGGCCATACGTTTGGCAAGGCGCATGGCGCGGGCGACGCATCGCTGGTCGGATCTGAACCCGAAGGCGCGGACATCGCGCAGCAGGGGCTGGGCTGGCAGAGCGGCCATGAAAGCGGCATGGGCGACCATACCATCACCAGCGGCATCGAGGGCGCTTGGACGCCGACGCCGATCAGCTGGGACATGACCTATTTCGACATGCTGCTGGACCATGAGTATGAGCTTGTGCGCAGCCCGGCCGGGGCCAAGCAATGGCAGCCGGTCGGCAACCCGGAAGAGACGCTGGCGCCCAAAGCGCATACGCCCGGCGTCAAGGTGCCCACGATGATGACCACCGCCGACATGGCGATGAAGGTCGATCCGGCCTATCGGGCGATAATGGAGAAATTCCGGGCCGACCCGGCCTATTTCGCCGACGCCTTTGCCCGCGCCTGGTTCAAGCTGTGCCATCGCGACATGGGGCCGAAGGTCCGTTACCTCGGCCCAGAAGTCCCGACCGAAGATTTGATCTGGCAGGATCCAATTCCGGCCCCGACCGGCGCGGGTTTGAGCGATGCCGATGTCGGCGCGTTGAAGGCGAAGATTGCCGCGTCGGGCCTGTCGGTGGCCGATCAGGTCAAGACCGCCTGGGCGTCTGCCGTCACCTATCGCGGGTCGGATCATCGCGGCGGCGCCAACGGCGCGCGGTTGCGGTTGGCGCCGCAGAAGGATTGGGATGTCAACGAACCCGCGGAACTGGCGCGGGTGCTGGCGGTCTATGAAGGCATTGCCAGTGAAAGCGGCGCGTCGATCGCCGACCTGATCGTGCTGGGCGGCAGCGTCGGCATCGAACAGGCGGCGAAGGCGGCTGGCTATGCGCTGACCGTGCCGTTCACGCCGGGTCGCACCGACGCGTCGCAGGAGCAGACCGACGCCGACAGCTTCGACGTGCTGGAGCCGAAGGCGGACGGGTTCCGCAACTATCTCCAGACCCGCTACAATGTGCCGACGGAAGAGTTGCTGATCGACCGGGCGCAGTTGCTGGGCCTGTCTGCGCCGGAAATGACGGTGCTGGTCGGCGGGCTGCGCGTATTGGGCGCGAACCATGGCGGGTCGAAGAATGGTGTGTTGACGACGCGTGTCGGCCAGCTGACCAACGACTATTTCGTCAACCTGCTCGACATGGGCACCGCCTGGAAACAGGTGGATGACGAGAGTGACGAGACGTTCGTGGGCACCGACCGGGCCAGTAACGAAGAACGGTGGACGGCGACGCGCACCGACCTGGCTTTCGGCTCCAATTCGCAACTGCGGGCTTTGTCGGAAGTCTATGCGTCCGCCGATGCCAAGGACAAGTTCGTCCGCGATTTCGTGGCGGCTTGGACCAAGGTCATGAATGCCGACCGGTTCGATTTGAAGGCGGCATAAGCGACAGGGAGTTGGACAGTTCGCAGCGGTTTTTCGAAGGCCACTACGAACTGTCTAACGCAAACTCAGCGTTTCGCGCTAATCTCTATCTGGTTTTCGCCCAGCCCTTCGCCCTTTGCGCGCAGGATGATGCGACCGGGGCGGTCCGCCTTCACGATCGCCAACGCCAGGCCGTTGAAGGCGTTGCGGTGGGCCGATGGGAAGGCGGTGAGATCGGTCGGGTCGCCATTGTCGGTGGCGACGATCTGGCCCGGTCCTTCGATCGAGAAGCTGATCGCCTGCTTGGCGGCGGGGACGATATTGCCGTCCTTGTCCAGCACCTTCACCGTTACGAAGCTGAGGTCGCGGTTGTCGCTGGCGATGGACAAACGGTCGGCGGTGAGAGATAGTTTGGCAGCCTCGCCCACGGTGCGGATCGTCTCGGTCGCCCAGGGCTGGCCGCCTTTCCAGGTGACGACCTTCACCTCGCCGGGTTCATAGGTGACATAGTCCCAGCGGAAGCGATATTCATAGTCGCGCTTCTTGATCTTGCCTTGGGATTGGCCGTTGACGAACAGTTCCGCTTCGTCCGCCGAGGAGAAGACGTGGACCGGCGTGATCTGACCCACGCGGTCGGGCCAGGTCCAGTGCGGCAGGATATGCGCGAATTTGAGGTCAGGCCGCCAGCGCGCCTGGTAGAGCCAGAAGCGATCCTTGGGGAAACCGGCGAGGTCGAGGATGCCCGAATAGCTGCTGCGTGATGTGTAGTAGGGCGTCGGTTCGCCCAGATAATCAAAGCCCGTCCACACAAATTCGCCCGCGACATAGGGGTTCTGGTCGTCCGCGGCCCAGACGCGGTCGGGCGAGGAGCCGAAGTCGGCGGCATGAAGTTCGTAAGCGCTGACCTGATGCGTGTCGGGATTGCCGCCGGACCAGGGGCGTACCGGTCCGCTGATCGCACCTGCGACGGGGAACATATATTCGCCGCGGCTGGACAGGGCCGACGCGCTTTCGGTGGACAGGATCATCTTGTCCGGAAATTTCGCCCGGAAAGCGGGATATTGACCGACGATGCCGCGGATACCCGCGCCCTGATAGTTGAGGCTGATGACGTCCACCGTGGTGGGCAGCAGCATGTCCGCCTTGGCGAAATTCATCGCGCCGGTGGCAGGGCGGGTCGGGTCTTCTTCATGCGCAATGGCGACCAGTTCGCGGCCGATCTTGGCGCCTGCTTCGCCGTCATATTGTTCGCCGACTTCGTTGCCGACACTCCAGAGGATGATGGACGGGTGGTTGCGGTCGCGGCGCAGCATGGCGCGCAGGTCCGCTTCATGCCAGTCGGGGAAGATCAGGTGGAAATCGTGCGGGGTCTTCTTCTTTTCCCAACTGTCGAAGACTTCGTCCATGACCAGGAAGCCCATCTGGTCGGTGAGTTCCAGCAGTTCGGGCGCGGGCGGGTTATGGCTCATACGCACGGCATTGGTGCCCATGTCGCGCAGGATTTCGAGCTGGCGCTGGGCTGCGCGGCGGTTGAAGGCCGCGCCGATCGCGCCCAGGTCATGATGATTGTTGACGCCGCGCAGGGGGATATGTTCGCCATTGACGATCACGCCCTTGTCGGGATCGAACCGGATGTCGCGCACGCCGAAGCGGGTTTCGTAAGTGTCGATCGTCTTGCCGCTCTGACGGACGGTCGAGACGGCGACATAGCGGTTGGGCTGCTGCGTGGGCGGCGGGCCCCAGAGGCGCGGGTTGGTGAGAATCGTGCTGCCGTTCAGCACGGCTTTGGCGCCGGGGGCGACATTGGTGGATTGGCGCGGGATGCTGGCAACGGGGCGACCGGTGCGCTGGCCGTTGGTGTCGAGAGCATATAGAGCGGTGGCGACTTCGACTTGCGCGGGCTTGTCGCCGTCATTGTCGAGCGCCAGGCTGAGATTGACGGTCGCTTGGTCCTTGCCGACCTGCGGCGTGCGGACGGTGCCGCCCCACTGGCCGACATGGACCTTGTTCGCGGTGGTGAGGTAGATGTCGCGATAGAGGCCGCCGCCAGGATACCAGCGGGCGGAAGCGGCCGGATTGTCGAGGCGGATGGCGAGATGGTTCGTGCCGCCCGGTGCGGCATAAGGGGTGAGGTCGAGGCGGAAGCTGTTATAGCCATAGGGCCAGCCGCCCACCAGTTTACCGTTGAGCCAGACGGTGGCGTAGGACATCGCCCCTTCGACATCGAGGAAGATGGATTTCCCTTTGTCACGGGCAGGAATGTCGAGCGTCTTGCGATACCAGCCTATGCCCCAACTGGGCAGGCGACCCATGCCGCCATAGGGACCGTCCTTGATGAAGGGACCGGCGATCGCCCAGTCGTGGGGCAGGTCGACCCTGGTCCAGCCGCTGTCGTCGAAACCGGGCTGAACATAGGTGACGTCACTGCCGGGATTGCCCGCCGGGCGGACATGATGTTTGGCAGGATCCTTGATGAAGGGGTTGGCACTGGGCAATATCCAGGGCTTGAGGACGTTAGCGCCGCTGTCGTCCACCTTCACCGCTGCGTCGGGGCGGGCGTCGGCCAGCTTGCCGTCGCCTGCATCCTCGATCGGCGGGCGGACGTCATAGCGTAGATCGGTGGTGAGGCCCGCCGGGTCGCCCTTGGTAAAGCGCCAATCCTTGCTGATGGATATACTGTCGGCAGCATGGAGCGGGGTCGACAAAGCGGTCATGGCGATCACGAACAAGGCCGTCATGGCGAGCGACCGTCCGCGTCTGGATCGTCTGTGCGACAGCGAGTTGGACAGTTGAATCACCTTTTCTCTCTCCAGGGTTCCGCATATGGTAGCGTTATCATTACTCTGAGCGATAGCGATGCATTTGGCAAGTCGCGAAGTGGAAACCAGATCCGCTTTCCGCGCGAGGCCAGGCAGGTTAGAAGGCACGGGATAAGCATGGGAGAGAGACATGAAAAGCTGTTATGCCGCGGCCGCTGCGCTGTTGATGGCGATGCTGCCGGTGGGGGCGATGGCGAAGCCCGTGACCGACTGTCCGTTGCGCGACGCGCCCTTTTCCGCCGAATCGCCGGTGATAGACATATTGCTAAGCCCGCCCGCGAAGGCCGCGCTGGAAGCGGCAGCACCCAAACTCCTCACCGTCCTTCCACCCCGCTTCTTTTCCACCGAAGCACCAAGTTTCGCGGCCATTTTGACGCTCAACGCGCTTGCCAAAATGAAGGCGCTGCCCGCCGATCGGCTGGCGGCGCTCGACAAGGCGCTGCGCGCCCTGCCGGTGACGCCGGCAGACAAGGTGGCCCGCTGCGTCCGTTATGATGACGACCGGCCCGACTTCACCCTGCCAAGCGGCAAGCCGCGCCTGCTGATCTTCGAGAAGATCAATGGCTATCGCGACGGCCCCTCTGTCGATGCCGCGCGCGCCGCTTTTCAGGCGATGGCGCAGCGCAAGGGGTGGGCCGTGGTGGTGAGCGACAAAGGGGGCGTGATGACGCCGTCGATCCTGCGCCAGTTCGATGCGGTCGTGTGGAATAATGTCAGCGGCGACGTGCTGACGCTGGCCCAGCGGGCGGCGTTCAAATCCTATGTCGAGCGGGGCGGCGGCTATGTCGCGGTGCATGGATCGTCAGGCGATCCGGCTACCTTCTGGCCCTGGTATACCGATATGTTGGTCGGCACGACCTTTGCCGGACACCCGATAAATCCGCAATTTCAGGATGCCAAGGTCGTGATCGAAGGGCGCGGCAACCCGATCGCGGCGGGCCTGCCGGGCGATTGGATGATGAACGACGAATGGTATAGCTTCACCACCAATCCGCGCGCCAACGGCTCCACCATCGTCGCGACGCTGGACGAAGCCAGTTACAAGCCGGGCGCGCTGGCGATGGGTGGGGACCATCCGATCGCCTGGACCCGCTGCGTGGGCAAGGGCCGGGTCTTTTATTCCGGCATCGGTCATCGCCCGCAAACCTATGCCGATCCCCATTATGTCACCATGCTCGAAAACGCTGTGGCCTGGGCGGCGTCGCGCCGGTCTGCCTGCCCGCCGGTCACGCCCCCAGCCGATTGACCGGATGGACGATTGGCAAAATGATGTCGCCCGGCATGGCGGGTGGCAGGCTGGGGCTGACCGCGCCGCTGAGCAAGGCGTCGAAATAGCCGATGGTGCGGCTCAGCCCTTCGCGCAGGCGCACCGTGGGTTCCCAGCCCAGCGCGTCGCGGGCGCGGCTGATGTCCGGGCGGCGCTGACGCGGGTCGTCGGCGGGTAGCGGCCGCATGATGAGCGGCGAGTCCGACCCGGTGAGCGCCAGGATCATCTCCGCCAGTTCGACCATGGTAAATTCGTCGGGATTGCCGATATTGATCGGGCCGGTCGTCATGTCGTCGCTGCCCATCAGACGGAGCAGGCCGTCGATCAGATCATCGACATAGCAGAAGGAGCGGGTCTGCGATCCGTCGCCATAAAGGGTGATGGGCTGGCCCAGCAGCGCCTGGCAGATGAAGTTGGAAACGACGCGCCCGTCCGCCGGGTCCATGCGCGGACCGTAGGTGTTGAAGATGCGCGCGACCTTGATCCGCACCCGTCCTTCGCGATGATAGTCGAAGAACAGGGTTTCGGCGCAGCGCTTTCCTTCGTCATAACAGGCGCGTGGGCCGATAGGGTTCACATGGCCCCAATAGTCCTCCGGCTGGGGGTGGATCGCCGGGTCGCCATAGACTTCGCTGGTGGAGGCTTGCAGGATCTTTGCGCCGGTGCGCTTGGCAAGGCCCAGCATGTTGATCGCGCCATGGACGCTGGTCTTGGTCGTCTGCACCGGGTTGATGCTATATTGCAGCGGGGATGCCGGGCAGGCGAGATTGTAGATTTCGTCCACCTCGACATAAAGGGGGAAGGTCACGTCATGGCGCATATATTCGAAATTGGGCCGCCCCAAAAGTTGCGTCAGATTGCTTTTCGACCCGGTGAAGAGATTGTCGACGCACAGCACGTCATGCCCCTGCGCCACCAGACGGTCGCACAGATGCGATCCGAGGAATCCGGCGCCGCCGGTCACCAATATCCGTTTGATGCCCCTGTTCATGACTGTTGCTCCTGTCCCTGCATGGTGGATGTGCGCGTGAAGATGGTGGCCGCCATCACGCCCAGATAGCGGCGGCTGAACCGCGCCATCGCGCGATAGTCGCGGTCGGGGCGCAGCCGACCGAGCAGGCTGAAGAGCAGCCAGCGGCTGGCGTAGCCGGTGAAGAGGATGGCGTCGTAGGCGATCCGCGCGATGGGGCCGCGCCCCTGACGGAAGAAGACGCGTGGCCCCTTATAGACGCTGGCCAGCACTTCCATCGAGGATTGGCGCGCGAAGCTGGCGCCATGATGATGGGTGATGCTCTGGCGCGCGGAATAGCGGATGCGCCAGCCAGCCTGCGCGACGCGATGGCATAGCTCCATATCCTCGCCGAACATGAAATAGGCGGGGTGGAAGATGGTGGGGCCGACGGCGGCGCGGCGGAAGGTGAGCGAGGCGCCCGATACCCAGTCGATTGGGCGGACGCCGGGCGGATCGTCGGCCAGATAGACGGCAGGCGGCGCCCAGTGGCGCGGGAGGATGGCGCCCAGGAACAGATAGTTCCAGGCGAGGTTGGTGAGCGTGGGGAAAGCGCCGCCCGATGCGCGCTGGAAACTGCCGTCGCTATTGCGCAGGCGGGAGCCGAGGATGCCGATGCGGGGGTCGCCTTCGATCTGCGCGAGCAAGGAGGCGATGGCATCGGGATCGACCACCGTATCGGGATTGAGCAGCATGACGAAGGGCGCGTCGGTCAATTCATAACCGATCTGACATCCTTTGGCGAAGCCGTGGTTGGCGCCGCTTTCGATCAGCCGGACCCAGGGAAATTGAGTGCGGACCATCGCGGCGCTGCCGTCGGCAGATGCATTGTCGATGACGATCGTTTCGACGCTCTCGTCGGGCAGGCCGGTGCTGGCGGCGATCGCTGCCAGACAATCGCGCAGCAGGTCGCGGACATTCCAGTTGACGATCAGGATGGCGAGCGTTGGCTGGCTCATGTCATCAGGCTCCGATAGAGGGTGGCATAGGCCGGGCGGAGCGCCGCCCAGTCGTAAGTCGCGCGGGCGTGATCCTGCATGACGCGACGCGTGCGCTCGGCGGGATCGGCGGCCATGCGGGTTAGGAGCGCTGCCAGCGCGCCGGGCGCTTCCATGTCGATCCAGCAGGCGGGATTGGGGATTAGCCAGCGGAAATGGGGGGCGTCATGGGTGATGACGGGCAGGCCGGATGCCGCGGCTTCCACGATGGCGAGGCCGAAGGCTTCGAACGTGGCGGCATGGGGCATGACGTCGGCCAGCGCGAACAGATCGGCCACTTCGCCGGTCGGGACATGGGTGACGCGCATCCGGTCGCCCAGGCGTGCGCGGGCATAGGCAGGCAGGTCCGGGTCGCCATGATCGAGGCTGCCGTCGAGCCAGAGCAAAGGGTCGCCCGCCATGCGCGCGACTTCATCGATCAGATGATGGGTGCGCTTATGCCCGCGATTGAGCGCGGCGACCGACAGGATGACGAAGCGATTGGGCGCGATGCCATGCCGGGCGCGTAGCGTGGTGCGATCGGCGCCGGGGATGAAGCGATCGGGCCGGTAGCCGCAAGGGACCAGCGTCATGGGCGTCGCGATACCCTGCATCACGGCATCGGCTAGTGTCGCTGCCGATATCTGATGCAGCCGGTCGCAAGGAGGGTAATCGCGCGGGGGCATGGCGGTGCCCTCCGTATAGAGAAGGCGGAATTCGAGACGCAGGGCGCGGCGCAGGTGGAACAGCAGGCGCGCCAGCGGCGGGTCGATGACATGGACGATATCGTAGCGGCCGCCGATCAGGTGCGGGAGCAGCGCCAGCGCGAAGGTGAGGCATTCGGCGTGCATCGGCGTGCGACCCATCAGCCGGTGCAGCGGCAGGTAGCGGATTGCCCGGCCACCGCGCGACAGGAAGGGCAAGACGATTTCATCGGCATGGCGCGGGCCGCCGCCCTTGAACAGGGTCATGGGAAAGTCGCCGCGCATTTCATCGAACAGATCACAGAACAGCCGTTCGAAGCCGCGCTGGACCAGGCCCACGCCGGGGCAGGCAATGGCGATGCGCGGGGTCATGTCGTGCCTCCGGCCATGGGGCGCCAGCGTGGGATGGTCCTGCCCAGCAGCAGCAGTAGCGCCAGCAGGACGAGGCCCGCTGTTGCGCCGCCTGCGAAGCTGCCCGCGATGGGGCTGGCGGCGATGAGCAAGGCTATGGCGATGGCGCTGCCGACGAGACCGACGACCGGTCGCCAATCGATCGCGATGCCGGTCGCGCGCTGCGCGATCGCGCTGACCGCCACCGTGCCGAGCGATAGTTCGACCAGCAGGCATCCCCAGGCGGCGCCCATCACGCCAAGCCGGGGCACGAGGATGAACAAGGCGGCGCATTGTCCAACGAGCGAGGCCAGGGTCAGCAGCATCGCCCGCCCCTGCCGCCCGGCGATGACGATCAGCGGGGCCATGGCGGTGGTGATCGCGCGGGCCAGCAACGTCCAGGCCATGAGTTGCAGCAGCGGCGCGCCGCGGGCGAAATCCGGCCCCATCAGCGCCATCAAGAAGGCCGCGCCGCCGTGGATGCCGGTGAACATCAGCGCCGCCAGAGCTGTGGAGGCCAGCAGCGTGGCCTGTTGCGTGCGGGCGCAGGCGGCAGGATCGCGCCGCCAGTCGCGCGCGATCAGGGGGAAGGCGGCGCTGGCGATCGCCTGCACCGCGACCAATACCGGCATGATGAAGCGGGCGGCGGCGGCATAGAGCGCCACCGCGCGCATATCCATGAGTTGGGCCAGCAGCAACGGCGCGAGCGCATCGTAGAGCAGGACCATCATCCCGGCGCAACCCAGCGGCACGGCCTGACGCGCCAGCCGGGTGGCGGGGCAACGCATGTCGCGGGTTTGCCGGATCGGCCCAGACCAATGCGCGACCAGCGCCGCTTGCGTAAGGCGCGCGATGGCGAAGGTTGCCACCAGTAGAGCCAGCGACGCGCGATGGAGGCTGGCGAGCGCCAGTAGGGGCAGCATCAACGCGACGCCTGCCAGTTCCGCGCCGATGTCCTTGTCCATCCGCAATGTGAGGCGCAGCGTCGCGCGCGCGGGTTGCAGCCAGGCCGTCGCCAGCACCGCGATGCTCCCGGCGCAACCCGCTAGGATGATCTCGCGGCCCTGCCCGGCCAACCACAGGATGGTCGGCAGGGCGATGGCGACGGCTGGTCCCTGGACGCGTTTGGCTCGCGCCAAGGCGTTTAATATCATCGCGCGACGCCGGGGTCGCCGGGCGCCATCGCGCACCGCCATGTCGGTCTGGCCGAAATCGACCAGCCATTCGGCCAGGCCGATGAGGCTGAGCAGTAGCGCATAGGCACCGAACATGTCTGGTCCGGCCAGCCGCGCGACGGCGAGTGCGGCGAGCATCCGGAAGGCCGACAGCGCGACCCGCCCGACGACCAGGCTGACGCTGCTATGGAGTAGCGCGCTCATGCCGGTTTCATGCCGCTATTGCGCCGTTGCCAGACGGCGGTTGCAACGATGATCGCGGCGATAATCCAGAATAGGCGCGCGCCGGGCATCTGGCGTAGAAAGAAGCTGCCGAACCCATCGAGCAGATTGGCGCATAGTCCTGCCAATGCGCCGACATTGAGGGCGTGCAGCAGCGGATTGGCGCAGCATCGCGCGTTGCGCCAGGCAGTGCGCAGCAGGATCAGCAGCGAGAGCAGGAAGATCGCCAGGCCGATCGTGCCCTGTTCGGCCCAGATCAGCAGATAGATGTCGTGCACCACCGGCCAGTTCGCGCCGAAGCTGCGATTGAGGCCTTCGACGCCGCCATGGATGGTGCGGCCGGGGAGATGTTGGACGAAGCTGTTGAGGCCGACGCCCAGGAGCGGATGGTCGCGCACCATGGCCCAGGCGACGCCCATCCAGTCCCAGCGGAAGTCGGTCGCCCCCGGATCGCTTTGGGCGAAGCGGCGCAGAATCGCGGGCGCGGCGGCCATGGCGCCAAGCAGAATGACCGGCAAGGCCAGGGCGATGCCGACCAGCGCCCTGCGCCGCGAGCGTCGATCGCGCAGCATCAGGGCGATGACGATCGGCACGGCCAGCGCGAAGGCCAGCCAGCCCGATCGCGACAAGGTCAGCAACAGCGCCAGCAGCGCGATCGCCAGCACAGCACTGATCGCCAGTTTCTTAAGGAACGGCAGGCGCGTTAGCAGCATCGCCAACAACATGGGGGCCAGCATGGCGATGAACCCGGCCAGGATGTTGGGATGGCCCAGCAAGCCGCCGATGCGAAAGGTCGCGCCGCCATCCATATAGGTTGCGCGATTGGCATATTCGAGCGTGGTCATCGTCGCCTCGCCCAGAAATTGCAGGCCGATATCGCCCTTTTTCGCATATTGCAGGAGGCCGACGCCTGCCTGCAGCAGCAGACCGCAGGCGAGCGATGCGAAGAGGTGGAGGAAACGGGGCACGCGGGTGAGTTCGCCCAGCAGCAGCAGGAACAGCGCCAGCGACTTCGTCATCTGCACCGCTTCGACCAGCGCCAGTTGGCGATAGGGACCGGTGATGGCGTCGATCAGGCCAAGCAGGATCATCGCCATCCAGCACAGCGCCACGGTGGGCATGGGCAGTGCGCCCTCCCCCGCGCCCGGTCGCGCCACTGGAACAGGAACAACGCCAGCAGGAACAGATCGACCGCTTCGATGCTATAGGCGCCCGCCCCGCCCATATGCGGCATGGGGTGGAATCGCTTGGCGACGCCCAAGGGTGCCGTCAGGCCGACGCCCCACAGGCAGGCGAGTTGGGGATTGCCGCTGGCCCAGAGCGCTCCGCCGAGCGCGATCATGCCGACCGCCGCCAGCGCGGGGCCGCGCGCGGCGGCGAAGCCTGCGGCTACGACCAGCGCCGCCGCCCCGCCCGCGCCCGCCGTCAGCAGGATGCGTCCGCCGGGCAGCGCAGAAGGACGGGCGACCTCAGCCGCCATGGGCCGATCGCGGCATGGGCACGGTCAGGATCAGGCCGACATCGGGCAGGCCGTTGGCGCGAAATGCATCGCGCGCCTGGGCCAGGCGGGGCATGGGCGAGCGCCCTTCCTCCGCCAGCGTCCAGACAAGCTCGGCGCGCGCCGCCAGCGCCAGATTGCGGCTGTCGGCCATGATGCCCCGCTGCTGGATCAGGATATGGTCGAACCGTTCGGCCAGAAACGGCAGCATCGCGGCGAGATGGTCCGGCCGACCGGTGGCGGGATGCTGGCCCGCGCCCAGCAGGATCATGTTCGGTCGGGCCAGCAGTCGCATCGTTTCGACCGCTGACCAGGGATCGCGCGGTCGGATGTCCGACAGGCCGGGCTTGCCATGCGCGCCGAGCAGGCTGCCGATACCATCGCCGCCCAGCGTCGCGTCGATCAGCAGCAGGCGCCCGCCCCGCTCATCTTGCAACATGGCCGCCAGCAGCAGCAGCGTGTCGTTGGCGACGTCGGTGTTGCACAGGGGGCTGAGCAGGACGGTGCGCGCACTGCCGATCCGGCGCGCCAGATAGCGATAGCTGCGCGATGCAGGTTCGACGGGCGGCTGCCCCCTGTCCAACGCCCGTGTTGCGGCTGCGCCGATGCGACGCGCACCTAGCGAGAGCCGGGCGAGCGACGTGGGCGTTGCCTGGCTCCCTAGGGCCGGGCGATCAGCAACGGGACGCCAGACTACGGCATAGCCGCGCGGCACCCGGGTCCAGCCTGCGCCGGGCCGCTGCACCAGCGACGCGTTGCAGCCCAGGCAACGGGAAAAGCCGATGCCGTCATTCCAGGCAGCCGCCGGATCGGCCCGGTGATGACCCAATATGCACAGCATCGGCGTGACCGCCCCCTCTTTTACATGGTCCGCACAGGACGACTGATCCGCTGACCGGACCGAATCGAAATAACGGAGATACGTAAAATAATATAACTGCGTCATCGCTTCGCAATCCGCGATATTGCGCCTGTCGCAAATTGGCACACCTAATATTAACTTGGTTAACTCATCTATCGACGTGTCGTTTTCTTTGGTTTGATTGACAAGTGATTCGGAGAATGATCGCAATTAATACGGAAAATGCAATTTTCTATATTATAGTTTTTCGTATTTTACATCATTTATTTCGATATTAACTTGTGATGGGAGCGTCAGGGTATGTCGATTTCCCAATGGGATGCCGATTTCAGGATGAACGGGCGATTCCAGCAGTTCGGTGCGCTGTTCGTGCGCCTGTGCCGGTTGATCGATACCGCGCTGATCCTGCTCTGCATGGCTTTGACGGCCGGGCCTTTGTCGATGCGATCGGCGATCATCGATGCGCTGCTGTGCGTCGCGGTGCTGGAACTGACGGCGTCCTTCTTTCACCTCAGCCGGTCGTGGCGGATCGTGCGCCTGCGCCATGAATTGGCCGATCTGACGGCGCATTGGACGATCAGCTTCCTGGGCGTGATGCTGTTGTTCGCGATGCTGGGCGATTTGCCGATGGCGCGGACGGCGTCATGGGCGCCCGCCGCGGCCTTATGGTATGGCGGATCGCTGATCGCCATCATTCTATTTCGCATCGGCGTGCGTCTGGCCCTGCGGGTGTGGCGCAGCGTGGGCCATGACCAGCGCAGCGCCGCGTTTATCGGGGCGACCGAAACCGCGCGGCGGCTGGGCGATGTGTTCGCGCGGCAGCGCTGGATGGGCATCCGGTCGATGGGCGTGTTCGACGATCGCCGCCCGACGAACGATCGCACCGTCGCCCTGCCCGGCCATGATTTTCACGGGTCCGTCGACCGGCTGTATGAACTGGCGCGATCGGGTGCGGTCAGCCGCATCTATGTAACGCTGCCGATGGCGGCGGAGCAGCGGATCAAGGCGATCCTGGACCGGTTCGGCGACACCACGGCATCGCTCTATTATTGTCCGCCGCTCTTCCGGCTGGATCTGGTCGGCGCGCGGTGGGACGATGTCTATGGCCAGCCGGTCGTCAGCATCGTGGAATCGCCGTTCGAAGGCTATTCCCGGCTGATCAAGCGGGCCGAGGATATGGTCCTGACGCTGATCGCCCTGCCGCTGATCCTGCCGATCGCGTTGCTGGCCGCGATCGCGATCAAGATCGATACGCGCGGCCCGGTCTTCTTTTCCCAGACCCGCTATGGGCTGGACGGTCGGCCCTTTCGTATCTGGAAATTCCGGTCGATGCGCGTGGCGCAGGATGAGGGCTTCGTCCAGGCGCGGCGGGGCGACGATCGCGTGACGCGCGTGGGCGCCGTCTTGCGGCGGACGTCGATCGACGAGCTGCCGCAGTTCATCAACGTGGCGTTGGGGACCATGTCGGTGGTCGGGCCGCGGCCGCATCCGGTCGCGCTGGATGACGCCTTTCGCCCGATCATCCGTCGCTATGCGGTGCGGCACAAGATCAAGCCCGGCATCACTGGCCTGGCGCAGGTCAGCGGCTGGCGCGGCGAGACGGACACCCACGATAAGATGGAGCAGCGGGTGGTCCACGATATCGACTATCTGCGCCGCTGGTCGCTGTGGCTGGATTTGCAGATATTGGCGCGCACGGTGCTGGTGCCGTTCGTGCAGCGGAATGCGTTTTGATGCGGGGCGTCACATCCTCTTTCGCGCTGGCCTGGCTGACCGCCTGTGCCGATCCCGCACCGCCGCCGGATTTGCCGCGTGCCATGCCGGGCTGGACGGTCAGCCGCGATGCGCCGGTGATTGCCGCGGGATCGCTGCGTGCAATGGGGCTGTGGAACGACCCCAGCCTGCTGCGCACGGCGGATGGCTATGTGCTCTATATGACGACCAGCACCGGCGCGCCGTTCGCGCCGCCAGTGCTGCCGTTCCGCGCCGTGTCGCGCGATGGCGCGCATTGGACTTTGTCTCCTGACACGCCGCTGCTTTCGCCCGCGGGCGGCCCTTATGCCAGTATCGAGACGCCCAGCGTCGCACGCTTTGCGGGGCGGTACTGGATGGCCTTTACCGGGGTCTATGCCGACCCCGATCCGTCGCCGATGGCGATCGGTCTGGCGGTTTCCGTCGACGGTATCGACTGGCGAATAGCCCGCTGGACTTTGCTCAAGGCGACCGGTGGGGCGCGCGACTGGAACGGCTATCTGGTGGCGGAGCCGGGGCTGGCGGTGCGGGGCGACGAGATGTTGCTTTATTTCTCCGCCGTGGGCGCGCGGGAGGGCGGCGGGCCGCCGCTGCAATCGATTGGGCTGGTCCGGTCGCGCGATGGCGTGACCTTCAGTCCGCCGACGCAGGTGCTGACGCAGGGACCGCTTTATCCGGCCGCGCAGGGCTATGCCGGTTATGCGTCGCCTGCTGCACTGGCCGAGGCGGATGGCGTCGATCTTTTCTACTCGGTGGCGCATGAGCAGAAAGGCGCGGACCCGGCCTGGCAGCAGGTGGCGATCCACCATGCGCGGTCCGCCGATGGCGTGCATTTCCAGGAAGACCCTGCGCCGCTGCTGACGCGCGCCAGCACGCAGTGGACCGATGGCGAGATATTGGCCCCCGGTCCCTTGCGGGACAGCGATCGGATCAAGCTCTGGTTCGGGGGGCATGTCGCCCGGTCCCGGCTTGGCCCGCTGATCCAGCGCGGCGTGGCCGGGCCGGAATTCGGCATCGGCCTCGCCACCCTTCCCCTCGACCAGTTCATGCCAACCAAGACGAAAGGAACCGACAGATGAAAGTCGTCATATTATGCGGCGGGCAGGGCATCCGCGCCTTTCCCTTCACCACCTATCTGCCCAAGCCGATGCTGCCATTGGGCGGCACGCCGGTGCTGGTCCATGTGATCAAGAATTTCATTCGCCAGGGCTTTCATGAATTCATCCTGGCGGCAGGATATAGGCAGGATGTTCTCCACGATTATTTCGAGGGGAAGGATATCGGCGCCAGCGTCAAGATCGTCGATACCGGGGAGAATGCCGATACGGGGCGGCGCATCTGGAATTGTCGTCATCTGATCGACGGCCCCTTTATCGCGACCTATGGCGATGGGCTGTCGGACGTGCCGTTGGCCGATGTCGTAGCGTTTCATCACGGTCATAATGCGCGGCTGACGATCACGTCGGTGCCGATGGTGTCGCAATATGGGGTGTTGTCGGTCGAAGATGACGGCGCGATCGCGCGGTTCGCGGAGAAGCCGCTGATCGCCGATTATTGGATCAATGCGGGTTTCATGGTGATGGACCCGGCCATCTTCAGTGACTGGCAGGGCGACAATCTGGAGCGCGATATCATCCCGCCGCTGATCGCGCGGGGGACGCCTTCACCTATCGCCATGACGGCTTTTTCAAGTCGTTCGACAGCTACAAGGATGTGATCGAAGCGGACGAACTGCTGGCAGGGGGCATGCCGCCGCCCTGGATCGGCCATCAGAAACCAGAGGAGCGCGCGGCATGAGCGGCTTCTGGAAAGGCAAGACCTGCCTGGTCACCGGCGCGACGGGATTTCTGGGCGGAAGCCTGGTCGCGGAATTGCTGGCGCAGGGGGCCGAAGTCGTGGCGCTGGTGCGCGACATGGTGCCGCAGTCGCGCTTCCAGGCCGATGGCCTGGCAACCCGCGCCAAGGTGGTGCGTGGCGCGCTGGAGGATTATGACGTCATCGAACGGGCGTTGAACGAATATGCGGTCGATAGCGTGTTTCACTTGGGCGCGCAGGCGATCGTCGGCGTCGCCAATCGCAATCCGCTCTCCACCTTCGAAGCGAATATCAAGGGCACATGGGTGCTGCTGGAGGCGTGTCGCCGGGTGGCGACGGTCGAGCGGATCGTCATTGCCTCGTCCGACAAGGCCTATGGGGAGCATGACAGCCTGCCCTATCAAGAGGATTTCGCGTTGCAGGGGCGCCATCCCTATGACGTGTCGAAAAGCTGCGCCGACCTGATCGCACTCAGCTATGCGCAGACCTATCGCCTGCCCATCGCCATCACCCGCTGCGGCAATCTGTTCGGGCCGGGCGATCTTAACAGCAATCGCATCGTGCCGGGCACCTGCATCGCCGCGATCGACGGGGCGCGGCCGGTCATCCGGTCGGATGGGTCGCCGGTGCGCGACTATGTGTTCGTCGAGGATATCGTGCGCGGCTACCTGTTATTGGCCCAGCATATGGGTGACGAGGGCGTGGTGGGTCGCGCCTTCAATTTCGGGACGGGCGAACCGGTAAGCGTGCTGGACCTTACCCGCCGCACGCTGCTGGCAGCCGGGCGTACCGACCTGGAACCCGATGTGCGCAATCATGCCCATGGCGAAATCCAGGCGCAATATCTGTCGTCTGCCTTGGCGGCGCAGAAGCTGGGCTGGTCGCCGGGCGCGGGGTTGGACGAGCGGCTGGGACAGACCTTCCTCTGGTACAAGGCGCACCGCCATTTCTTCTGAGCGCATCTTAGTGGGGGTGCCCACCTATAACCGCCCCGACTATGTGCAGGAGGCGGTGGAGAGCCTGCGCGCGCAGAGCTTCCGCGATTTCCGCGTGGTGGTGAGCGACAATGCGTCGCCCGACGGCGTGGGGGCCGCCGTACGCGCCTATGTGGAGGGGCTGGGCGACCCGCGGTTCCGCTTCGTCCAGCAGGCGCGGAATGACGGCGAATATGGGCAGGGTCGCTATTTGTTCGGGGAAGCGGGCGACGCAGAATATTTCTGCATCCTGCATGACGATGACGTCTTGTCTCCTCACTATCTTGAGCGGGCGGTCGTGGCGCTGGATGGCGCGCGCGATGCGACGCTGTTCGTCGCCAATCCGTGGCTGATGGATGCGGCGGGTCGGCCATCGCATGATCGGACGCGGGCGTATGTGCGTGACCATCGGCGTAACCGGCGGGCTGGCCGCTTTCCGGTTTTGGAGACGCATATGGGCAGTGGTTTTACGCCCATTTCCGGCACGGTCTTCCGTACCGATGCGCTGCGTCGATCGGGCTTTGTCGATGACGACTGTTCCGGCAATTTCCCGTTCGAGCTGAATATCTTTACGCGACTGGGTGATATGGGCGCGGTCGGCTGGTTCGATCCCGATACTTTGCTGGGCTTTCGCTATCATGCCGGGCAGTTGCGCAACACGCTGGGTTTGATGGGTAATCCCCAGGTGGTCGAGACGATGCTGCGGATCCTGGAGCGGCGTCGTTACAGCGGCGCGCCGGAACGGCGGCGGCGGGCGATCGTCGCCCGGCTGCATCGCGCGCGGGCGCAGATGGCGGTGGATCAGGGAAATCCCATCGCCGCGCGCGCTGCGCTGGGCGCGGCTTGCGCCGCCAACCCGCTTTCGCCGCGCGCCTGGACGATGCGGGCGCGATTATTGCTGACGGGAGGACGGACATGAGCCTTGCGCCGCGCATCAGCCTGTTTACGGCGTTGCTGCCGATCTCCATCCTGCTGGGCGCCTGTTCGCCAAGCCTGCGCACGCCGCAGAGCATCGTCGCCGCGCCGGAGGTGATCCGGTCCACGGCGCGCTATGAAGCGGCCTATCTGCTCGGTCCCGGCGACCAGTTGGACATCATGGTCGACCATATGCCCGAATTGTCGCGCAGCGCGACCGTGCGCGTCGATGGCATGGTGACGTTGCCCCGATCGGGCGACATCGCGGTCGCAGGTCTCACCCCGATGGCGGCGGCGGACGTGGTGCGGGAGAGGCTGCTGGCGCGGGTGCGCGATCCGCAGGTGAGCATTGCCGTTGCCAATCCGCGCGAGGCCAAGGTCTTCGTCGCGGGCGAGGTGAACCGGCCCGGCGCGGTGGCGCTGCGCGACGCGCCAACCGCCGCACAGGCGCTGATCCTGGCGGGGGATGCGGGCAAGGGGGCGGCGCTGTCCAATGTGGCGCTGATCCGGCTGGATGAGAGCGGCCATCTGACCGCCCATATCCTGCGCAGTGGTGGGCGTGGCCATGCGGGCATGATGCTGGCGTTGCAGAATGTGCCGCTGCGTCCCGGCGACATCATCGTCGTGCAGGAAAGCAGCGGCGCGCGGTTCGCTCGCTTTCTCCAGACCTATGTCAACGCACCGCTGGGCGGCCTGACCGCGCTGATGGCGCCTTATGTCCAGTTGCGCCTGTTGCAGGAGATCGACCGATGACGCCCCCTGCACCCGAAGCCGTGCCTTACCGCCCGGAGGCCGACAGCTTCGATTTCCGCCGGGCGGGCCATATCGTCGCCTTTGCGGTTGCAGGGCATCGTCGCCTGATCCTGGCCGTGACCTTGCTGACGCTGGCGCTGGTGAGCCTCTATATCATCGTCTGGCCGCCGGTCTATTCGGCCAGCGTCACCCTGTCGGCGGTATCGGACGACGATCGCCAGCGGGAGAGCTTCTATGACGACTGGGCCGTGTTTCGCCACATTGCGCTGAAAGACGAAATGATTCTGGCGACGTCCGGCCCGGTTTTGAAGCAGGTGATCGCCGATCTTAATCTGGGCTATGGCGACGTCTATCATCCGCCGCTGCGATATATGACGGGGCTGTGGACGCAAAGCTGGCCCGGGCGCGCTTGGCGGGGAACGAAGGCGGCGCTGTTTCCGACTGCGCCATCGCCCTATGTCGCGACGGAAAGGGAGGTGGAGCGCGCCCGGACGCTGGATGATTTCCGCACCGGGGTGGCGATGACGCAGCTGCCCGACAGCCATATCGGCCTGCTGACCGTGCGCGGCCCAAGCCCGCGCGTGGCGCAGATCGCCGACAGGGTCGCCGCCACCTATATCGCGCAACGCCGCGCCCGCTTCGCCAGCGAAGCGCGGCAGGCTTATGCGTCGCTCCAGACCGAGGCGGACCGTGCCCGTGCCGACCTGCGCGCGCTCGAAACGCGGATGGAGCGCTATTACACGCAGAACGACATGCTGCTGATGTTCGAAAAGGACAAGGTCGAGATCGGCCAATATCTGAGTCAGCAAGGCGAACTGGACGCCAAGCGCACGGCGATCGCAGCGGGGCAGAGCGAACTGGCGACCGTCACCGCGCAGCTGGCGCGGGAGCCGAAGGATATAGTGGCGAGCCAACTGGTCCAAGATAATCCGGTGACGGCCCAACTGAAACAGGAGCAGGCCAAGCTGGTCGCCGCGCGTGACGCGCTGCTGGTGCATTATCGCCCGGAATCCCCCGACGTGCGCGACATGGATGCGCAGATTGCGGCGATCGGACGGCAACTGGCGGGCCAGCCCAGGCGCGGGGTGCAGCAGAGCAGCATCGCGCGCAATGGCGGCTATGACGCGCTGCGCGCGCGCAGGGCGGCGCTGGAAGCGCAGTTGGCGGGCGATCGCGCGAGCCTGATCGCGCTGTCGGCGGAGGGCGCGGCGCGGCGCGGCGTGATCGACCGCATTCCGCAGAAGATGAAGGACAGCCATGATCTGGGCCGGACCCATGATGTGCTGGAAAAGACCTATCTGGCGTTGCAGGACAAGTTGATGACCGCGGCGGTCACGGCCGCCACCGCCCAGTCGGCGCCGTCGGCCATTCAGATCGTGGAAGGCGCGGCCCTGCCCGACAAGCCGGATGCGCCGCAGACCAAAATGCTGCTGATCGCCGCGATCATCATGGGCCTAGGCGCAGGCGTCGTCGCGGCGGTGCTGGTCGACATCGTCCAGGATCGCGCCAACCGGTTCCGCCTGAGCCAGCCGGACGCGCCGTTTCCGCTGATCGCCGTCGTCGGACAGGATCCGGCCTATGTCCGCCGCCTATTCGACCTGCCCTCCCCCACCCGCATGAGAAGGCGTAGATCCATGAAATATCACATATTGAGCGCCACCCGATCCCTAGGCCTGCTGCCCATGTTCGATCGCATGGCGTTCCTGCGCAAGCGGGCGCGGGCGGCGCGTGGCAATCGCGCCTTTCGCGTGCGGCATCCCGATTTCGCAGTGCCTCCCGAAGACCTGGCTTTCGACGCCTATAACAAAGTCGATTGGGTGGATTATCATGACATGGGGCTGGCCCATGCGGCATTGTTCGCACGGTTGATCCGCACCCATCTGCCAGATGCGCCGTCCCTGCGCGTGCTGGAATGGGGTTGTGGGCCGGGGCGGTTGATCCGGCATATGCCTGCGCTGTTGGCCGGGCGGTCGCCCGAACTGACCGGCAGCGACTATAATCCCGCGACGATAGACTGGTGCCGCGATCATCTGCCCGGCATCGCCTTCGCGCTCAATGGGCTGGCGCCGCCCCTGCCCTTCCCCGACGGCAGTTTCGATGCGGTCTATAATTTTTCGGTCTTCACCCATTTGTCGCAGGACATGCATCGGGATTGGACCGCCGAACTCCACCGGGTGTTGCGGCCCGGCGGGTTGATGATCGCGACCACCCATGGCGATCATTATCGCTATCTGCTGACCCAGAGGCGCGAGGCGGAAGCCTATGACCGCGGCGAGATCGTCACCCAGAGCCGGTTTGCCGAGGGCAAGAAATGGTATTTCGCCATCCATCCCCCGGCCTGGGTCCGCAGCCATCTGCTCGCTGCGTTCGAGCGGGTCGAGCAGGTCCGGCCCGGTCTCGACGCGCGCATGACGCAGGATGTCTGGCTGGGGTTCAAGCCCCATGGCTGATCCCGCCCGCCCCTTGCGCATCGCGATCATCGGCGATCGCGGCATCCCCGCCCGCTATAGCGGCTTTTCCACGCTGGTGGAGGAACTGGCGGTGGGGCTGGTGCGCGACCATGGCATGGACGTGACCGTCTATTGCCGCAGCCAATATTATGTGGCGCATCCACCCGTTTGGCAGGGGGTGCGATGCCGTTACCTGCCAGCGCCGGGCGGCAAGAGTTTCGAGAGCATCGTGCATAGCAACCTGGCCGTGCTGGACGCGGCTTGCCGGGATTTCGACCTCGTCTTCCTGGTCGATCCGGGCAATGGCCCTTTCATTCTGCCGCTGCGCGCACGGGGCGTGCCGGTGGTGATCCATACCGACGGGCTGGGATGGCAACGGCGCAAATGGAATGCAGTCCAGCGGCGCTATTATAAGTGGTCCGAATGGGTCAGCGCGCGCCTCGCCAACTGGCTGGTCACGGATTCGCGCGCGATGCAGGATTATTATGCGCGCGAATATGGCGCGGGATCGACCTATATCCCCTATGGCGGCGCGGTGGGCGATCTGCCGGACGATGCGGCGCTGGCCCGTTATGGCGTTACGTCGGGCGACTATTATCTGGTCGTCGCGCGGATGGAGCCAGAGAATAATGTCGACCATATCATCCGCGAATATCGCGCATCGGGGCTCGCCAAGCCGCTGATCGTTGTCGGATCGGTGCCCTATGACAGCGCCTATGCCCGCGCCGTCGCGGCCGAGGATGACGGGCAGGTGCGCTGCGTCGGCGGGGTGTTCGAGTCCGCGGCCCTGAACGCGCTCTATCGCCATTGCGCCGCCTATCTGCACGGGCATGAGGTGGGCGGGACCAACCCGAGCCTGTTGCGGGCGATGCATTGGGGGGCACCATGCGTGCCGATCGACGTGATCTTCCACCGGGAGAATGTGGGGCCGGATAATCCCTATTTCCGCAAGGATGCGGGCCATCTCGCGGCGATTTTGTGCGATCTGGACGCCAATCCGGCGCGCCGCGTGTCACTCGGTCGGGCGGCGCAGGCGCACGCCGCGGCCACCTTTCGCTGGGATGCGGTGATCGACGCCTATGCCGCGCTGTTTGAGCGGCTGATCGCGCTGAAGGCGGCGGGGCAGCGGCCGTCCAGTGCGCTGATCGGTGAGACATATGCACCGGATCGTTCGTCGCCCGCGAAGGTGGCATGAAGATCCTGCACGTCTTCAACCGGCATCGCGGCGGTGGCGGGGCGGACAATGCGTGGGACGCGACGATCGCGCTGTCACGGCGTCGGGGGTTGGACGTGGCGATCTTCGAACGGGATAGCCGCCATCTGGCGCCGGGTCTGGCGGGGAAGGTCAGCGCTTTTGCCCATGGGCTTTACCCGGTCGATACGCTGCGCGCCTTTGCCCGGCGGCTGGCGCAGGAGCGGCCCGACATCGTCCATAGCCATGAACTCTACCCTCTGCTGACCCCCTGGCTGCTCACGCTCTGCGCACGGGCGGGGGTTCCGGTGGTGCATAGCTGCTATGATTTCCGTATCACCTGCCCCATCGCCACGCATCATGATGGCGTCGGCGTCTGCACGCGCTGCATCGACCAGGGTGCGCAACAGGCTTTGCGGCGCAATTGCCGCGGCAGTTTGCCGGAAAACGCGGCCTTTGCGCTGCGTCATGCGGTGGCGGATGGGCGCGGTCTTTATCGTCATGTCAGCCGCTTCATCGTGTTGACCGATTTCAGCCGCGGCTGGCTGCATCGCCAGGCGGGTATCCCGATCGAGCGGATCAGCGTCAATGAATGCGCCATTCCCGCTGCGCCCGACCCGGTCGATCCGGCACAGGGTGGCTATTTCGCCTTTGCCGGGCGCTTCGTGCCGGAAAAGGGGCTGGCGGTGCTGATCGAGGCAGCGCGCATCAGTGGGCTGCCGGTCCATGTCGCCGGGCCGAAGGGCAACGACCCGGCGCCGTTACGGGCGCAGGGCGTGGCGGTGACGATCACCGATGGCCCGGAATTGCTTGCGCGCTTTTATCGCGGGGCGCGGGCATTGGTGGTGCCGAGCCTGTGGTTCGAAACCTTTGCCATCGTCGCGGCCGAAGCCATGGCGCATGGGGTGCCGGTGATCGCATCGCGCATCGGCGCGCTGAACGATACGGTGCGCGAGGATCGGACGGGTCTGCATTTCGTGCCCGGCGACGCGGAAGACCTTGCCCGGCAGATGCGCCGGATGTGGGATGATCCGGCGCTCTGTCGCAGGCTGGGGGCAGCGGGTCATGCCGATGTCGTGGCGCGTTTCAACGAAGATGCGCATTTCGCGCGGCTGGTCGCCGCTTATGACGCGGCGCTCAAAGCGCCGGTGTCACCATGGCGCGACATTCGCCAAAGCCGATCGGGACGAAACCGGATGCCGACGCCGTCGCCCGCAGAATGATCTCGTCGCCATCCTCCAGGAAAGTGCGGGTTTCGCCGCCGGGGAGCGCTATCGGTTGCTTGCCGCCCATCGACAATTCCATCAGGCTGCCATAGCCCGACGCATCCGGCGCGGAAATGGTGCCGGTGCCGAGCAGATCGCCGGGATTGAGGTTGCAGCCGTTCGATGCGTGATGCGCCAGGATTTGCTGTACGGTCCAATACATGTTGCTGGCCGGGCCGTGGCTGAGCGGCATGGGTGCGTCGCCGCGTGTGCGCATGGCTGCCGTCTGGATCAACACTTCGAGCGTGAGGCCGAGCGCGCCATGCGCCTGGTCCGCAGCGTCGGACAGATAGGGCAAGGGGTCGGGATCGTCCTGCGGCCGGGGCGATTGGGCGATGCGGAAGGGCGCCATGGCTTCGGCGGTCACGACCCAAGGGGAGATGGTGGTTTGGAAATTCTTCGCCAGGAAGGGGCCGAGCGGTTGATATTCCCATGCCTGGAAATCGCGTGCCGACCAGTCGTTGAGCAGGCAGAAGCCTGCAATATGGTCGGCCGCCTGTGCGATCGGGATGGGCGTGCCCAAGGCGTTGCCGGGGCCGATCCAGACGCCCAGTTCCAGTTCATAGTCGAGCCGGGTCGAAGGACCAAACAGCGGCGCATCAGCCTCTGGCGGTTTGCGTTGACCCGAAGGGCGGCGCATCGGTTCGCCGGACGGGCGGATCGACGAAGCGCGGCCGTGATAACCGATCGGCACATATTTATAATTGGGCAGTAATGGATTGCCCGGACGGAATTGCCGCCCGATATTATTGGCGTGGTGGATGCCGACATAGAAGTCCGTATAGTCGCCGATGCGCGCGGGCAGATGCATGTCGCACCCTGCCGCTTCATGCAGATGCGGCTGCACTGTCGCTTCCATCACTGGGTCGCTGAGCAAGGCGCTGATGGCGCGCCGCAGGCTTTGCCGCTGGGTTGCGGGCAAGGCGAACAGCGTATTCAAATCCTTATCCTGCAAGGTGTCGCCCGCCATCGGCAGCATCGCATCTAGGCCGGACAGGTCGAGAATATGGTCGCCGATGGCAACGCCGATCCTGGCCTGTCCATCCGGCGGCGAAAAGACGCCGAAGGGCAGGTTCTGGATCGGGAAGTCGCCATGACCATGGGCGCTGTCCACCCAACTGGTGCGGGTGGGATCATGGGTTTCGTCGGTCGTCCACCAGCTCATGCGTCATTCCCATCTGTCGGCACATCTGCCTTGCGAAACCCTGACCAACATGCGTCGTAATCGCTTTGAAGCAGGGGCGTTTCCATCGCCCAGCGCGTAGGTGCGAACGGCAGGCGGCTTTCGAACATGAAGGCCATCATGTCCTCGATCTTCTGCGGCGCCAAGGTAGCGGCGACGGCCTGGTCGTGGCTCGCGAGGTCCGGCCCGTGGGCGGACATCATATTGTGGAGACTCGCGCCGCCCGGCTCGAAGCCACCGGCCTTGGCATCATATTCACCGGTGATCAGGCCCATAAACTCGCTCATGATGTTGCGGTGGAACCAGGGCGGACGGAAGGTGTCTTCCGCCACCATCCAGCGCGGAGGGAAGATCACGAAGTCGATATTGGCGGTGCCAACGCTGTCGCTGGGCGATGTCAGCACGGTGAAGATCGATGGGTCGGGATGATCGTAGCTGACCGTCCCGATCGTATTGAAGCGCGTCAGATCATAGCGATAGGGCACAACATTGCCATGCCATGCGACGATATCGAATGGGCTGTGGTCCAGCATGGTTGACCAGAGTTGACCCTGATATTTCTGCACCAGTTCGCAAGCGCGATCGACATCCTCGAAGGCGGCGACGGGCGCTTCGAAATCGCGGACATTGGCGAGGCCGTTGGAGCCGATCGGTCCAAGGTCCGGCAGGCGAAAGAGTGCGCCGTGATTTTCGCAGACATAGCCGCGCGCCATGCCGTCGAGCAGGTCCACGCGAAAGCGCATCCCGCGGGGGATGAGGGCGATCTGGAGCGGGGCGACGGTCAGGATACCCATTTCCGTGACGATCCGCAGCCGCCCCTGCTGCGGGACGATCAGCCATTCGCCGTCTGCGCAGAAGAATGCGCGATCGATCATCGAGCGGTTGGCGGCGTAGAGGTGGATGCTGGCACCGACGCCTTGGGTGACGTCGCCATTGACGGCATAGGTGATGAGGCCGTCGATGAAATCGACCTCACCGTTCGGCATATCGAGCGGGTTCCAGCGCAGGCGTTTGGGCGAAGCCATAGCGTCGGCCGAGGGCGCGCTACTCAGCAGGCGCGCGCCTTCCAAAAGCGCGAAGGGCGGATGCATCGCGCTGGGCCTCATTCGATAGAGCCAGCTACGTCGGTTCTCATGCCGCGGCGCGGTGAAGGCGGTGGCCGATAATTGTTCGGCGTAGAGGCTATAGGGCACGCGCTGCGGCGAATTACGGCCAACCGGCAGCGCACCTGCGATTGCCTCGCTCGCATGATGATTGCCAAAACCGCTCAGCATCGACGGCTCGATTGTCTTGTCCATCGTTGCCTCACGCCTCGACGCTGACGACGCCGCGCCTGATCTGGTCCAGTTCGATGCTTTCGAACAAAGCCTGGAAATTGCCGTTGCCGAACCCTTCATTGCCCTTGCGCTGGATGATTTCGAAGAAGATCGGGCCGAACATATTTTCGGTAAAAATCTGGAGTAATATGCCTTCGCTTTCGACATCGCCGTCGATCAGGATGCGGTTCTTGCGCAGCCGTTCCAAATCTTCGCCATGGCCGGGCACGCGTTTGTCGACCAGTTCATAATAGGTCTCAATCGTGTCCTGCAACCGCACGCCCCGCGCGCGCAATTTTTCGACCGTGTCGTAGATATTGTCGGTGGTGAGCGCCAGATGCTGGATTCCCTCACCGTGATAATCGCGGATGAACTCCTCGATCTGGCTCTTGTCGTCCTGGCTTTCATTGAGCGGAATACGGATCGCCCGGTCCGGCGCGATCATCGCCTGGCTGGTAAGGCCGGTCGCCTTCCCCTTGATATCGAAGAATTTCTGTTCCTCGAAACCGAAGAGCGTTCGGTAAAATTCGCTCCACACCCGCATCTGCCCGCGCCGGACATTGTGGGTGAGGTGATCGAGCAGATCGAGGCCGACATTGTTCGCCGCCGCCTTTTCCCGCCAGCCGGGACATTCGGCCCAGTCGGCATAAGGATCACCGGTCGCGGGCATGAAATAGAGATAGGCGCCGCCAATCCCTTCGATCACCGTGTCGTCCTCCACCGTCGCCTTGCCGCCATTGGCAAGCGCCCAGTCGAGCGCCGCCTTGGGGTCGGCGACGCGGAAGGCCATGGCGCTGGCGGACGGGCCATGGACGCCGCGAAACTCCGCCACGCGTCCGGCATCGTCGCGGTTCAGCATCAGGTTGATGCGCCCCTGACGATAGCGGGTGATATTCTTGCGCGGGTGGCGATGGCTGGCGACGAAGCCCAGTTGTTCGAATTGCGCGGCCATCGCTTCGGGATCGGGCGAGGTGAATTCCACGAATTCGAAGCCGTTGAGGCCCAAGGGATTGTTGTCGGCGGTCATAGGGCGTCCTCTTCCTTTTTCTTATGGACATAGGCCTGGGTGCCGCGGTTGAAGACGCGGTCGGTCGGCAGGATAGTGTCGGTCTCAAGATCGGGCATGTCACCCAACTGCGCGTAAAGCGGCGCGAAATCGGTTTCGGCGGTCATGCGCAACAGCTGTTCGAAACTGTCGATCACGAAATAGCTCTGCTGATAATCGTCGATGCGGTAACGGGTGCGCATTAGCCGCTGGAGATCGAAGCCGAGGCGGTTGGGTGATGGATCGTCCAGCGCAAATTCGGACTCGCCATGCGACGATACGATCCCGGCGCCATAGAGTTTGAGGCCGTCAGCCTGCTGGATCAGGCCGAATTCAACGGTGTACCAATAGAGTCGCGCCAGCCGCTCGATCGACCCCAGCGCATCCGCGCGCAGGCCGCCTTCGCCATAGGCTTGCATATAGTCGGCGAAGACCGGGTTGGCGAGCAGCGGCACATGGCCGAACACGTCGTGGAAGATATCCGGCTCTTGCAGATAGTCGATCTGGTCGGGCCGACGGATGAAGCGGCCCGCAACGAAGCGGCGGTTGGCGAGGTGGTCGAAAAAGACCTTGTCGGGCACAAGGCCCGGCACGGCGACGACCTGCCAGCCGGTGCGCTGCATCAATCGGTCGGACAATTCGGCAAAGTCGGGGATGCCCGGCTTCGTCATCCGCAATATGTCCAGCCCCTCCAAAAATTCCGGCACGACGCGGCCTGGCAGCATCTGGGCCTGACGCGCGAAAAGCCGATCCCACATCGCATGGTCCTGCGCCGTATAGGATGCCCAGTCTTGCGGGACGGTCCAGTCCGGGGCCGCCTGTTCGGGGATGAGAAGATCGGTCTGGGCCATGGCATCATCATGCCATGGAAGAACGGAAAAACGGTTTCAGTTTTATCGCTTTTCCGCGTAGGATATGTATCATCCAATCACAATATGGCTATATATGAAACAAGATGGTCAGATCGATGCCGTAGATCGCAAGATCCTTGGCGCACTCCAGGCAGATGCCGGAATCAGTCATCAGGATTTGGCCGACCGGGTCGGTGCATCCAGTGCGTCATGCTGGCGACGGATCAAGGCGCTGGAGACAGCGGGCATTCTGACCCGCACGATCAGGCTGGTGGACCCGGCGCAGGTCGGGCGCGGGGTCAATGTGTTGTGCAACATCCGCATGCGCAGTCACGCCCGCGATGCGCGGGCCGCTTTCGAGCATTTCGTGGATGACCGGCCCGAAATCGTCGAATGTTTTTCGATGTCGGGGGAGTGGGACTATCTGATCCGGGTCGTCGTCGCGGATGTAGCGGATTATAACCGTTTCCTGATGCAGACATTGCTGGGGCATCCGTCGGTCGCAGGAGCAGCGTCCCACTTTGCCCTTTCCATGACGAAATATACCACGGCAATCCCTTTGTGACTTTACCCCTTGCCGACAGCCTGTCTTCGTATAATTTCGTATCTATGAATATTTCATCTATGCGAATTTACTCGGATGCTTTAGGGAAGGTCGGGAGAGGCAAGGTTGAAAGGGATAGGAAATGCCAGTCATTCATCCGAACTGGGAGCGGCCACCCGTCAACATGGTCGATGGCTATTCCCTGGAAATGACGGCAAAGGACGTGGAGTCGCTGCAGGAGGCCGCCCCGTCCATTGCGCTTGAGACGCCTGTCGCCGTCACTTTCCTGCCCGGCGAGGACTTCGCCGCCCGCATCGCTGCGACGAAGCTGGTGCGCAGTCTGGGGTTCGAGCCGATGCCGCATTTTTCCGCGCGGCGGATTACATCGACCAGCGAGTTTGAGGATTATCTGGCCGCGGCGGTTGCGGAGGCGGATGTCAGGCGCTGCTTCGTGATCGCGGGCGATCCGTCCGAACCCGAAGGCCCCTATGCCGACAGCAGCGCCTTGATCGCGAGCGGTGCGTTCGAACGAGCAGGCA
The DNA here is from genome assembly GCF_035989265.1 of Sphingobium sp. HWE2-09. GTDB lineage: Bacteria > Pseudomonadota > Alphaproteobacteria > Sphingomonadales > Sphingomonadaceae > Sphingobium. The sequence continues at coordinate 19,896 of NZ_JAYKZX010000001.1, read as the reverse complement.
TCCGCGCGATCGGCATTGGCGGCCATCCCGAAGGCCATCCCAATATGACGCCGGATCAATGCTGGTCGGTGCTGCTGGACAAATGCGCGGAAATCGAACGGCGCGGTATGGCGCCGCTGATCGTGACGCAGTTCGTGTTCGATGCGGACGCTGTGCTGACCTGGCTGACCGAACTGCGCGCCAAGGGGATCGATGCGCCGGTGCGCATCGGCGTGCCTGGCCCGGCCGGTATCAAGACGCTGATGCGCTTTGCCGCCCGATGCGGCGTGGGCGCTTCCGCGTCGGTGCTGGCAAAATACGGCATTTCCATTACGAAGCTGCTCGGCACCGCCGGCCCCGACAAGCTGGTAGAGACATTCGAACGATCGCTGGGCGAAGAGCATGGCCGCGTGCGATTGCATTTCTACCCCTTTGGCGGCCTGGGAAAAACGGTTGCCTGGATCAACGACTATGCCCGCGCGCATTGACGCAGACGGACGAGTGGGAGGACGCTGACGTGACGACTATCTATACCCTGCGGTTGCAGTGCGACGACAAGCCCGGCCTGGTGGCCAAGGTCGCAGGCTATCTGGCGGCGCACGGCTGCAACATCGTCGATGCGCAGCAGTTCGACGATGCGATGAACAACACCTTCTTCATGCGCGTCGCGTTCAAGCCGGGCGCGGGCGAGACGCTGGACGGGTTGCGCGAGGGTTTTGCGCCGATCGCGGCGGACGCGAACATGGACTGGGCGATGGCGGATCAGGCGCAGCCTAAGAAGGTCGTGCTGATGGTGTCCAAATGGGATCATTGCCTGGGCGACCTGCTCTATCGCCAGCGGATCGGCGAATTGCCGATGGATGTGGTGGGGATCATCTCCAACCATCCGCGCGCCGTGCTGCACACGTCGCTGATCGGGGACATGCCCTTTCACCATTTCCCGGTGACCAAGGACAGCAAGGCGGCGCAGGAAGCGCAGATCAAGCAGGTCGTCACGGATAGCGGCGCGGACCTGGTCGTGCTGGCGCGATACATGCAGATATTGAGCGACGATCTGGCCGGTTTCCTGTCGGGGCGCTGCATCAACATCCATCACAGCTTCCTGCCCGGCTTCAAGGGCGCCAAGCCCTATCACCAGGCCTATGAGCGCGGGGTCAAGATGATCGGGGCGACCGCCCATTATGTCACCGCCGACCTGGATGAAGGCCCGATCATTCATCAGGATGTCGAAATGATCGGCCATGCCGACGTGCCCGATGAACTGGTGCGCCGTGGCCGCGATATCGAGCGGCGGGTGCTGTCGGAGGCGGTGCGGCTGCATTTGCAGGATCGCGTCTTCATGAACGAGTCGCGCACCGTCGTCTTTCGGGGCTGATCCGTGAGCGCCCTTATCGACGGCCGGGCGATGGCGCGCGCGCTGTCGGACCGGACGGCCGCGGATGTCGAGCGGTTGAAGGCGGACGGCATCGATCCGACGCTGGCGGTCGTGCTGGTCGGCAGCGACCCAGCCAGCGACATCTATGTCCGTCGCAAGATCAGCGAATGTCGCCGGGTCGGCATCGGGTCGATCGAACGACGGCTGCCAGCCGATTGCGGCGAGCAGGCGCTGCTCGATATCATCGATGGGTTGAATGGCGATCCGGCGGTGCACGGCATATTGGTGCAATTGCCGCTGCCGCCCGGGATCGATAGCGCGCGGGTGCTGGATCGCATCGCGCCGGGCAAGGATGTGGATGGCTTCCACCCCGTCAATGTCGGGCGGCTATCGACCGGGACACAGGGGTTGGTGCCGTGCACGCCGCTGGGCATCATGATGCTGCTCGACAGCGTGATCGACGATTATCGCGGCCTGAACGTCGTGGTGATCGGCAAGTCCAATATCGTCGGCAAGCCGGTGGCGATGCTGTTGCTGGAGCGGGAGGCGACGGTGACCGTTACACATATCGAGACGATCAACCTGCCCGATATCGCTCGCGCCGCCGATGTGATCGTGGCGGCGGCGGGGGCGCCGCATCTGGTGCGCGGCTATTGGGTGAAGCCCGGCGCGGTGGTCATCGATGTCGGCATCAGCCGGGTGGTGGATCATGACGGGAACAGCCGGATCGTGGGGGATTGCGCCACCCATGAACTGGATCATGCCAAGGCGGTGACGCCGGTGCCGGGCGGGGTCGGCCCGATGACCATCGCCTGCCTGCTGAGCAACACGGTCGCCGCCGCGCAAAGGGGAGTCTGCTGATATGCCGTCGTCTATCGCCACCAAGGTGCGGGTAAAGGAGCTGCCGCTGCTGGCGGACATCGGCATCAACCCGGACGAGATCGGCCGCCGCCAGCCGCTGGTCATCACGGTGCAGTTGCTGCTCGATAGCGGCGCGGTCGAGGGGATTGGCGAGACGATCGATTATCGGCGGATCGTGCGGGCGGCCGAAACGCTGTCCGAAGTGCATATCCCGCTGATCGAGACGTTCGCGCATCGGCTGGGCGCGGAGTGCCTGAGTTGGCCGGGGGTGGTCGAGGCTTGCGTCAATGTCGATAAGCCCTTCGCGTTGACGCGGGGACTGGCGGGGGTCGAGGTTATCGTCCGGTCGGATTGAATGCGATGCAGGGCTTTGTGCGACAGCGAGTTGGACAGTTGTAGCGCAAATCACGGCGACTGTTCCGTCTGATGAATATCGGATTATATCGTTTATTATCAGTATTTTATAAGATATTATTCTCGTCAGGTCGCCGCATTGGTCGCCGCCCGCATGATCGCATCCTGAAAGGCGTTGGCAGTCGATGACAGATCCTGTTTGTGGATCATCCACAAGCGGGTCGTGACCTGCGGGGATAGCGGGCGAAGGACCAGCTTTTCGACATGCAGGCGCGATAGGGACCGCGCCAGGATGGTCGCGCCGCACCCGGCGGCGACCAGCCCCAGCAAGGTGGCGAAGCTACCCACTTCCAGCGTCACGTCAGGTTTGAATCCCGCCTGGGCGCACAGGGCGAAGAAATGATCGTTGAAGTCGGCGCTGCTCGTCGTCGCGTAGAGGACGAAGGGCACGCCTGCGAGATCGGCGATCGACGGATCGGCCTCACGCTGCGCCAGGGCGTGATCCTGACGCAGCGCCAGCAGCATGTCTTCCTCCAGCAGCCAAGTGGCGTGCAGGGCGCGGGGCAAGGATGGTGGTTCGACGCCGCGGATGATGCCGATGTCGAGATCGCCGCGCTCTATCATCGCGACCTGATCGTCGCGACCGCGCTCGTGCAGCTTGAGATCGACCTGCGGATAGGCCTGGCGGAAATCGTAGAGCGCGTCGGCGATCTGGGGAACGAAGGGCGCCGACGCGGTGAAGCCCAGCGCCAGCCGGCCGCGATGGCCGCTTTGGGTCTGGCGGGCGACATGGACGGCGTGATCCGCCTGCGCCAGCGTCTTGCGCGCTTCGGGCAGGAACATGCGGCCTGCTTCGGTCAGAGCGACGCGGCGACTGGTGCGGTCGAACAGGCGTGCGCCCAGTTCCAGTTCCAACGCCCTAATCTGCTGGCTGAGCGGCGGTTGCGACATGCCGAGGCGTTGCGCGGCGCGGCCGAAATGCATCTCTTCGGCAACGCAAAGGAAGTAGCGAAGGTGCCTTAAGTCCATGTAATCAAGTCGTCCTGCATATCGATCATGCTTCATTATATATTGGACACGAACGAGACAAGTTCGCATAGGCCAGCCAAGAGTAGCGTTTCGAAACTAAAAAAGCGATGACCCTGCGCACGGCGCAGCGGCGGCATGGCGGTTTTTGCGTCCGGTCCCGTTGTTATCGGCAGGCAATTCTGGCGGAGGGGTAGGCATCGGGCGTGTGGCGGTGGTCGTCGGCGCTGCGAAGGCGGGAGTCACGGGTTGATCGGTATCGTCAAGGTTGCGCTGCATCGGCCGCTGACCTTCATCGTCATGGCGATATTGATCGCGATCGTCGGCTTGTTGGCGGCGATCCGTACGCCTGTCGACATCTTTCCCAATATTCGCATTCCGGTGATCGCGGTGGCGTGGCAATATTCCGGCCTGCCGCCCGAAGATATGAGCAACCGGATCATCGGCCCCTATGAGCGAGTGCTGACCACGACGGTTAACGATATCGAGCATATCGAGAGCCAGTCGATGCAAGGCATCGGCATCGTCAAAATCTATTTCCAGCCGGGCGCAGACATCCGCACGGCGACGGCGCAGGTGACGTCGGTATCGCAGACGGTGCTGCGCCAGATGCCACCGGGGATCACGCCGCCGCTGATCCTGAATTATAGCGCGTCGACCGTGCCGATCCTGCAACTGGCGTTGTCGGGCAAGGGATTGTCGGAACAGCAATTGTTCGACCTGGGCCAGAACCAGATCCGTCCGCCGCTGATCACTATTCCCGGCCTTGCCATGCCCTTCCCTTCGGGCGGCAAGCAGCGGCAGATCCAGATCGACCTTAATCCCGTGGCGTTGCAGTCCAAGGGGCTGACCGCACAGGATGTCGGCAATGCGATCGCCGCGCAGAACCAGATCAATCCGGCGGGCTTCGTCAAGATCGGCGCGACCCAATATAGCGTGCGGCTGAACAATGCGCCCGGCACGATCGAAGCGCTCAACAACCTGCCGGTCAAGGTGGTCAATGGCGCGACCATCTATATGCGCGACATCGCCTATGTCCGTGACGGCAATGGCCCGCAGACCAATGTCGTGCATGTCGAGGGGCGTCGGTCGGTGCTGCTGACCGCGCTGAAAAACGGGGCGACATCGACTTTGGCGATCGTGGATGGCGTGAAGGAAGCGCTGCCCAAGGTCAGCGAAACGCTGCCCGAGAGCCTGAAGATATTGGTGATCGGCGACCAGTCCGTATTCGTGAAGGCGGCGGTCGAGGGCGTGATTCATGAAGGCGCGCTGGCCGCGGCGCTGACGTCGCTGATGATCCTGCTGTTTTTGGGATCGTGGCGATCGACCGTGATCATCGCGCTGTCGATCCCGCTGGCGATTCTGGCGGCGGTCGCGGCGCTGGCACTGTTCGGCCAGACGCTGAATGTCATGACGCTGGGCGGGCTGGCGCTGGCGGTCGGCATATTGGTGGACGACGCCACGGTGACGATCGAGAATATCAACTGGCATCTGGAACAGGGCAAGGGCGTCGTGGAGTCCATTTTGGACGGCGCGGCGCAGATCGTGACCCCGGCCTTCGTATCCCTGCTGTGCATCTGTATCGTGTTCGTGCCGATGTTCTTCCTGCCGGGGGTCGCAGGTTTCCTGTTTGTGCCGATGGCGCTGGCGGTGGTGTTCGCGATGATCGCGTCCTTCATCCTGTCGCGCACCTTGGTGCCGACGATGGCGATGTATCTCTTGAAGCCCCATGTTGAGCATGGCGACGGGCATTTGGCCGGGAGCGAACAGTCGCGCAATGTGCTTGTGCGGTTTCAACGCGGGTTCGAGAAGAAGTTCGAAACGATCCGCCATGGCTATGTCGGGTTGCTGCGTCGGGCGCTCAATGCGCGCAAGCCGTTCCTGCTGGGCTTCATGGGCGTGGTGATCCTGTCCTTTGCGTTGCTGCCGATGCTGGGCAGCAATTTCTTTCCGGCGGTCGATAGCGGGCAGATCGCCATGCATATCCGCGTGCCGGTGGGCAGCCGGATCGAGGATACGGCCGCGCGGTTCGAGCGGATCGCCCAGGCGGTCGAGGGACTTGTGCCCGCGGCCGAATTGGGCGCGATCACCGACAATATCGGCCTGCCGGTCAGTTCGATCAACACCGTCTATAATAATAGCGGGACGATCGGCCCGCAGGATGGCGACATGCTGGTGTCGTTGAAAAAGGGCCATCGCCCGACCGACGATATCGTGGCGACGCTGCGGCGGGAATTGCCGCGCCGCTTCCCCGGCACCAACTTCGCCTTCCTGCCAGCCGACATTACCAGCCAGATCCTGAATTTCGGCGCCCCTGCCCCGATCGACATCCAGATTGCGGGCAAGGATGCGGCGGGCAACCGCGCCTATGCGCAGAAGCTGCTGGCGAAGGTCGCGACTATCCCGGGCCTGGCCGATGCGCGTATCCAGCAGCCGGGGCGCTCGCCGCAACTCAATGTCGATGTGGATCGATCGCGCGCGGGGCAATATGGGCTGACCGAGCGGGACGTGACCACCAGCATCGCCAGTTCGCTGGCAGGGACGGCGCAGACCGCACCGGTCTTCTTCGTCGATCCCAAGAGCGGGGTGTCCTATCCGGTGGTGGCGCAAGCGCCCGAATATTTGGTAGGGTCGATCAGCGATCTGGCCAACCTGCCCGTATCCGCCGCAAGCAGCAGCAATGGCGCGGTCCAGCAACTGGGCGGCCTTGCCACGATCGAACGGTCGAGCACGGTGCCGGTGGTGTCGCATTATAATATCGCGCCGGTGCTGGACATCTATGCCACCGTGCAGGGGCGTGACCTGGGTGCGGTGGCGGGCGACATCAACGCCGCGATCAAATCGCTGGAAGCGGAGGCGCCCAAAGGCGCGACCGTCACGATGCGCGGCCAATATGCGACGATGAACACCGCCTTTTCGGGGCTTGGCTTTGGTCTGGCGGGGGCGATCGTGCTGATCTACCTGCTGATCGTGGTCAACTTCCAGAGCTGGGTCGATCCCTTCGTCATCATCACCGCCCTGCCCGCCGCGCTCGCCGGCATCGTGTGGATGCTGTTCATTACCGGCACCACCCTGTCCGTCCCGGCGCTGACGGGTGCGATCATGTGCATGGGGGTCGCCACCGCGAACTCCATCCTGGTCGTCAGTTTCGCGCGGGAGAAGCTGGCCGAACTGGGCGATGCGACCAAGGCGGCGATGGAGGCGGGCCTGGTGCGGTTCCGCCCGGTGCTGATGACCGCGCTCGCCATGATCATCGGCATGGGTCCGATGGCGCTGGGCCTGGGCGAAGGGGGCGAGCAGAATGCGCCGCTGGGCCGAGCCGTGATCGGCGGGTTGATCTGCGCCACTGTCGCCACGCTCTTTTTCGTGCCCGTGATCTTCGCCTTCGTCCATCGTCGTACCAAGGCCATCGATCCCCAAATGGAATATCAGCCCAGCCATGCATGAACCATCGCACCCCGAACATCCGGCCGAGACCGGTCCCGACAGCCGGACGCTGAAGCGCGTGGGCATTGGCGCGGGGATCGTCGCCCTGCTGGTCGTCGGGGTGGGGGTCGCTACGCGGATCAGCGCGACCAACGAGCTGCGCGATACCGCTTCGCAAGCCGCGATCCCGAGCGTGGCGGTCATATCGCCCAAGGGTGGCGCGAGCAGTGGATCGCTGGTGCTGCCGGGCAATGTGCAGGCCTATAACAGCGCGGCCATCTATGCGCGGACCAATGGCTATGTACGCCGCTGGCTGGCGGATATCGGCGACACCGTGCGGGCGGGCCAGGCGCTGGCGGTGCTGGATGCGCCCGAAATCGACCAGCAGCTGGCGCAGGCGCAGGCCGATTACCAGACCGCGCTCGCCAATCAGCGGCTGGCGGGGACGACGGCGAAGCGGTGGAGCGTGATGCTGGCGAAGGACGCGGTGTCGCAGCAGGAATCGGACGAGAAGGCGGGCGACCTGGCCGCCAAGTCCGCGCTGTCCAACGCGGCGATGGCGAATGTGAAACGGCTGCGCGCGATGCAGGGCTTTACCCGGCTGGCGGCGCCGTTCGACGGGGTGGTGACGAGCCGGGCGGCGCAGATCGGCGCGCTGGTGGTGGCGGGCAATGCCGCGTCGCAGCCTTTGTTCACCGTGTCCGACGTGCACCGGATGCGCATTTATGTGCGCGTGCCGCAGGGCTATTCGGCGCAGTTGAAGGTAGGCATGCCCGCCAAGCTGATCCTGCCGGAATATCCCGGGCGCAGCTTTGCCGCGACGCTGACGCGCAGTGCGGGGGCCGTGGATACGCAATCGGGCGCGGTGCTGGTCGAATTGCAGGCGGCCAATCCGGATCGGGCGTTGAAGCCGGGCGCCTTTGCGCAGGTCGATTTCGATGTCGGACAAGGGGGCGGCAATGGCCTCAGCCTGCCGGGCAGCGCCATCCTTTACGGCAATAGCGGTCCTACCGTCGCCGTGGTCGGTCGCGACAGCCGCGTGAGCGTGCGGCCGATCAGCATCGCCCGCGATGAAGGCGCGACGGTGCTGGTGGCGAGCGGGGTTAAGGCGGGCGATCGGGTGATCGATTCGCCGCCCGATTCTATCCAGTCGGGCGACCGGGTGAATGTGCAGGCGGCATCGGGTGGCAAGGGCGCGGGTCGTGCGGGCTAGGTCTTTGAGCCGCATGGCTGGGTCTTTGGGGCTTGGCCTGCTGGGCGCCTGTTCGATGGCGCCAGCCTATCAGCCACCGCAGATTGCCGCGCCCCAGGCCTATAAGGAAATGGCGGGCTGGACGCAGGCGACGCCGATGGACATGGCGCCGCGTGGACCGTGGTGGGAGCGGTTCGGCGATCCGGTGCTGAACGAACTGGAAGTGCGGGCCGAGGCGGCCAGCCCGACGCTCGCGGCGGCGCTGGCGCGCTATGACCAAGCGCGGGCGGTGGCGCGGGTCGAGGCGTCCGACCTGGTGCCGACCGTGGGCGTGGGTGCTGACGCGGCACGCCAGCGTCTGTCGGGCAATCGCTTTCAGGGCAACGGCACCGCGCCGACCTATAATGATTATTCGATCGGCGCGACGCTGGACTATGAATTGGACCTGTGGGGGCGCATCCGCAACAGCGTGAAGGCGACGCGGGCGGACGCGGAGGCGAGCCAGGCCGACCTGGCGGCCGCGCGCCTCAGCCTCCAGGCGGCAGTCGCCGACGCCTATGCGCGGCTGCGCGGGCTGGATGCGCAGGCGGACCTGCTGCACCGGTCGGTGGAGGCGTTCGACCGCGCCTATCGGTTGACCGACACGCGGCATGAGGGCGGGATCGCATCGGGCATCGACGTCAATCGGGCACGCACGACGCTGAGCAATGCAAAGGCGCGTATTTCGGCAGTGGCGAACGATCGCGCCGCGACCGAGCATGAACTGGCGGCGCTGGTGGGGGCGGTGGCATCCGATTTTTCGATTGCGCCGCAAGTGCAGACGCTGACTGCGCCGGACGTGCCGACAGGCGCGCCGTCGACATTGCTGCAACGGCGGCCCGATATCGCGGCGGCGGAGCGGCGGATGTTCGCCAACAATGCGCGTATCGGCGTGGCGCGGGCGGCGTTTTTTCCGTCGCTGACGCTGGGGCTGAGCGGTGGATGGCAGACGACGCATGGCGAATTGCTGACGACGCCCAACAGCGTGTGGGGGCTGGGACCGCTGGCCGCGGCGCTGACGCTGTTCGATGGCGGGCGGCGACGGGCGCAGGTGCAATTGTCGCGGGCCGAATATGACGAGCAGGCCGCGCTCTACCGCGACACCGTGCTGGGCGCGTTCCGGCAGGTGGAGGATGGCATCGCGGCGTTGCGGCACCTGTCGGTGCAGCTGGTCGATCAGCGCGATGCGGCGCACGCGGCGCAGCGGACCAGCGATCTGGCCTTCACCCGCTATCGCGACGGGGCGTCCGACTATCTGGAGGTCGTCACGGCCCAGACCGACGCGCTCGATGCGCAAAATGCGCTGCTGAGCGCGGAGATCGCGCGGATGCGTGCAAGCATTGCGCTGGTCAAGGCGTTGGGCGGATCGGCGGGCGAGGCGTGAATTTTACGCTCTGTGGAGATGGCATGATCCGGTGAATATCATGCCAGCATCCCACGCAATGATGATGAGTATAGCGTAGCCGCCGACCAATCGGGCAATGACATGGATCAGTCTTCGTGCCTGACGCCATAATAGGATTTGCTTTTCAAGGCCGAACAGTTTTTGACAAATGCGCTGCAGGACGGCACAAGGTCATCCGGGCCACCCAATGACGACCCATAGCCGAAGGCCCGGTCAATCTGGATAGGATATATTGCATGGCCGACATCGAGCAGCCCGATTACATCAGCCTGACGGTTCAGTTGCTGAGCGCTTATGTCGCTAATAATATAGTCGCGAGCGAAGACCTGGCAGGGTTGATCCAGTCGACGCGCGCTGCGCTGATTGCGGAGACTGTTCCCGCTCCCGACGAGACGGTCGAGCATGTGCCGGCGGTGAGCGTGCGCAAGAGCATCGCGTCGCGCGATCATATATTGAGCCTGATCGACGGGCGGCCGTACAAGACGCTCAAGCGGCATCTGGCGACCCATGGCCTGACGCCTGCGGAATATCGCCAACGGTACGGATTGCCCGAATCCTACCCCATAGTGGCGCAGGCCTATTCCGAGCAGCGTCGTGCCGTGGCGCAGAAGCTGGGGCTGGGCCAGCGTGGCACGCAGGCGCGGGCGGCAGCGGCGGCGGGGGCCGCGCCATCGGTCGAACAAAGCCCGACGCAAGCCAACGCGGCCAAGCCGAAGGCCGGTCGCCGAAAGACGGCAGCACCCGCCAGCGTAGCGGATAGCAAGGCCAAGACGTCGGACGAGACTGTGGCGACCAGCGGGCCTGCGGCCAAGCGCGGGCGTAAGGCTAAGGTTGCAGCGGATATGTCGGCGGCGGAACCGGCCAAGGCGAAAAGCCCGGCCAAGTCGCCGCGCAGGAAGTTGGGCATCAAGGCGAGCAAGGCCGACACGGAGGCGTGACGCCGATATCGCGCCATCCTGCCGGGTGGCGCGGCCAATACCGCCCGCGCTGTTGTCCCACCGCGCCCATGGCGCAGGATGGATTAATGTTGGGACATCATGTGGGGTCCGTTTTGAGCGAAGCCGAGACATGAGGCAAAGCTGAGCCTGGCGGTGCTAGTAGAGCTGGGTATGGCGGTGCCAGCTGCTCGACTGCGCTCGAACCGACGGGTCGAAACAAAGACATCCTGCTTCAAGGTTCAATCCATCACCGTCGCCGCATATTTATAGCGTTCCTGCGATGCGAGCCGGATGCTGGCATTGGGGGCACCATAGCCCTGATACTCGTGGCGCTCGACAAATTCGAAGAAGAAGCGCTTGCGGAAGGCGCGGCTGTAGAGTTGGAGATAATCGCCAACGCCGTCAGCATCATAGAGAATGTCCGCCTGCGCCAAAGCATCGCGGCGGGTATCGTCCAGGCCAAAGCGCGCCGCGATATCGTCATAATAGTTGGCCGGGATCGGCAGGATGTCGGCGGCCTTCGCGACCATGCGATCGGCCGTTGCCAACAGGTCCGGCGTCGCCAGGGCGATATGCTGATAGCCGCCGCCCAGATTATGTTCGACGAAGCGCGACGAGAGCGTGCCGAGCGCTTCGGATGCATTGAGAGTAATACGCAAGGCGCCATCGGACGACTGTAGCGGCTGACTCAAGACCAGGCCCGAAGGATCGATGACGTCGGCCTGGAAACTTTGCTGAAGGCCGAAGAGTGCGCGCCAATAGAGTTGCCAGGACAGATATTCCTCGATCCGCACCACGGCGGCCAGATGATCGATGGCGAGCGGCGCATCGTCATGGACCCCGCCTGTTGGGGTAAATTCGGCGTCCCACATCGCGCCGACCTCGTTCGCGCCGACGAGATAGACAAGGCTGCCGCCGATGCCGCGCAGGGCGGGGAACGCCAAATTGCCCGGCGCGTCATGATCATCGACCGCGCGGATACCCAGATGCGCGGCGCGGGCGGCGACGGCGTCACGATCCGGCACGACAAGGCCGACGGCGCAGATGGATGGTCCGTGGGTCTGGTGGAAGTCGTGGCCGAAACCGTGCGGTTCGGCGTTGATGACGAGATTGACAGCGCCTGCCTGCCAGCGGCTGACCGCCTTCGTCGGATGGATGCCGGTCCGTACGAAGCCGAGCGATCCGAACATCGCTTCAAGCGCAGGGACATCCGCGTCGCCGACGGCAAATTCGACAAATTCGGGGTGGACATGGGGCGGCGGTGGTGGCGCGGCGGTCGGCCGATCAAGCAGACGCAGCGCTGCATCCTCGACGTGGCGCAGCGATCGCAGGCCATCGGCGGCAATCAGATCAGCGGACCAGCCGCGAAAGCGGTCGTTGAAGATTTCGAGGCTGAGCGGGCCGGTATAGCCGGTCGCCAATATCTCCGCGACATAGGCTTCGACCGGGAGGCCGCCTTGCCCTGGAAAGTTGCGGAAATGGCGGCTCCAGTAGAGCAGGTCCATATCCAGTTTCGGCGCGTCGGCCAATTGGACGAAGGCGATCTTGTCGGCGGGGATAGCGCGGATGCTGTCGCTGGGAATGCCGCGGGAGAGGGAATGAAAACTGTCGAGGATGATGCCGACATTGGGATGATCGACCGCCTCCACGATCGCCCAGGCGTCCCGATGGTCGAAGACATGGCGGCCCCAGGCGAGTGCTTCATAGCCGACGATAATGTCGCGGCTGGCGGCGAGTTCGCCCAGTTGCTGAAAGTCGGCGACGATGCGGTTGCGTTCGCCCAGCGCGTGGGGGAACAGTTGGAGCAGACCAGGATATGGCGCGTACCGAGTTCGCCCATCAGGTCGAACTTGGCCTCCGCCCGATCGAAGGCGCGTTGGCGCATGGCACCGGGCATCCCTTCGAAATCACGGAACGGCTGGTAGAGCATACAGGACAGGCCGAGATCATCGAGCATCGCGCGGACTTCGCGCGGGCGCAGCGGCGAAGCGATCAGGTCGTTTTCGAAAATCTCCACGCCATCGAACCCGGCGGTGGCGGCGGCGCGGAGTTTTTCCTCCAGCGTGCCGCTGAGCGATACGGTGGCGATGCCGAATTGCAGGCTCATGCTTGTCAGTCCTCCGTCGCGACGCTTCGATAACGTACTGGATCGTTCATGAACGGCAAGAAGGATGCGGCCAGTCGATCATGGCGGTCAGCCCTGCAACGCCGCGCGGAAATTGGCGCCCATGCGCACCGGATCGGCGGCCAGGCCGGTAAAATGATGGAAGGCGCCGACCGCCTGAAAGATGGTCATGCCGCCGCCGTCGAGCGTGGCGCAGCCCACTTCTCGCGCGTCGCGCAGCAATTGAGTTTCGAGCGGGAAATAGACGATGTCGGTAACCCACAGGCGCGGGTCGAGCAGGTCGCGGGGAATAGCCGATCCGGGATGGACCGCCATGCCCATGGGGGTCGCATTGACGATACCGTCGGCCTGCGCGATCGCGGCGGGCAGGTCATGCCCTACGTCCGCCCGCCCCGCGCCATGGATGGCGCAGAGGGCGGCGCAGAGGTTTTCGGCGCGGGCCGTGTCGGAATCGAACAGGGTGAGATGCTGGACGCCCAGGTCCATCAGCGCATGGGCAGTGGCCGCCCCTGCCCCGCCCGCGCCCATTTGAACCACATGATCGAAGGCGGCATGGGGCGGCAGGCCGGTGCGGAGATTTTCGGTAAAACCGGTGACGTCGGTGTTGAAGCCCAGCCGCCGTCCGTCGCGAAAGACGACGGTGTTGACCGAACCGATCTGCGCGGACTGGGGCGAGAGATCATCGAGATGGGCGATCACCGCCTGCTTATAAGGATGGGTGATGTTGACGCCCGCGAAACCGGCCAGCTGCAGCGCGTCGAGCAGGCGCGGCAGGTCCGATCCGTCCCGTCCGTCCGCCGCGAAATCGAATAGGCGATAGATGAGGCGGACGCCCTGCGCATCGGCTTCGCTTTCGTGCAGGCGCGGCGAGAGCGAGGCCTGAATATCGCGGCCGATGAGGCCGGTGAGGTAGCGGGGAACGGAGCGGGACTGGGTCAAAAGAGGGCGATCCGATAGCAAGGGGTGTTCCCCGCCGCCGGGGCGGCGGCGGGGAACGGGGGAGGTCAGAATTTGAACTTCGCACCGACATAGAAGGAGCGGCCGACCATGTCGTAGGTGCCGGCATCCGTGCCGTTCTGCGAACTGGCTACGAAGGGAATGCCCTTGTCGAACAGATTGGTGACCCCGCCGCGCAGTTGCAGATTGTCGTTGATGTCGACGGTGGAGAAGACATCGAACAGATTATAGGGCTTCACCCCCACCTGTTCGGCCGCGGGCGAGGTGATGGCGCTGATGTCACGCAACTTGCCCTGATAGCGCCAGCGCAGGCCGATGCCGAAGACGTCGGAGCTGTAGCCCAGGGTCGTCAGCGCCTTCCACTTGGGCAGCGGGCGGCCCGGCGTGCTGGTGCCGACGAAATCCTGCGACGCCGAACCGGGCAGGGTCTGGACTTTATAATGGTTCAGCCAGCCAATGGCGGACGAGGCGTAGATTTTGCCAGAGCCATCGCCGATGCCGGCTTCCGACAGGCGAAGCGACCAGTTGACCTGCACATCGACGCCGTCGGTGTCGAGTGCGCCGAGGTTGAGATAAGGCTGGGCGATGGCGACGAGCTGGCCGGTGGGGTCGCGTTCGACCAATCGGCAAAATTCGTTGCTGTTGGCGTAGCTGCTGTTCGATCCATCCAGATTATAGCATTTGGCGAGCACGGTCAGGCCGTTGATGGTCGATATGACGTTGCGGATCTTGATGTTGTAATAGTCGACCGAAAAGGAGAAGCCCGACAGCCAGGGCGACGAGAATTTGGGATTATAGACGAAACCCACGTTGAAGGTGTTCGCCTTTTCCGGGGTCAGGGCGCCGTTGCCCTGAATGTTGCCGCCGGTCGCGGTGGTGGCGAATTGATAGGCGTCGATGGCGGCCGCGGGAATGCCCTGCGCCAGGCAGAGGCCGCGGACCTGCGCGCCATTGGCGCCGGTGCGGGCGGCCGAGCGTACGTCGCACGGATCGCCGATCGCGAGCGGCGGGGTGCCGATGGCGAGTTGCGAGCCGGTGACCGGCGAGAAGAGTTCGCCGATATTGGGCGCGCGCACAGCCCGTTGGTAGCTGCCGCGGATCAGCAGCGACTGGACCGGTTGCCAGCGGGCGTCGAATTCATAGCTCTTCACGCTGCCGCTGGGTTTATAGTCAGAATAGCGGAAGGCCGCGCCGACACCCAGTTCGTGGAAGAAGGGGGTTTCGGACAGCAAGGGCACGTCGATCTGTGCCGCAAACTCCTTGACGCTGATCTCGCCACGGGCGGGGTTCGATCCGACGACGCCTTCGACATTGTTGGTGACGAGATCGGAACTGGGGTCGTATTTATAGGTGTTCTTGCGATAGCCGGCGAGCAATGCCAGTTGGACCGGCCCGGCGGGCAGGTTGAACAGCGGGCCGTTGACCTGGCCCTGGACCTGCGTCTGGGTCAGCCGTTCGCGACTGTTGATCGTTGCGGTCATATATTGCTGGCATTCGCGCGACAGGCTGGTCGCGTTGGCGATGCCGAAGGGGTTGAAGCCACCCGCGCACAGCGACGCGCCGCCATCGGGGGCGTTGAGCAGGGTTTGCACGCGCGTTTTCAGGACGGCGTTGAACATTGACTGGTTATGGACGGTTTCGTCATAGGCGGCGAAGGCGTCGAACTTCCACGATCCGCCGATCGTGCCCTTCAGCCCGCCCAGATATTGCTGGACCCGGTAATTTTCGTCCCAGCCCTTGTCGCCGATGCCGACATAGCGGGCGCTCCAGCGGAAGGGATCGCCGGGGTTCGCGCGCGACGCCAGCAGGGTGCGCAGGTCGTTGGGGATGAACGGATTGCTGACCGGAATGGTGGTGAAGGGCGCGAACTGCGTCAGGCTGCCGCCGCTTTCGGTGGTGACGGTGGAATCGACATAGAGGAACTGGCCATAGGCGGTCAGCGCTTCAGTCAGGTCGAACTCGCCCTTGGCAAAGGCGGATTTGCGTTCGAAGGCGTTCAAAATCTGCAACTGCGGGCCGACCGGCATACGGACATTGCCGCCGACGACGGCATAGGCGCCGGTCGTCGGCCCCTTATAATTGACGGCACCCGTTTGGACGAACAACGATCCGTCATTGTTGAAGCCCAGGTTCAGCGTGGGGTTGATCGTGCGGTTGACGCCATAGCTGGCGAACAGGCCGTTCAACACCGCCTGGTTCGGCAGGTTGAGCGCGTTAGGAACGAAGGCGCCGGTGCCGATGAAGGACGAGGGCACCTTGTCCGAGAAGAAGCCGCGCTGCGAGCCGGAGAGCGGATCGCGCTGGCCGTAGCTCAAGGCCAGCATCAGGCGGCCGCGGTCGTCGGCGAATTTGGTGCCAAGCGCGAGCGAGGCGTTGAACTTGCCATAATCGCCGCGGAAGCTGTTGCCGTTCTGGATGTCGCCGCGGATGCCGTCGAAATATTTGTCGGTCTTGAAATTGACGACGCCGGACATCGCGTCCGACCCGTAGATGGCCGATGCGCCGCCGGTGATGACGTCGACCGAGCCGATGATCGATTCCGGCAGGATGTTGATGTCGACATTGCCGTTGATATCCGACAGCGGCAGGCGACGGCCGTCGAGCAGGACGAGATTGCGGTTGGAGCCGAGACCGCGCAGGTTGAGCGTGGCGCGACCGCCCGCCCCCTGGCCGCCGGTGCCTGCGTTGCCCGAGGGGGTGAAGCCGGGCAGCTGATTGAGCGAATCTTCCAGCGTGATCTGGCCGCTCTGCTGGACCAGTTCATCCGAGACGGTGACGATCGGGCTGACGGCGACATTATTGGGGCGGGCGATCAGCGATCCGGTGACGACGATGTCGGCTGTCTGTTGCGCGGATGCGTCGGCGGCCGGTGGGGCCAGCGCGGTGGCGGCTTCCTCAGCCGGGGCGGCCTGATCCTGCGCGAAGGTCGGCGCGGTGAGCGTGCATAGCGCGAGCGTCGCCACCGAACCGCCCAGTCGCAACTGCTTGGTGAAAGCTGATGTCATATGATCCTCCCTTTTATTACTAACTAGTTCGTACATTTCGAAACGCATGACTGGCCTGTTTGCAGGCTCAATCCAGTTCCACCCGGCGCACATCCCCCACGATGAAAATATAGGCGGCGGCGCCGACCAGTGCGAGGACGCCGATGAAGGCGAGCGCGCCGTAGAAGGAACCGGTCTGCCCCACGATGATGCCGACGACGATCGGCGTGACGATGCCCGCCAGGTTGGCGCACAGGTTGAAGACGCCGCCGGTCAGGCCGATATATTGGCGCGGGGCGACGTCGGAAATCAGGGTCCAGCCCAGATTGACCATGCCCTGGCCGAAAAAGGCGATCGACATGATGGCAATGACCAGCGTGTTGCTCTGCACGAAATTGGCCGCGACGATGGTGGAGGCGAGCAGCAGGCCCGCGACGATCGGCAGTTTACGGCCGATATTGGCAGAGCCGGTGCGGCGGATCAGCATGTCGGACACCTGCCCGCCCAGCAATACGCCAGCGGACGCAGCGATATAGGGCAGCACGGCGAAGGTGCCGGATTTGAGCCAGTCCATGCCGCGCTCGGTCGCCAAATAGGTCGGGAACCAGGTGAGGAAGAAGACCAGCGTCGAATTGCCGCAGAACTGGCCGATCGACGCGCCCAATATCTGGCGCTTGCCCATCAGCTTGCGGACATTGGCCCAAGAGAAGGGGATTTTTTCATCACCCTTGGCGATGGCGACGCCGCCGCCCGCTTCGATATAGGCAAGTTCGGCGGCGTTGACGCGGCGGCTGTCGGCCGGATCGCGGTAACGGGCATACATGAGCAGGCCGAACGCCATGCCCAACGCCCCTGCGATCAAGAACAGGGCGCGCCAGCCGAAGCTGCCCACCACCCAGAAGAGGACGGGGCTGAAAAAGGCCAGGCCCGCATATTGCCCCACGGCATAGACCGAATTGGCGCGCGCCCGTTCATCCTGCGGGAACCAACTGCTCAAGATACGGCTGTTGCACGGGTAGCAAGGCGCCTCCGCCATGCCCAGCGCCAGACGGAAGCCGAACAACATCGCCACATTGCTGGCCAAGCCGTGGAGGAGGGTGAAGAAGGACCAGAGGATCAGCGACCCGGCATAGGTGATGCGCGTGCCGAGGCGATCGAGCAGCAGGCCGCCGGGAATTTGCGCCGCGGCATAGGTCCAGGAGAAGGCGGAAAAGATGAAGCCCATCATCTCCGGCGAAATCTTGAGTTCGGCGGTCAGGGAAGGAGCGGCCACGCCCATGACGGCGCGATCCATATAGTTGAGCAGCGTAGCGACGCTGATGAGCGCCAATATGCCGATCCGTGCGCGGGTTGGCCGGAGCATCGCGCCTTGTTCTGCGGTCGCTCTCATGCCGCGATCCGCCGCGCGCCAACGGAGGCGGGATGGCGTTGGGTCGATATGTGACTAAGCTGGCCCATGACTGGCCCGATCCTCCCCGCTGCGTCGGAATATATGTCCCGATCTTGCAGACTCGCTTCTACGCGCAACATAATATTTCGGCAAGAAAAATGTACGAACTAGTTCATACAAATTATGGCAGGCGACGAATGGCGATCCGGTCTGCCTGATAGGAGCCGAGCCACAGATCGTTACCCAGGATGATCGCTGCCGATACGCCGTTGAACGCTGGATCCGGCGGGCCATAAGCGACCAGCGAAAAGCGCCGGGTTGCCGGATCGAGTTGGGCCACGGCATAGCCGCGATGGCAGGTCATGCCGTCGGCGACGCCATCGACGATCTTGCGCAATCCCCCACAGGCCGGTTCGTCGCGCACCATGCCCGCCAGCAGCAGTCGGTCGCCGTCCCAATGGATATTGTCTGGCATAAATTCGGGCGCCTGCGCGCGCCACAACGGCTGGCGCGTGTCCTGGCGCGCATAGGCAACCACCTCGCGCAGGCCGAAGGCGATGACGTAGAAGCCGCTATCGTCCCGCGCGGTTTCCAGCCCGTTATTGCCCGGTAGCTCCGTGCCGGGCAGCAGGTGGAAGGCGCGATCGGCGGGGCCGCGCGCATAGACGCCGCCGGTGACGCGGCCGAGGACGAAATCGGTGATGCTGGTGCCTGGGCGCGTCAGCACGGTCGCGATCACGGTGCCATCGCTATAGGAGGCGACGGCATTGGCGACATGGCCGTCGGGCATGGCGAGGCAGCCCTGCCATTGGAGCGTGGGGACGCCACCGCCGCGCGCATCGATCGCGAAGACTTCGATGGCTTCGCGTCCGCCGTGATTGACGACCAACAGCCTCCCCTGCCCCGCCCCGGTCATGCGCAGGCTGAGGCCGCGGGCGGTGAAGAGTTTCGGATCTGGCGGCGTCGCGCAATCGCGATAGCGGGGATCGGGCGCGACTTGGTCGTGCGCACCGTTGAACCAGAGGCTGGCGCGGCGGGTGCGGCTGTCGATCAGCTTGAGCCCGGCGCCGGTGGCAAAGCCGCTGGCGATGATCCAGGGCGTATCGGGGATATGGGCGAGGTCTTCGGGCTTGGTCGCGCCGCAGACGAAGGCGAACTGGGCGGTCGGGGTGCAGCTGTCGACGGTTTTGGTGGGCGCCTGCGATGTGCTGGTCGTCGTGCAGCCGCCAGCGATCATGACCGCGCAGAGGAGGAGCAGTGCGCAATTCATGTGACGCGATAGACGCGGATGCGCACCGATGGCTTGGGTGCGTCGTCGGGCGGCGGGCCGATGGTGCCGATGAAGATCGCCTGGTTGAGCCAGTCGTGCGGGCCGGTGGGCGCTTCGAAACTGGGGATAGTGCGCAGATAGCGGCTGGTCGCGCCGGGCACCCTGCTGTTGGTCAGGCCGACATTGCGGACATGAATCAGCGTGCCGTCATCGGCGCGCATCATATAGTCCGCTTCGATCACGGTCCAGTTATCGGCGCGTTTCAGCTGCCAGTCCGCGCCGCCCGCCAGTACCGTGCCGCGGATGCGCGGTCCGGCGAAGGTGCCGCCGGTGATCGGCACGCGGCGTCTTGTGCCAAGGGGTGTGGGGCCGACCTCCTGCGTCGGCTCCAGCGTGACGATTGCTTCATAGACGAACGCCAGGCCCGGCATGTCCGTTGTCGCTGCCCATGTCGTGACCGGCAATCCGGCGGTGGCGACCAAAGCACCGGCGCTGGTCAGGATATGGCGTCTGCTGATCATCGTCAGTCCCTGATCCGGGGGCGGTCGGCGGGTGGCGGGGCGTCGCCGAACAGC